>JAILBC010000172.1 GCA_024681295.1 Bacteroidales bacterium
GCCCATGCCATGCGGTGTGGCTACAGCGCAGATGGTGTCGTCAGAAAAAAAACTCGTTCTCATCGTCATGAATTTGTTGGCAAAGATAAGGGATTTTGTAATTTTGCGGACATGAAACGGTATTTTATCCATCTGGCCTACAACGGCGCCAACTACTGCGGCTGGCAGGCTCAGCCCCACTCACCCAGCGTTCAAGCGAAGTTGGAACGCTGCCTTAGCATTAAGCTTGGTCATACGACCGAGGTTACAGGGTGTGGCAGAACCGACACTGGCGTTCACGCACGATGCTACTACGCTCATTTCAACGTAGATAGTCCGATAGAGAATTGCGGTGAACTCGCTTACCGCCTCAATGTGTTTCTTCCCAACGACATCGTAGTTTATCGTATCTGGGAAGTAAACCCCGAATCACACGCTCGTTTTGATGCGCTCTCGCGCACCTACCACTACCAAATCGTCCGCGGCAAAAACCCCTTCCATCAGGACGACGCCTACGCCTATTACGGGCCACTCGACGTCGAAAAAATGCAACAAGCTGCTGACCTTCTGAAGGAATACACCGATTTCACCAGTTTCAGCAAGCTCCACACCCAAGTCAAGACCAACAACTGCAAGATTATGGAGGCGCGTTGGTTTGAACAAGATGATTTGCTGGTGTTCCGTATCAAGGCCGACCGTTTCCTGCGCAACATGGTACGAGCCATCGTGGGCACCCTGCTTGAGGTAGGCAAGGGCAAGATGACGCTGGATGAATTCAAAAAGGTCATCGAGCAGAAGGACCGTTGCTCCGCTGGCGAGTCGGTGCCTGCCCAGGGACTCTTCCTTCAAGAAGTTGAATACGACTTCAGCGCCTTGTAAAGCGACTCCACTTCCATGTGATAACGGAAGCCGTAGCCAGTCTCCTCGTGCATCATCACCCCTTGTTCCTGATGGTATTTCAGCCGCAATGCCCTGATATCGTTTTTGTCGGGCAATTGCTCCAACACCTGGTTGTAGTAGCCTATCAGCAGGTCATAGAGTCGGTTGAACTCCTCTTCGATGCAGAGCCTCATCAGTTCATGCCGTCGGTCGAGGTCGAGATGGTGTCCTGTCTCCTGCGTGAGGATAAAACCCTGAAAACTATCGCGTTGCCGTTTGCAGCGCACCCGGTAAGTCACAGGATGTAGTTTCATGGCCTCAGCCATCTCCTCCTGAGGGATGGCACGGCCGTGGTCGAGCAATGAAAGCAGTGAACGGTAAAAGATGAAGAGGTTTGAGGGTATGAAACGCTGATCGGCATAAGCGATGGCCGAGGCCATATAGCCAATCATGGTTTCCTTATCGAGCCCTGGGCTTTCTCCGCCAGTCGCCAAATGGGCCTGCTCCTGAAGGGCTTTCCGCTTGATCTCCTCCTTGGCTTTGTTCATCAGGAAGTTGCGGTAGGTCGACAAAATCCACCCGAAGAAGGCCTCTCTGTTCAGGATGCTTTGGACGATGCCGAACGGCTTCCCTTGTCCACTACCTTCGTAGAGATAGAGGAAAAACTCGTCGACGGTATCCTCAAATTCGTCGCTTAGACCGAAGCCATGCAATTCGAATACTCGGTGTAAGGCCCGATGCAACCGCCTTTCCAGCAGATAATACACGGCTTCCACGGGCGGTTCCTCGGGAATAGAAACCGCGTCATAATAATCCGCAGCTGAAAGATTGTTGTATTGCTCTATATCTCGCATAAAAATAAATCCGTATTAATGTATGCAACAAAAATACGGATTTATTTCAAAACACAACAAAATGTTGAAAAACTTTCCAATTTATTTTCGGTAGACCTTCACCTTCTTGGTGGTGGTGTTGCCCACGCCGTCCTTCACCACGACCTTCACCGTGTTGTCGCCAGCCTTCATGTGGTTGTCGACCTCGTAGTACAACAGGTTGTTCTTCGCGTCGTACTTACCCAAGATCCAAGCGTCGTTGGCGTACATGTTGAAGGTCTCCACTCCTGTCATGTCATCACTAATCTTCACTTTTAAAGTATTACTTGAAGTAACCGTGTCATTTTCTTTGAAATTCTGAATTTTAACTGCTGGAGCAATCGAGTCAATCTTCAAAGCGTACTTACCCAAAGAACGCGTGGTGGTCTCCACGTAACCATCGGAACAGAGTTTGCCGCCCAGGGAAGAAATCTTGCCGTCGTTCTCGAAATAGGCGATGTAAAGTTTGGAGTTGCCGGCCCATTTTTCCTCGGGTTTGATACGGACGGTGATGGTCTTGAACACGGCCTGGGTAGGTTCGCCAAACTGGTAACATCTTGAGCAGCATCCCTTGGGATCGGTGGCTCCAGTGTACATCCATGTATCGCGGAACAGTGTGTTTTTCTCGAGGCTGACCTGGAAGTCTTCGATCTCAATATGGTTATTCAGGCTTCCGTCGGCTTTGACGAAGTAGTGACTGCGCGAAAGGGGTTCACGTTCCACCACGACCGGGGCGACGCCCACCAGCTTGAAAGCGGCCACGGAGGTGTTGCCCGAATAATCCAAAATCTTGAAACACACCGCAATGGTATCGCCTTCATTCACCTTGGTGACGCCCTTTTTCAACTCATACATCGAAAGACGGTTGTTTGGGTCCACCTCGGTGCGGACATAACGGTTGCTCTTTTCCTTGTAGCGCTTATAATCGATAAGACTGTTGATGTATTTGGGCTCGCTGTAGGAGAAACTGTCGCACACAAAGCGAAAGCTCAGCACGTCATCGAGGTAGAGTTCATAGGCGAAGGGACCGTTTTTGTTGGGTGAACTGCCCACTTGGTCGTCAGTGTTGATGCCGAAGGCAATGGTGCCGTTGGCATACACAAACTCCTTCCCTTTCGGGATATATTCCTTGCCTTTCTTCTCTACGCTGAAATAGGAGGGCTCGCCTTTGCCTTCCACAGTCGACTCCTCGTCGATGGGATACACCGCCAGGCCTTTGATGTTGGGCCGCACGTCATCGGTCACAGGAAGACCGAAATACAGCGGGTTGACTGGTTTCTCGCTCTTGGTATGACGGATCTCGTAATGGACATGAGGACCACCAGAACTGCCCGTGTTGCCCGAGAGACCGATGAAGTCGCCAGCTTTGATGGGCAGCGTCTCTTTAGAGAGATAGATGCTGGCCGAGAAGGTCTTGTTACGGTACTGGTAGTCGATCACCTGCTTGGCGATGGACTTGCTGAAGCTCTGCAGGTGGGCGTAGACCGAGGTATAGCCGTCGTTGTGGGTAATGTAGACCACGTTGCCGTAGCCGTAGGGCGACACCCCGATACGGCTCACGTAGCCGTCGGCCACAGCATACACCCGCTTGCCCTCCACGCCCTGGGTCTTGATGTCGACACCGGCATGGAAACTGTTGGGTCGCAGTTCAGCGAAGGTGGCGCTCAGATAGACGGGGATGTCCATCGGCGAGGGATATTGCGGAAAACTCTCCTGGGCTTTTAAGCTGAAAACCAATGAGATAAGGATGATGAAAACGCTGATTCTCTTCATGGGGATTTTAATATTTGTAATGTGCAAAGATACCACTATTGAATAAATAGTTATATTTGCAGCCGATGTTTTTTTCGAGAAAAAATGAACGCCTTTACATATAAGAAGAAAAAGTTGAATTGGTTCAACACACCGGCGGTACGGCTATTGTTAAGGTTGGTTATCGTGCTCCTGCTTTTCTCCGTCAGCCGTTGGCTCATCTACCTCTTCAACACCGATTTCTTTCATCATCTTTCACTCAGGCAAGCCCTGCGGCTCTACCTTGTCGGCATGAGATTCGACTTGGTGGTGATTGCCTACGCCAACATGCCCATGATCCTTTTGTTCTGCCTGCCCTTCAAATTCATCTATAACAGGGTGATACAGAGCATCATGAGCGTCTATTATGTCTTCGTCAACTCGGTCATCATCATCCTCAACATGGTGGATGTGATCTATTTCCGGTTCATCGGCAAGCGAATGACTTCCGAGTTGTTCCAGTTTTTAGGCAATCCTGATGAGAACATCTGGGCCATCCTGGGTCAGGTAGTCGCCGACTACTGGTTTATGCTTGTGCTGATGGTCCTATTTGTGCTGGTGTTGGTGGTGGTGAGCAAGCGCACCCGTCTGGAGGCCGATCAAGCCGAGGGAAACACCCATTGGCCTTTCATTCAGTGGATGTCGTTGCTGGTCTTTACGGTCCTTACCATCTTAGCGGCCCGAGGCGGTCTGCAGAACAAGCCGGTAAATATGACCACTGCCTTGCGCTATGCCGACTCGCAGAATGTGCCCATCGTGCTGAACACGCCCTTCACCATCGTGAAGAGCTCCACCAGCCATGGTTTGGTAGAGAAGGACTACGAGGGTCTGGAGGATGTCGACTTCTCCCCCATCCATTTCTCCACCGAAGCCAACCGCTTTATCACCGATAGTCTAGGGTACCAGCCCAATTTGGTGTATATCGTGCTTGAGAGCATCGGCCAAGAGATGACCGGCTACTATAATCCCGACCGGCGGTATCCTTTGACGCCTTTCCTTGATGGCTTGCTGGAACAGAGCCTGACCTTCGACGGCCGGGCAAACGGGCGTCGCTCCATCGAGGCGTTGCCTTCGCTCCTTTCCGGCATCCCGTCCCTGATGGATGTCGACTTCACCTCCTCGCCCTACTTCAACAACCGTGTCGACGGTCTCGGAAAATCGCTGCAAGAGCGAGGTTACCTCACGGCCATGTTCCACGGGGGCAACAACGGCACCATGAACTTCGATGTCTACGCCCAGAATGCAGGCTTTGAACATTACTATGGCCGTACGGAATACAATAACGACGACGACTTCGATGGTCGTTGGGGCATCTTCGACGGACCTTTCCTGCAATACAGTCTGAACACGATGGATGGCTTCGAGCAGCCTTTTGCAGCAGTCATCTACACGCTCTCATCGCATCATCCCTACACCCTTCCCAAAGGCTTCGAACTACCCCAAGAGGCCTATCTCTGGAGCGGTTTCGAGAAGACCGTGTATTATGCCGACTGCGCCTTGCGCGATTTCTTCGAAGAAGCCGCCACCAAGCCGTGGTACGACAGCACGCTGTTCGTCATCACCGCCGACCACGCCAACACCGAGCATTATCTGCCGGAGTACAGCAACATCTGGGGCATGTATTCTATCCCAATTGCGTTCTATATGCCTTCACGCATTTCTCCTGTTGACAGCAAAGAGCTGGCCCAGCAGGCCGACCTCAACCTATCCATTCTCTCGGCACTGGGCATCAACGACACCGTGTTCTCGTTCGGGCGCAACCTCTTCGACACCGTGACCCAGCCCAGTTTCATCGCCTACATCAACCAGACCTATCAGTTCAGCGACGGGCGCTATCTGGTGCAGTCCGACGGCGACAACACCTTCGGGGTATTCAACATCCATCGCGACCGCCAGCTCAGCGACAATCTGATTGACCGAATCCAATGCGAGGACCTGGCGATGATTATGAAGAAAATAATCCAAGAATATAATAATAGATTCATCTATAATCATTTGTTTGTTGATAAAGAGGCCTATCATGAGCAAGCAAAAAATACGCTTTATCTTGAACCCCGTGGCGGGGAAATCAAGCAAGAGTAAGCTGCCTGAGCAAATCGAGCAAGTCATCCGCAGCGACCGTTTCGACTACGAGATCCGTGTCTCGGAGTATGCTGGTCATGCCGCTGTGCTTGCCCAGGAAGCCATCGACCTCCATCACGACGTGGTGGCAGTGGCCGGTGGCGATGGCACAATCAACGAGGTGGGCACGAAGCTGATTGGCACCGACATCGCCATGGCGCTGATTCCCGTGGGCTCCGGCAATGGGCTCTCACGATGCCTGAACATCCCCCTCGACACCATGAAGGCGCTGGAGCTGATCAACCGCATGGCCGTCTGCAGTATCGACACGGTGACGGTCAACGACGTGCCTTTCATAAGCATCGCTGGAACGGGCTACGATGCCCAGGTGGCCGACGACTATGCCCATGATACCCGACACGGCTTCAACACCTATCTGCGCTATATCGTCAAGAATTATTTCACCCTCGGCGAGAAGGAATACACCTTGATTCTCGGCGACCGCACCTTCACCACCAAGGCCTTCTTCATCTCGTTTGCCAACTCCAACCAGATGGGCTACGACGTACCCATCTCCCCCAACGCCTCACTATGGGACGGCAAGGTGGACCTCTGCATCGTCCGCAAGCCCAACCCCCTGGAGCTTCCCATCGTGGGCAGCTTCTTCCTGAGCAGCCACATGGACAAGGCCCCCAAGGTCGACATTCTTCAGGTGCCCGAGGCCACCATCATCCGTCCCGAGGCCGCCGTGCTGAACATCGACGGCGAGTCGAGGATGTTCGAGAAAGACCTCCACATCAAGATCAACCCTTTGTCGCTTCACGTTGTAGTATAAAATAATCGTATTCCCATGATATCAAAAATTGTAGCCTCTCTAACCCATTTCTTCACTAGCATCGGCGCCAACACTTATTACACCGCCATGCTATCGCAAGGTCTCACCTTGGTCCTAGTGCTCATCTTCGGCTTTCTGCTGATGTATTTGGCCCGATTCATCATCAAGAAAACCATTTATAAGGCCATCCTGAAGACCGAGTCGAAGTACGACGACCAGATCATCAACAACAAGGTGCTGATGCGCCTCTGCCTGATGATTCCCGCCGTGCTGCTGATGAAGAGCTATACAGGAATCCTTCCCGACTTCCCCAACGTGCAGCATTTTGTGCTCAACTTCACCATCATCTATATCATCGTGGTGATTACCATGGTGCTGTTCTCAGTCGTCAATGCCGGCAGCGACATTTACGACATGCACCAAACTGCCAAGATGAAACCCATGAAAGGCCTGGTGCAGACCATCAAAATCATCTTGATCATCTTCTGCGTGCTGTTGATCATTTCCTTCCTGATGGGCAAAAAAGTCAGCTCCGTCATCATCGGATTGGGAACGATGTCGGCGGTTTTGTTGTTAATCTTCCAGAACACCATCCTCGGTTTCGTCGGCAGCATCCAATTGACAGTGAACGACATGCTTCGCATCGGCGACTGGATTGTGATGGGCGATGCCGACGGCACCGTCACTGAAATCAATCTGACTACCGTGAAGGTACAGAATTTCGACAACACCATCACCACCATCCCTACCTCCTCGATGGTCACCAACCAGTTCACCAACTGGCGTGGGATGGCGGAGAGCGACGGCCGAAGGATCAAGCGCAGCATCACCATCGATACACGGAGCATCCAATTCTGCACCCCAAAGATGATTGAGCGTTACAAGAAGATTGAACGTGTGCGTCCCTATCTGGAGCAGAAAGAGAGGGACATCGCCGAATACAACCAGGCCAACCAAATTGACACCTCACAAATCATCAACGGTCGCCAACAGACCAACCTTGGCGTGTTCAGGGCTTATATCACCGCCTACCTCAAGTCGAACCCGAACCTCAACCAGAATATGACGCGGATGGTGCGCCAGTTGCAGCCTACCGAGTTCGGTGTTCCGCTGGAGGTGTATGTGTTCAGCTTGGAGAAAGACTGGACCAGATACGAGGAAATCCAAAGCGACCTCTTCGACCATATCATGGCTGCGGCGCCTTTGTTCGACCTGAAGATTTACCAGCGCCTTTAATCCATGAGTGCCGGCCAGCAGTTCACCGAGCGATATCTGAAAGCGATGTTCGCCAACCTGAAGGACGCCACGCCAGAGCAGGTCCAGGAGGAGTTGGAGCATTGCCGTAAGATCAACAGCAAGCCTGTGCGCGTGCCGAGGCTGCACCGTGGACATTTCAGCGAGAGCCGGTTTGAGGCCTCCAACGGATTTGTCATGCAAGTGTTTTCGTCGGAGCCTAGGCGCGATCCTGAACGGGTGATCCTTTACCTTCACGGCGGTGCTTGCATCTACCAGCCCGTGTTCTTCCACTGGCGCTTTGTGCACGACTTGGCCCTCCGTACCCATTGTCAGGTCATTATGCCCATCTACCCGAAGTATCCCGAGTATCACTGTGTCGACGACATGGCGGTGATGATGGACTTTTATGAGCGTTATATGATGCCTTTGAGTGCTTCAAAAATAGTTCTGATGGGCGATTCCTTTGGTGCCAACATGGCCATGTCGATGACCCAAGAGATTGCCAAACGAGGCATGCAGCCTGTCTCTGGCTTGGTTTTGATGTCGCCTTGCGTCGATAACGCCTTCTCCCGACGTGATGCCATGGTAGCCTTGCAGCCTTTGGATGAGATGATCAAGTTAGAGCGCATCGAGCAGATCATGGGCGGCTGGCAGGGCGAGTTACCCCCTACCCATCCGTGGGTCAGTCCCATCTACGGCGACCTCGAGGCGTTTCCATCGAACACCCTGTTAATTTACGGCAGCAATGAAATTCTGAAGGTGGATGCATTACTCCTGACTGAACGTATGCACGAACTTGGTCTTCCACTAAGATCATTGGAATATCCAGGGATGTTTCATACTTTCCCGCTGTTCCCTGTCAAAGAGGGTTTTCAGGCGATACGGGAGATGGTGAATGTAGTAAGAGCGTAAATAGCAGATTGTGCAATCACGGTAAACAAGTTTTCAATTCAAAATCGCTGTACTGTTGTACTTTTTTTATTATCTTTGCAGCGAGATGCAAGTGAACTATGTTTTGTCATTCAAATGACAGTTAATAGCTTTTAAAACATAGATCCACTTCAAAATGAAAACCACAAAAACTACAATCAAAGAAAACACTTCCGAAACCAATGTCTTACCAGAGTTTATCAACGGTATTCCAACAGCGAAACATCGCAGCAAAGAGAGAATGGCTTTAATTAGAAGCTATTACCAAAGGCTTTGGAAGAAACTTCAGAGAGAAGGGAGAATAAACAAAATCTTCAATGATTATCTTGGAGTTGATGTGTTTATCGTCGAAAATGAAAGCGATAAAAAGACAATAAACACGGCTTCCAAAAATTGGCAATCGACATACGCCGTCAAACACTTGGAAGAAATCGTTAAAAACGCTATTGGCGACGAGAACAAGCCTGTTTATGAGAAAACAAAGAAGGGAACTCAATCAAAAAACGGCTATAAAAACATGGCAATTTTATACTACGATCTTCTCGGTCCAAAAGAGGGTTTAAACTTCAAGGTAAAGCTAACCATTGGAATTCGTTCCGACAAGAAACACGTCCAATACTGTATTAATAAAATCGAAACAAAAGAAAAAAGCCAACCGTACAAAGCAAGTACCCCTTAACAGGGACCACATACGGAATTGGCTTTTTTAGACTGCAAAAGTACAACAAACTTTTGATTCCTGCAAGTGGAAGACGAAAAAAGCAGCTGTTTGTATTTTCACCGCAGATGATACATCCGCTCCAATGCGTCAAGTCTGGCGTTCGTTTCCGCGTTGTAGAGGTCGGGTAGTTGAATTGGTTGGAATAGGAGTAATGTGTTATCCCTTTTGGCTATTTTGTTCGCAAAGTTAGCAGCCATTAAGGCAATAAAGGCACCAATCAAAGCACCACCAATGATACATTCTGTTATCAGTTTCCCGGCACTAACATTGTCCGCCTCACTGATTTGACCACCAAGTGCAAGCCCGAATTCCGTCATTCCACGCACATCATCCAATGTGAACATCAAATGACGGTCACCATTCAGTCTGTCCGCCTCAACTGCAATGCCCTTTATCATGCTCGGGCTGTTTTTCAGCAATTCTTCATCGTATTTGTTCATAGTTACCTAAACAAAGCAACAACTGCCACTAACAATGCGGCAAATGCAACAGCGACAGATGCAACCGTTAACCTTTTTATCGTTTTGTTTAATTCCACAGACTGCTCATTCATTTTTACCGACTGCTCATTCAGTTTACTAGCTTGATAGTTGAATAGAGCAGACTGAGCCAAATTTGCATAAGTCTGTTGTCTCAATGCTTCTATTCCTTGGTCAGTAATTGTTATAAATGGATTATTATCACCTTCATCTTTAAACTCTGCTTTCAAAAGACCGATATTGCATAATTTTGCCACACACCTATAATAATTTGGTATAGAAACTCCCCATATAAAATCGTTGTCAACATAGTTGAATACCCATTTGTTTAGATTCGCAAAAGAGTATTTGTTTTGATATGCAAAAGCCTCAAGAACAGCTGATAAAATAAGGTTTTCTTGATAGAATGATTTCGCGAGTTCGTTTATTGTTCTACCAGAATCTTCTTTAATACCTTCAAAGGGGCTCAACTTTTCTTTTAATGAATTAATAGTGTGGTATATACCCTTCAAAGCCTTAACATCCTCTTCTGTTGCCTTAGAAGGATCTTTCATTATTTCGCCCATTGTAGCCATATAAACCGTGTTTTGTGAAAGATGCAAGATAACGCCTGAATAATCTAATATTTTAAGATTGAAGATTTCTCCATTACCGTGAGGACATACTCCTCTTTAGTCAATGCAGTTAAGCATTTTATCTCTTTAGAGTATTCTAAACGCTTTAACCCATTTAAAACATCATTGAATTTACAGTCCATTTCTCTTGCTGTTTCTCCAATGTTAATGTTAATAGTTCTTTCACCGTCATTCAGCTTGACTTTCCTGCTAAGAATAGCTTTTAGTTTTTCTGTGTTAATCATCTGATTTTTCATTCTTTAATTTTTATTATGTTAGTTTGTTGGTTCGTATATATGTTTATATATCTATTAGTACTATTTTTATATTGAAATTAATTTTTGTAAAAATAATAATAAAATTCAGTTGTCAAGGATTAATTGACAAAAAAAATCTTTATTAAGCATGATTAACTCAATATCTACGGAGGAACAAGTCTTTTTTTTATCTTCAGACTATTCCTATTTTAAGTTATCGATTCCCGCGTCAAGATGGTCAGAGAGTGTTTTACAAAAAAGAAGCCCCATTGTTTTGCCTTCACTAGTTGTCCTTCATATCCTTAATGCTCCTTGTCATACTAAACAACAGCAACGTATCATCCTCCTGCAATTTGAAACACCAACTCTAGATTCTTGTCAAAGACAATTCCACCTTGTTTCAGTCCAATTAATAATTTGATGTAATCATTGATCTCATCAATGATTGATTTGGAACGAACAATTTGGTTGCTCGTTGAAACTATCAGCACGCAACCTCTTATTTGAATAATCCACCTTTGCCATTACCAAATAAGTATTTGCCTCCGTCGGCAAGCAAGGCGAGCAAAATTACAATTGCAATGAATCCCATGTTGTGTTGTGTTTTTGTTAAGCCAAAGATTAGATTTCCTCTAACGCGCTGATTACTTCGTCAAGATTGTCGCAAGCCGTTTCAAGTTGCTCGATGGCTTCTTGCATTGCTTCTCCGCGTTCGCTTTCCTGCAAACCTTCTGGCATGTTATCAAATTTGTCCTGCTCTTCATCCTTCATGGAATCGAGTTTGTCTTTGATTTCTTCGAGTGATGCGATGTACTTCGCAATCTCTTTTCTTCCCTGTGCGTTCATGATTATGAGTTTTGATGATTATATAATTTGTGCATTTCATTTATCCTCTTGCAGGCCTATATGGACTGCCCCAGGCTTTTCTTGTATCAAGGGGAGAGGCCTTCATGACATATGTTTTGTTTTCATTTCTTTGTTTGGGCGCACTGTAAAAGTGCTTTGTTTTTGCAACACTCTCACATTTTTTTAGCCCATTCAAGAAAAAACTGTTTTCAGATTCTGAAGATTCCATAATTTCAACAAAGTCCACAAAACCTGCTGTTCTTTGGATTTTTTCATTATAGGGGGGCTCTTTTAAATGGCTATTTCTTAATGTTTCATAGTTTTCTTTAAACCACTTTACCCAACTATCACGTAGCGTTCTGTTTAGTGAATCTCGCGAATTACTGTATTTTTTTGCTTTATATAGTATCCATAACAAATTCTCTCGACCGCACTCATTGATTATTTTACTCTGCAATTTGTTACTAACAATAATTTGACGTAACCTTAATATATCATATTTCAATTCTTCAACAGTGCTTCCGTTTTCTTTTGCTTCTATAAGTCTTTTAACCTCTTCTATTGTGTTTAAATGCTTTATGGAAGCTTGGGTGGGTCGCGTGCTTTCAGCCTTGGCCTTTGGGGTGTTTTTTGCTTTGGTCTTTGGAGTTTTTTTTACTTTTTGACTATCTTGTTTCTCTTCGTTCACAATCTTTTTTTCAACAGGAATTGGTGACGCAAAATCCTGTTTACTACAGACAGCAACACTCTCAACCACAAGTTTTGCTCTCTCCACTTTGAAAGAGACCATACAACGCAGTATCTGCCCCTCTGCATATAAAGCCTTTGCGATGGCTTTGTATTCCTTTTCTTCGGCATCAATCAGCAAGTATTCAAAGTCCCCGAACCTCTCTGTCACGCTTTTTATTAGCAACTTGAATTTACCTGAGGTGCCAATTTTGAAAGGACTATCTGGTTGTATGTTTATGCTTTCAGTCATAGTCGTATTACAATAAGATTAGTTCTTGTATGTTATGGTCGTATGCCACCGGCTTGCCTTCAATGATGTAATGAATGGCTTGGTCGATAATGGGGAATGGTACGATGTACCACTCTTTAGGCTTAGCAATGCCAGCGTTCACTTGAAGCTGTACCGA
>JAILBC010000173.1 GCA_024681295.1 Bacteroidales bacterium
GTCGCGAAAATCGTTGTAGCGACAGATGTCGTCGTACAACTTTGCCATTAGTTCGGCGGTTTTGACATCAGCTTCGGCCTCTTCATAGTTGCGAAATTTTTCGATGCCAGCCAAGGGCTTGAAAAACTCGAAGTCACGCCATAGGGTTTCTAATGCTCCTTCGTAAAAATCATCATCTTTCGGGTCGAATGCGATTAGTGCCGTTCCATCACAGGTGATGTAGAGCCGAGGATTGTGCCGGGTGACAGAAGCATCATTGCGGAGAGCGATGATGACATCCATCGGCTCTGAGCCTTTCTTAAAGGGACGGTAAACTAACTTGTCCTTTACGAGGATAGTTTGAGGAGCACGTGATTTGTTGTCGCGACCATCACGGACACGTTGGAGAGATGCATCGCCGTAGCCACAGAAGATGCGAAGAAGTTCATAGGGGAGATTGTCGGCTTTTAGTACATCAGCAATTGCTTCGAGTGCTTCCTGGGCGGTTATATGAGAAAAGCTTTGTTTCTTGGCCATGTTTTCTTCTTAAAAGAGCGAATCTGCCCGCCTTTTAAGAAGACCCACAAAAAAATCCGTGAACTTCTGTCTATACCCGAGGCTCGCCAAAGCCTGTACTACAAACGGATTAGCTCACGGATAAACCGTGAGCGCTTTCCACTTTTCCGTGTAGTACATTTAGAAATTTGGCGATTTCGGGTATACTAAGAAAAGCAAAAACGCTTTTATATGTTTTTAATATTCAGTTATTTGTATCTCTGACTCAATCTTTGTTTTAAGGTCGCCTGCGCGATTACGTGAGGACGATGGGTTATTGTGTGCAAAGATAATTGTTTTTCAATAGATTTCAAAAGTTTTTCAAAAATGGTATCTTTGCACCATGAAAGCTTACTCCATACGCATCTACGGCCGTGTGTTCAACGTTGGGTTCCGACGCTATGTGCACCGATACGCCATAGACCATAATATCAAGGGCTTCGTGGAGAACGACCAAGAGGAAGGCTGCGTCCACATCGAAGCTGAAGGCGAAGAAGAAGACCTAGTCCGTTTCAGCATCCTCTGCGGCGAAGGCACTCCTTACTCCAAGGTCATTGATATCAAGATAGAAGCACACGAAGCCACCGGACGCTACACTGACTTCCAGCAAATCCGCTAACCATGCACATCCTATCGAAATCGACCTATATCAAAGGGCTTCAGTGCGAGAAAGCCTTGTACATGACCAAGAAGCACCCCTACTTGCGCGACAGGCTCAGCATCGAGCAACGGGCCAAATTCCAACGGGGCACCGATGTGGGCATCCTGGCACAACAGTACTTCCCCGGTGGCGTCAACATGACACCCAACTCGCCTTCACAGTTCCCTAGAAGGGTGAAAGAGACCATGGAAAAACTCCATAACCCCGACATCAACGTGATGTACGAGGCGGTGTTCCAACATAACGACACGCTCATCATGGTGGATATCCTGGTACGCGACGGCGACCAATGGAAAGCCATCGAGGTGAAGAGCTCGCTGAAGCTCAGCACCACCTACTATAACGACGCTGCCCTGCAATACTATGTGCTGCACGGCTGCGGAGTGCCACTCTCCGACTTCCAGCTGATGTACCTCAACGCCGGCTATGTGAAACAAGGACCCATCGACGTGAGACAGCTGTTTCAGCTCGTCTCCGCCATGGACTATGCCCGCGAGCAAGAAGCCACCATCGCTGCCAACGTGGAACGCCTAAAACAGGTGGTGGCCCTCCCCCACGCGCCTCAGGTGGTGGTAGGTCCACACTGCAACGATCCCTACCCTTGCGATTTCCGTGGCCACTGCTGGAGGAACATCCCTCAAGAAGATCCCAATGTGCCTTATAGCATCGACTTCAAGGCCTTATTTGCCCAAGCACCCGACCCCAAGCCACGACGCATTGCCTATCTCAACCCACTGTTCTACCGTCCCGCCGTACCAGAACTCGACGGCACACGGCCCTACCAAGAGATGATGCTGGCCTTTGCCCTTTCCGGCGACCAGGAGCCCAATGGCAACACGCTATGGGATTGCTTCGACGACCACAGCCGCTGGCAGGAAGGACTCGATGTGATGGAGGCTCGACTGCGCTACTATGACCTGGTGGTCACTTTTACCCCCAACGAGCACCTCGGGTACAAAGTTTTCAACTTGAGCGAAGTACTCCAAAATGCCGAAATGTTTCACCCCCTACTCAAGGACGGATTTAGTTTACAACATACGGCAGCGGCAGTGTTTCACGACCTTAAACTCTTTGAACACAGTAGGATAATTGTTGAAGCGCTTACACAAGATTTGTTAAGTTATGAACAGGCGAAAAAAGACTTAATCGCTGAAAATGAGGTAGTTAAAAGTATTTATCAACATTTTTTCAAATAAGCCCCTGTTTATAACTCTTGACGTTTTTCCGCTTTTGGGGCGGAGAGATTATTATACCTTTGTCCCACGAAATGAGCTGATTTTTACACCTTCTTTTTCGAGATACAATTTATGGCTAACGATACACTCACCAGACCTTTTTCAAACAATATGCAGCGGAGGCCCTCCGCCACCCCTGAACAACTTTTGGCCAGCCAAGGCCGCATCCCACCCCAGGCCGTCGACCTGGAAGAGGTGGTGTTGGGCGCCCTGATGCTGGAGAAAGAAGCCGTCAACGAAGTCATCGACATCCTGACCCCCGAAGCCTTCTACAAGGAAGCACACCAGAAGATCTTCAAGGCCATCAAGGACCTGTTCGGCAAGTCGGAACCCATCGACATCCTCACGGTGACCAATGAACTGAAGCAGACCGGCGAGCTGGAGGCCGTGGGCGGCGCTTACTATATCTCCAAGCTGACCAACCGCGTCGTGTCGGCCGCCAACGTCGAGTACCACGCGCGTATCATCATGCAGAAGCACATCCAGCGCGAACTCATCACCATCTCGTCGGAGACCATCAACCAGGCTTTCGAGGAGACCACCGATGTGTTCGACCTGCTCGACAACGCCGAGAACCGGCTTTTCCAGGTGAGTGAGAACAACCTGCGCCGCAGCTACAACTCGATGCAAGACCTGGTCGGAAGGGCCATCACCGAGATCCAGAATGCCAAAAACAGCGACCAGAAGCTGCGTGGCGTGCCCTCGGGCTACACCGAGCTAGATCGCATCACCCAAGGCTGGCAGAAGTCGGACCTGATCATCCTGGCTGCACGTCCCTCCATGGGTAAGACCGCCTTCGCCCTCAACCTGGCACGCAATGCCGCCGTCGACTTCAAACGCCCCGTGGCCTTCTTCTCCCTTGAGATGTCGTCCGTGCAACTCGTCACCCGTCTGATCTCCACCGAGACCTCGCTCACCGCCGACAAACTCCGCTCGGGCGACCTGGCAGAGCATGAGTGGCAACAGCTGAACACCAAGGTCACCCCTTTGATCGACGCGCCCATCTTCATCGACGACACGCCCCAACTCTCGGTATTCGAGTTGCGCGCCAAGTGCCGTCGTCTGAAGCAACAACACGACATCCAGATGGTCTTCATCGACTACCTCCAGCTAATGACCGCCAAGACCGAACGCGGTGGCAACCGTGAGCAGGAGATCTCCACCATCTCCCGTTCGCTCAAGGCCCTCGCCAAGGAACTTGAAATCCCCGTCCTTGCCCTGTCACAGTTGAGCCGTAACGTGGAACAACGCCCCGGCTCCAAGAAGCCCATCCTCTCTGACCTTCGTGAGTCAGGCGCCATCGAGCAGGACGCCGACATGGTGATGTTCATCTACCGTCCGGAATACTATAAGAACGAGCAGGAGAACCCCGACCTGCCGCAAGGCTTCACCTGCATCGACATCGCCAAGCACCGTAACGGCAAGCTGGGCGAAGTCAACCTGAAGTTCGTCGGCCAGTACGCCCGCTTTGAAGAGTTCGGCCAAGAGCGACTTGCCTCTGCCGAGGACATCGCCTTGGGCCCCAACCCGAACTTCAACAACAACACCATGATTGTCGGTTCAAGGATGAATGAAGAAGACCCCTTTGGGCCGGGAATCAGTGATGAGTATAATCCACCATTTTAAAAGATAAAAGTTAAGAGTGAAAAGTTAAAAGTTAGAAGTTAATAACGATTAGTGCGAAAAATTTCCTATCTTTGCCGTCCCAAAGATAGGATTTTTTATTTTAAATAGTTGAAATACAATACTTTATGAAGAAATTAGCTGTTATCGCCTTCGGTGGAAACGCCCTGCTGAGAGGCGGACAAAGAGGTACTTACCGGGAGCAGATGCAGAATGTGACTGAAACTTGCAAATCGCTGCTTCCTTTCCTCAAGAACGACTACAACCTCGTGATCGGTCACGGCAACGGCCCTCAGGTGGGCAACGTGATGCTGCAGAACGAAGCCGGCAACCAGGTGTTCAACGTGCCGGACATGCCCATCGACTTCTGCGTGGCTGAGACCCAGGGACTGATCGGTTTCATGATCGAGATGGGACTCGACAAGGTGTTTGCCGCAGAAGGCATGCGCCGCAACGTGGTCACGCTGGTGACCCAGGTCATCGTCGACAAGGACGACCCGATGTTCCTCAACCCCACCAAACCCGTGGGACCCTACTACACCAAGGAACAGGCCGAGCAATATGCTGCCGAGACTGGCGCCGTCTACAAAGAAGACCCCAAAGGCCGCGGCTGGCGTAAAGTGGTGGCCTCACCCAAGCCCATCGGCATCCAGAACATCGATATCGTGGAGCGCCTCGCCAACGAGGGCAACATCGTTATCACCGTGGGCGGTGGCGGTATCCCCGTCATCGAGAAAAAAGGCTGCCTCTGCGGCGTAGAAGCCGTCATCGACAAGGACCTCGCCTCGGCCATGACCGCCATCAAGATCCACGCCGACGAGTTCTACATCCTCACCGACGTGCCGAAGGTCTTCATCAACTTCCGCAAGGAGAACGAGCAAGCCCTGAACACCATCACCGTGGCTGAAGCCAAGAAACATCTCGCCGACGGTCAGTTCACCGAAGGCAGCATGGCTCCCAAGGTCCGCGCCGCCATCCTCTTCGTCGAGGCTACCGGCCACCAGGCCATCATCACCGAAGCCACCAGCCTCACCGACCCCGAGTGCGGCACCCGTATCGTCCCGTAAAACCTTACGACCATGAAAAAAGGATTTCTCATCGCAGCCCTAGGCCTCTTGATAGGCTTCACTGCATGCAACAACAAGGCATCCCTTCTCGGCACTTGGGTCGACCCCGCCGAGGAAGACAGCGTCTTCGGTGAGACAGGATTCACCCTTGTGAAGGACGGCACCGTCATCCCCATCAACATGGGATACCGCGAGTACCACTCCTGGCAGCAGAATGGAGACCAGCTCATCCTCCAAGGCAACTACACCGGCACCAATCCCCGCCCCTTCGCCGACACCCTCTGGATTGACGAAGTCACCGAGGAACGCCTGGTGCTGAAGGACTTCGGGAATAATACCGCGACGTATCAACGGAAAACGGACAAATGATTACGAATAACGGAAAATGGAAAGGCCGCCCTCGCTTCGCTCGGGCGGTCTTTTTTTATGGCTACGCCGTTCCCCCGGGGTAGGTCTCGCTTCGCTCGCCCAACCCCGGGCTACCAGGGGTTGAAACCCCTGGCTACCGATGTAGCACCCCGATGGGGTGCCATCCCCCAGGGCGTTGCCCTTTAATCCCAGGGCGTTGCCCTGGGCTATGAGAATGTTGCCCCTGCGGGGCATTACCACAGATCAGGACACCTCTCACCGCTACCTCCCTTCGCTCGGTGAGGGCTTACGCCGTTCACCTCTCACCTCTCACCTCTTACCTCTCACCTCTAACCTCTAACCTTTATCCTCCCCAACTCTCCAACCCAGAGAATCACCGAAGTTCCCAAGAAAATCTGAAGCCACTCGCCGAGCGAGAGGCGAACCACCTCAAACATCTCACCGCCAAAGGTGACGATGAGGATTTGTCCAACAAAGATAATGGCCAGGGTCAGCAAGAAACCAGAGGCCCCACCTTTGCTGAACAAGCCCTTGAATGCCGAGTGGCCAGAGAGGAAGGCCTTGGCATTGAAGATGTTCCAAAACTGCATGAACACGAAGATGGTGAAGAACAGCGTGTGCTCCTTAGGAGTGACCTCCCCGTCCAGACGGAAATAAAGGAAGAGCACCAACAAGGCGACCACGAAGAGCAGTCCCACCCCGAAGATACGAATTGCCATCGGGCGGTTGATGATGAAGGCCTTGCGGTCACGAGGCTTCTCGTGCATCACGTTCGGGTCGGGCGGCAGAGAGGCCAGGGCCAAAGCAGCCAAGGTATCCATGATCAAGTTCACCCACAACATCTGAGTCACCGTAAGCGGCGACTCGGTGCCGAGGATGGCACCCAGCAGCACGATGAGGCATGCCGCCACGTTGATGGTCATCTGGAACAGGATGAAACGCTGTATGTTGTGGTAAAGCGAGCGTCCCCACATCACCGCGCGGACGATGCTATGGAACGAGTTGTCGAGAATGGTGATGTCGCTAGCCTCTTTGGCTACCGAGGTGCCGTTGCCCATGGAGAGGCCTATCTGGGCCGCGTTGAGCGCCGGCGCGTCGTTGGTGCCATCGCCAGTGACGGCCACCACTTCGCCGCGCTGCTGCAGCAAGCGCACCAAGCGTTCCTTGTCCATCGGACGGGCTCGCGACATAATCTTGATGTCGCCTATCCTCTCAAGCAGTTCCTCGTCGCTCAGTCGACCGAAATCCTTTCCGGTGATTAGATTGACTTCCTCTTGGTCCTCTTCGGTCCACAGTCCTATCTGCCTTCCAATCTCAATGGCGGTACCAGAGGTGTCGCCCGTGACGATCTTCACCTTGACGCCTGCTCCGACGCAGCCAGTAATGGCTTCAGGTACATCGTGACGGATGGGATCGGCGATGGCAGCAGTGCCAAGGTAACACAGTTCCTGCGTGGCCAGCTTCTCGCCATCGAACATGGCCTCCATCTCGCTACGCTTGAGATAACAGTAGGCGAAGCCCAGGGTGCGCATGGCCTGAGCCTGACGACGCAGCAGATGCTGTTCCACGGACTCACGATAAGCCACTAAAGGCATCTCCCCTTCTTCCATCCTGATCTTGGAGCAGTGCTTCAGCACCAGCTCAGGGGCACCTTTCACATACATTAGCAGCACCTCGGGGTCGTCGGTGCCTACGATGGTGGCCATATATTTATATTTGGTGGAGAAAGGCACCTGTTTGACGATCTTGGTATGGTCACGATAGCTGATATAGTCGATGTTTTGTCCGAACAGCCAAGCCAGCAGCGCGGCCTCAGTGGGATTGCCCACTGCCTTGGCTTCCTGTTTGTCGGTAAAGTCGAGAAACGCCGTCGAGTTCATTGCGACGCCTTCCTTGATGAGCATGGAGGTTTGCGAGTCGTCGAGCTTGTTGTCATGAAGGCCGTAGATCTTGAATTCACTGACGCTCATGCGGTTCTGGGTCAGCGTGCCCGTCTTGTCGGTGCAAATCACCGTGGAGGCACCCATGGTCTCGCAGGCGTGCATCTTGCGCACCAGGTTGTTGGTCTCCAGCATGCGGCGCATGCTCAGCGCCAGGCTGAGGGTGACGCTCATCGGGAGGCCTTCGGGCACCGCCACCACGATAAGGGTGACGGCAATCATGATGGTGTTCAGGAGGTAGCTAGCGAAGCCCATCCACTCGAAGGGTTGACCGTCGCCGAACACGAAATACATCAGGAGCCGGAATGCAACGATCAGTCCGGCGATGACATAACTAGCCACGGTGATGGCATGGCCCAACCTATCAAGCTGCTCGTTAAGTGGGGTCCTCACCTTATTATCGATCTGAGCGCCCCGGTACACCTTGCCCCATTCCGTAGCGTCACCCACATGCTCCACTTCGAAGATGCCGTGACCGTCGATGACGGTGCTGCCGCGGCAAACGTAGTTCGACGGGTAAGTGGCTTCGTGGTCAAACTCTTCCTCCCTCACCGTCTTGTGTGCCATGGGCTCGCCAGTGAGCGACGACTCGTTGAGTTGCAGGGCGATAGCCTCGATGAGGGTGCCATCAGCGGGAATCTCGTCGCCCGGGTTCACAAACACCATATCGCCCACTACCACGTCCCTGCGCTCAACTTGGGTAATAAGGCCGTCGCGCATGACAGTCACCTTCTCCTCGTCCTTGGCTTTGTTTAGGATGTCGAACTTGCGGTTGGCGCTCATCTCGAAGGCAAAACCCACGCTGGTGGCCAGCATCACCGCAATGAAAATTCCCAGAGGCTCCCAGAGCACATTGGCATCGGCGATGCCTGAGAAATACTGGTACAGCGACACAGCTACCGACAAAGCTAAAGTGATGAGTAATATACGGATAATGGGATCTTGGAACTTCTCCAAAAAAAGTTTCCACAGCGGCTCTTTCTTGGGCGGTGTCAGGGTGTTGTCGCCATGCGTGCGGCGGCTCTGTTCCACCTGTTCCGCAGTCAGACCCTTTTTAAAATTTGCGTTTTCCATAGGAATTGAATAACTTTGCAAAATTATAACGCGAAGTTTTACGCCCCCCGAAGTTGCAAGGTTGCAACCCAAAAATTGAAGGCTGATGACATTCAAGGAAAACGCCAAAACCGCAGTAGCCAAAGTGCTTTCCGACCTGATTCAGAGCGACGGCATTGTGAATCAGGGCGAGATTGTTTTTCTCCGTCAGGCCTTCGATGATCTGAAGATTGACGGTAGTCATCTGAAGAAATCGGGCAGCATAACCTTATCTGATGCCGTGTCCATCTTGAAAAAATGCGGCGTGGCCGAGAAAACGACTATCCTTCAGGCCATCCAACGGCTCTCAGGAGCCGACGGCGACATCGACCCCAGTGAGGCCCTTCTCGTCGCCGCCTTGACACTCGCCATCGGGATCCCTTTGGAGGGAACACCGGGGTTAAAGGCCGAGCTGGTCTCTATCCCCAACAAAGGCTTCGACCTTCGCAATGCGGTGCTCTACGTAGAGCCTATTTGCGACAAAAAGGCCAACCGAGCCATCACGAAGGACTATGGCGCCATCTGTCAACTTTTGGAGCGTCGTGAAAAACAGTTCTTCTACCTCCCCTTGGTGTTGAAAGAGCTGAACGGGAAGCGGCGCACCTTCCGTCAGATGTTGGGTTACATCGAGCCGTTGCTCAGTGACGAGCAGCTCCAACTCATCATGCACGACATGAAGGGCTTCGACACCCCGATGCTCTCGAAGGAAATCTTTTTGAACCAGCTCGACTCCAGGGAGTTCCAACTGGACGGCCCCGCTTTTCTTTTCAAGATTGACAACCTGAAGTCGGGCAACTGCCAGGACCTCCTCCTTATCTATATAGACCATAGTCCTTTAGAAACATTGGAGCGTTTCTATCTGCTGAACGACCAACTGATGCGTATGCCCAAGGGCGAGCGTGTCGATGACGAGCTGTCCTACACTGGGGTGCACAAGATCATCATAGACACCATCCTAAAGTTCCACAGCAACGAGGGGCTAAGCCGGCTACGCGTCACCGAAAAGGGGCGTCTTCTGCTCATTGACCGAAACAACGCCGAGGTCAAGGTCCAGACCATCGGCAGGGCTTTGTACATCCTTTATCTGCGTCATGAGGAGGGCATCGCCCTCACCGAGTTGAGCGACTACCGTGACGAGTTGTTGGAGATTTACGCCACCATCTCGAGTTACAACGACGTGGAACGGCTTCGGCGGACTGTGGACAACCTGGTCGACTTCGTGGGCAGCACCATCAACCCTTTGCTGTCGCGCATCAAAAAATCCTTCACCGCCCTTTTGGGAGAGCACGCGAAGGATTATTGGATTGAGGGCAACGCGAGTGGGAAGAAGACGGTCAACCTACCGCGCAGCCTGGTGATTGACGAGTTGCGTTAGGCAGGTTGGTTGCCCAGCAGGAAGGTGACGTCGGTGTTGGGTTCGATCTCGACGGCTTCCTTGCCATATTGCATCACAATCATTTTCTTGCCGCCTTTGAGCATCATCTTGCCATCGGTGACCCACAGCGAGGTGGCTTCGCGGAGGCCTACCACCACCATCTGTTGGTTCACGGCGAGGTATTCGTTGATGCGGTCCTGACGGGTCTCACCACCGTGTTTGATCATCTTGTCGATCTCCGGGTGCGGGTCGAGGTAATGCGGGTTGATTTGGAAAGGCACTAGGTTGAGGGTCTTGAACGAGGCAGGTTGCACGATGGGCATGTCGTTGGTGGTGCAGAGTGTGGGGCAAGCCACATTGCTGCCGGCGCTCCAACCAATGTAGGGTGTACCGGCGAGGGCGCGTTCACGGATGGCGTCCATCAGGCCGTATTTGTGCATCTCGGCCACCAGGTGGAAGGTGTTTCCGCCGCCTACCACGATGCAGTCGGCTTCACGCACGGCCTTCACTTTGTCGTCGTAGTGATGAACTGAGGTGAAGTTCTCGAAGCCGAACTTCTCGAGGAAGACTTTCTGCACGCGGGCTTCGTAAGCGTCGTAGCTCTCGGGGTAAGCTTTTCCCGCGATGTTGACGCCGGCGAAGGGCACGAAGACGATGCGACTGTCTTTGTTGAGGTTGTTTTGCAGGCAGAAAAATTCGATTTGGTTGCAGGCCCAGGCCAGGTAGGTCTCCCCAAAGTTGGTGGAGTTGCTGATTAATAGGAGTCTCATGGTGTTTTCAATTATAATTGTTGATGCAAAGATAATCAAAAAACGCAATAGTTATTAAGCGAAGGTCATTTAAACCAATTCGGGATGAAATTTCAGGTACAGATCGCGTAACGGTATACTTAGCACAAAAACGACGTCTTCTATAGTCACCACATACTCCTTCTCAACGCCATCGATGATTTGTTTACGCATGGGAGCATCATACACCCAACGCTTTATTCCATTAAAGGTAGGGTCGCTTAGCATGTCAAACAGCGCAGTTCGCGCAAATAGCTCAACATCAAAGGGAGTTTGAGGTCCCTTTCGTTCCATTTCTTCCATCAGCCTTTGGCCGTTGGCTTCCAGGAAGGATCCACCCCCTATTTCCTCAAAGATGTGTTCTCCTTCCTCGCTCAATTGACAGGGGCTCTTTTTCTGCATCATATAGGGCCCGAATGCTTTGGGGTATTTGGCATAAAGAAAGTCCCTAATCGAGTATATCTGCTTCTCATGTTGGGCGCAAGGTAGGTCTTCCAGCTGTTTTTCGTTTTTCTCAGTTTTCTTCTCTGTTGGCACGAACCGATTGTAGTACCATTTGGTGATCAAGAAGGTCACAACTGATGCGGCAACGACAAAGGACAGAACAGGCCAGCGTTCCATTAAAAAGGTGACGATTGCATCCATAGCGGTTGTTTTAACAAATTAATAAGTATAGTTATCATTCACACCGCAAAGATACAACAAAATATTCAACGTGTCAAGGGGTCAAACGAAGTTTTATTAGACAGTTTCGACTCAGTTTTGTGGAAATTTTGGATAGTTATTTTCTCCAGCATCGACGAAGCTGTTCTCTATGGCTACGATACGCCGAATAATCAGCAAGACGGATGATGTTCGTTTTATAAATTGGAGGAAGATGATAGCCGATGTCCTCAACGAGATCGTCTGGCATCCCATAGAATGCTTCGGCGATTCCACCGGCGATACAGGCTTGGGTGTCGGCATCACCGCCAAGCGAGACGGCCAAGCGGATGGAAGATTCATAATCCGTGCTATCGAGGAAAGCGATGATGGCCTCTGGCACCGACTCTTGACACGACACCTCAAAATGGTAGGAAGGACGGATTTGCTCGATAGTACGGTTAAGGTCGTAGCCAAATTTATTTGAAATATAGGATCTAACCATTTCCTTGGATGCGCCGTTGCGAGCCATGAACACAGCTGCTGCAGTGGCTTGTGCACCTTTGATGCCTTCGGGATGGTTGTGGGTGATGCTAGCCGAAATCTCAGCTACCCGTTCGGTCTCTTCCAGAGAGTCGAACATCCACCCCACCGCGCTCACCCGCATTGCTGAACCATTGCCCCAAGAATTATAGGGGCGGCGTATGCCATCTGGCCAAAGCTTTACGGGATTGAAAAGCCAATTGTAAAACTTGCCGCCGAAACCTGCACCAGGATCCAACTCGCCGTATTTCACCATCTTTTGTTCCAGCGCTTCAGGCGTATGGGCAGGATCATCGAGCAACCATTCAGCCACAGCTATGGTCATCGCTGAATCGTCGGTATAGCGACAGCCGCGCCCCAGCAAGTCGAAGTCAGTGCTCTTGATTCCGTTGAACTCAAATCGGGATCCAATAATATCTCCGGTAATTGCGCCTAACATGATATTTGATTATTGAATTGATGCAAAAATAGTAATTTTGCGAAAATAAAACTGGATTTTTATATCTTTGCAATCGCTAACAACAAAACAAAAACAACAATCAACTATCTAAATAACAAAACCATGAAAAAAGTAATGTTTCTGGCAGTTGCAGCCTGCTTGATGATGTTTGCTGCATGTGGTAACGGCGAAGGCTCCAAGAGCAACAACAACCAACCCAAGGAAGAAGTGGTCATCCCCGCAGATTTCTTACAGTATGATTGCTCCGGCTTAACCATCAGCTACCCCAAAGACCTGGAAGTCACCTGGGACGGCGACGAAATGGTCAACCTCAGCAATGATGACGGCAGCGTGTTCATCGACGCCACCTTCAGCTCATGGGGCACCAAAAAGAGCCAACTCAAAGAAGGTGTCAAGAACTTTGTCGCCCTGCTCGAAAACCAAGGCTGGAAAGCCGCTGGTGATGTCGTCGTGGACGACTACATCGGAACCTGTGTCCTTCAGAACGAAACCGAGATCAACAACTTCTTCATCGTCTCCAACGATGCTGGCCACAGCGTCTCCGGCTCGGTGAAATACGACAAGGAAATGGCTGGCGAGTACGATGCCTTAGTGAAGCCGATCATCTACTCCATCAAGGTGAAGTAAGACATACATTATTTCATGAAACGAAAAAGTGCCTCAGCGATGGGGCACTTTTTTGTTACCATCGACCGGAATAGCCTCCTCCTCCACTGTGTCCGCCGCCAAAGGAACCGCCTGAATGACCTGAAGAACGGCTCGACCAGCCACCCGAGGAACTACTTGAAGAACCGCTCGAAGAACCACCACCCTTAGAGAACATGGCGTACACGATAATAGCAACAAAAATAATAACAATCAACCAGGTAAGCCACGGACTCATCTCATCGCCACTTCCCGACTCGGATCTTCCAGAGGTCGACATCAGGTTGCTCGGTTCCTGGTAACTTCCCTGAAACACCTCCACAATGGCATCCACACCTGCAAGAAGGCCGTTCTCATAATCTTCCGCCTTGAAATATGGCAGGATGGTGTGAGTAAATATCTTTTCGCATCGTGCATCAGTCAGCGCCAATTCAGCACCATAACCGGTCTCAAACTCCAAGGCACGCTGGTCCTCGACGAACAAAAGCAACACGCCGTTGTTGGTGGCAGCATCGCCAATGCCCCAGTAATTGAACAACTCGGTGGCAAAATGCTTTGGCTCTTCATTGCCGACACTGGCCAAAGTGACCACAAACACATCAGCCGTGTCGCGGATGGTACACAACGAAGCATTAATCCTCTGTTCTGCCTCATCAGACAAATAACCGTCAGGGTCGCTGACGTGGATGTCATTACTCTCCAACCGCGTATTGGGTACGGTTTTCACCGTCCAGGCCTTCTGTGAAAACGAGCTGAAACCCAGTGAAATCAAAACCACCAATAAGAAAAACCGTTTCATAATACCAACTTTTTCAATCAATTACTTCGAGATAAAAACTAAATGGCCTAAAACCATCGTTGCAACTGATCATCGCACTCATGGGGTTCTGCATCCAGCCATCATAGAAATTGCCTTCGCCTCGGGCCAAAGCCTCCACAAAAGACCTCATGGAATCCCAAGCTGAAGGACATAAACCTTCAGGGCACTGACCATCAATGGAGATCCACTGCTCCCCTTCCCTCACGTCACAAGTGTGTTCGATGGGATTCTCATATTTAGCCATCAAGTCTGGATAGACGGTCTGTCGTATGGCGGTAATGCGGACTTTATTCATAAAAGGCTATTTCTTTTCAGTTAAAATCATAAACAAAATCGCGAACAGAATCAAAACGACTCCAATGGCGACATTCAGCGTAAAGGCTTCTTTGAACACCAAAGTGCCGATGACAATGGCCGTCAAAGGCTCCAAGATGCCAAGAACAGAGGTCTTGGTGGCGCCCACGGCTTTGGTAGCAGCCGCCAAAGTAATCGTGGCCACAGCGGTCGGCAA
>JAILBC010000001.1 GCA_024681295.1 Bacteroidales bacterium
GATGCCGCTGAACAAACAAACGAACACCGTCAGTGTGATTGCTGCAGGTTGGGATCCAGGTTCCGACTCCATTGTTCGTACCTTGATGCAGAGTCTGGCACCCAAAGGCTTGTCGTACACTAACTTCGGTCCTGGCATGTCGATGGGCCACAGCGTTTGCGTGCGCTCTAAGAAGGGCGTGAAGAATGCCCTTTCAGTGACTATTCCTTTGGGTGAGGGCATCCATCGCCGCATGGTTTATGTGGAACTCGAAGATGGCTATACTTTGGAGCAGGTGACCGCCGATATCAAGGCCGATCCGTACTTCGCCAGCGACGAGACCCATGTGTTTGCCGTCGACAGCGTCGATGCGGTGCGCGACATGGGACACGGGGTGAATCTGGTTCGCAAGGGTGTTTCTGGAAAGACACAGAATCAACGTCTTGAATTCAATATGAGTATCAATAATCCTGCACTTACAGGACAGGTACTCGTGAACGTGGCCCGCGCCTCCATGCGTTTGCAGCCTGGATGCTACACCATGGTGGAGATTCCGGTGATTGACATGCTGCCAGGAAAAAGAGAAGATTGGATTGGTAAATTGGTATGAGACGTTGGAGTCTTGCCATATTGCTGTTGACGGCCTTTGTTGCCTGCAACAAACCTGATAAGATTGACCAGCTGCTTTCGCAGATGACCCTTGAGGAGAAATGCGGTCAGCTGACCTGTCCCATCGGCTTTACGATGTACGGCAAAGAAGGCGATTCCCTCTGGCTGGCGGACGATTTCATCGGCATGATGGACACGATGCCGCTGGGCTCGTGCTGGGCGGTCTTGAGAGCCGACCCGTGGTCGCAAAAGACCGTGGAGACGGGACTCCATCCCCGCGAGTCGGCCCGTATGCTGAACAAGATGCAGCATTACGCTGTCGAGAACACCCGTCTGGGCATTCCATTGCTTTTCTGTGAAGAAACCCCTCACGGCCACATGGCTGTTGGTACCACGGTGTTCCCTACAGGCATCGCCCAAGCCAGCACTTGGGACCCCGAGTTGCTGGAACAGATGGGGGAGGTGATGGGCCGAGAGATACGACTTCAAGGTGCCCATATCGGTTATGGCCCGGTGCTCGACATCGCACGCGACCCACGATGGTCACGAGTGGAGGAGACCATGGGCGAGGACCCTTATCTTAGTGGGGTTTTAGGGACTGCAGTGGTGAAAGGCATGCAAAAGCATGTGGTGGCTACCCTAAAACATCTGGCTGCATACGGTGTCCCCCAAGGTGGACACAATGCCGCTACCGCCGACGTGGGTCCCAACCGCCTGAAACATGACTATCTACCCTCTTTTGAGATGGCGGTGAAAGAAGGCCATGCCGGTGCTGTAATGACGGCCTACAACACCATCGACGGGGTGCCGTGTACCGCCAACCCATGGCTCATCGAAGAGACGCTTCGCCATTCCTGGGGCTTCCAAGGTGTCGTTTTTGCTGACCTCAATGCCATCAATGCCCTATATGCTACCCATCATGTGGCCGCTGACCCTGCCGAGGCCGCGGCCATGGCCCTGAAAGCGGGCGTGGATATCGACCTGGGTGGATACAACTACGGAGGCTTCCTCAAACAGGCTCTGAATCGTGGTTTAGTGACTGAAAAAGACATCGACCGAGCTGTCCGTCATGTGCTTCAGCTGAAGTACGACCTGGGGCTGTTCGACAATCCATACGTGGACGAGGAACTGGCTGAAAAAGGCGTAGGTACACTTGAAAACATTGTCGTTGCCAAACAGGTGGCTTTGGAATCGGCCATCTTGTTGAAAAACGATGGTGTTCTACCTTTTGGCGAAACAATTAAGAAGGTTGCTGTCGTTGGACCGAACGCCGACAATAGGTATGCTCAGTTGGGCGACTATACCGCACCTCAAGACCCCGACCGCATCGTGACCATGCTCGAAGGCATCCGCGACAAGGGAGTGGTGACTGAAGACCTCCGATCCGCTGATGCCATCGTTTTGGTGGTGGGAGGATCTTCTGCACGTGATTTCAAGACGAGTTATGAGGATACTGGGGCCGCCATTGTGGATGAGCAAGTCTCCGACATGGACTGTGGCGAGGGCTATGACCGTTCCACCTTGAAGTTGCTGGGCGGTCAGGAAGAACTGATGCAGCAGGTTTATTCGTTTGGGAAGCCTGTGGTAACCGTCTATATCTGTGGCCGTCCCATGGACATGAACCTTGCTGCTGAGAAGAGCAATGCGCTGCTTCTGCTTTGGTATCCGGGCATGGAAGGCGGATCGGCGTTGGCTGATATCTTGTGGGGCGACTACAACCCATCAGGGAAACTCCCCATCTCCATTCCGCGTTCGGTGGGGCAAATCCCGGTGTATTACTCCCAACCCATCACGGGCGATTATGTGGAGGAGTCCGCAAAGCCTTTATATCCATTCGGTTATGGGTTGAGTTATACGCAATTTGAATATGGAGACCTGGAAATCAACGGCAACGAGGTTGCTGTTACGTTGACTAACGTTGGTGACTATGATGGCGACGAGGTGGTGCAGCTCTATGCTCAGGAGGATATGAAGGGAATGATTCTTTCGTCAGAACAGTTGGTGGCTTTTCAACGCGTTCATCTTGCCAAAGGTGAGTCAAAGCGGGTCGAATTCACTGTTCCGAGTGGTTTTCGGGTGAATACAATTCATACAAATTGAACTGCTCAGGGTGTTTGCCCATCACCTTGATGGATTTGTAGTACTCCCAAATGTCAGCGAGGTCTTTCTCGTAATTGCCAGTGGGGTAGAACACTTTCTCAATGCCACAGTAGCGTTTCTTGTAATCAATAAAGCCTAGTAGGATAGGCACTTTAGCGCCTTCGGCGATGAGGTAGAAGCCTTTTTTCCAGTGGTTGACCTTTTTTCGCGTGCCTTCGGGGCAAATGATGAGGTGGGTGTCTTTGTTTTGATGAAACATTTCAATCATCTGTTCCACCAGGTTGTTTTTCTTGCCTCGGTCAACCCGAACGGCGCCAATTTTATACAAGATCCAGCTCAACAGCTTGGTTTTGAAGAACTCCGCCTTGATCATGAACTTGAAAGGAACGCCAAAGTACCAATAGAAGTTCATGCCAACGAAAAAGTCGGCGATGGCGGTGTGAGGTGCTACAATGCATACGGCATTGCCAAGGTCGGCAGGGACGTTGTAGACCGTCTTCCACCTGCCGACCTTGAGGCCGACTTTTCCAATGAATCTTTTAAACCCCATTACTCCTCACTCCTCACTTCTAACTCCTCACTTACCAAATGGTCGCTCTCTCTTCCGGATCGATATACATCTTGTTTTCCGGCTTGATGTCGAAGGCTTCGTAGAAGTGCGGCATGGAGCCAAGGGTGCGGTTCACGCGGGCTTCCGCCGGGGAGTGGACGTCTTCCTTGATGCGGCGTTCGAGGGCTTTGTCGCGGATGTTGTTGCGCCAGATGGTGCCGTAGCTGATGAAGAAGCGCTGGGCGGGGGTGAATCCGTCAAGGCTCTTGTTGGCCTTGGCCTCGTCGGTCATCTGGTAGGCATCCCAAGCGATGTTGAGACCGCCGAGGTCGGCGATGTTCTCGCCCAAGGTGAGTTCGCCGTTGATGTGGTGGCCGCGGAGTTCGAACTCGTTGAAGAGTTTGACTAGCTGTTGGGTACGCTCATTGAAACGGGTGGCGTCTTCTTCGGTCCACCAGTCGTTAAGGTTGCCCTTCTCGTCATATTTCCGTCCCTGGTCGTCGAAGCCGTGGGTCATTTCATGGCCAATCACCACGCCGATGCCGCCGTAGTTGACGGCGTCGTCAGCGTCGGGGTTGAAGAACGGGGGCTGGAGGATGCCAGCAGGGAACACGATCTCGTTCATTTCGGGACTGTAGTAGGCGTTGACGGTCTGGGGTGTCATGAACCACTCTTCCTTATCGACGGGCTTGCCGATCTTGGCCATCTCGAACTCATTCTCGAAGCGGATGGCGCTGTGGACGTTCTGGAAGTAGGAGTCGGGGGTGACGGTGTATTTGCTGTAGTCTTTCCATTTGTTGGGATAGCCCACCTTCACGTTGATGCAGCTGAGCTTATGCAGTGCTTTCTCTTTGGTGGCCTCGCTCATCCAGTCCAGGGCTTTGATGCGTTCGCCGAGGGCGACCTTGAGGTTGGCGACAAGGGCTTCCATGCGTTCTTTGGAGGAGGCTGGGAAGTGTTTCTCAACATAGAGTTGACCGATGGCTTCGCCGAGGCATCCGTCGGTGGCGTTCAGGATACGGCGCCAGCGGGGCTGTTGCACCTCCTGTCCATAAAGGTAGTTGCTGTAGAACTTGAAGTTCTCCTCGTCGAACTCGCTGCTGAGCATCGAGGCGCTGCCATGGATGACTTTCCACTTGAGGTAGTCCTTGATGGTGTTGAGGTCGGTGTTGAGGATGATGCCGTTGAGGGCGCTGATGAAGTCGGGCATGCCCACGTTGAGGCTGTCGAATTCGGGAGCACCTGCGTTCTGGAAATAGACGGACCAGTTGAAGTTGGGGGTGGACTGCTGAAGCTCCACGACGCTGCGCTTGTTGTAGGTGCGGTCGGGGTCACGGCGCTCCACGCGGCTCAAGGAGTTGTTGGCCAGTTCAGTCTCGAGGCTGAGGATGGCTTTGGCCTTGGCCTTGGCATTTTCGGCATCGATGCCCACCAATTGGAACATGTTCGACACATGCTCAACGTATTTGTCACGCATCTCTTGTGACTCCTCGGTGAGATAATCGTCGCGGTCGGGGAGACTCAGCCCTCCTTGGAAGAGGTGCATGATGACCATGTCGGCGTTTTTCGGGTCGGTGGAGGGACCAGCGTAGAAGAATCCGCCGAAGCCCTCGCTGTGGAGCTTGCCGAGGAGCTCGCCCAACTGTGCCTTGTCGTTCAGTTGGTCAACCATTTCGAAATAGGGCAGGAGTTCGCTGTAGCCCCGCTCGTTGATAGCCACGGTGTCCATGCCGGCGTTGTAGAAGTCGCGAATCTTCTGTGCCACGCTGCCTTGGGCGGCGTTGGCATCGGCCGACACCTCTTTGATGATGTCTTGGATGAGCAGTTCGTTCTGCTGGTCAATCTCGGTGAAAGCACCGTAGGTGGTGTATTCCTCCGGTATTGGGTTGTTTTTCAGCCAGTTGTTGTTGCAATAACGGAAGAAGTCCTCCGCCGGATTGATGCTCAAATCCATGTTGTTCTTGTCGATGGCCGGTGTGCCTTTTTCTTCTTTCGGGCCACATCCCCCGACGATCATTGTTCCTGCTACGATCATAGCGATAATTGTTTTTTTCATTATATTGAATTTTAAATATTGAATTTTGATTTTTAAACATTCCACTTTCCACTTTCCACTCCTAAAGGTCTCCCTCTAACTTGAGTTCAGTCTGTAGTATTCTGAGTTCCGGGTGTGCCGTCGCCATCTTTTCGAACTTCTCCTTGTCGGTGTAGGCCTCGATCTCGGCAGGGCGTTCCATCAGTTCGGGACAGAGCTTGTATTGGTTGTTGTGTAGGGTGTTCTTCAGGTGGCTGCGCAGGGCACTCATGCCCTCGGTGTCGTTCTCGAAGAGCAAGTTGTCGACGTTGAAGTGGATCTCGTTGTCGTTGCGCAGTTCGGGTTTGTATTTGCCCAGTCCCGCAGCGAAGGTGGGAGATATCTTTTTGTATTTGTTGACGAAATCGAGCCATGAGGCCTCCAACTGCTCCTGAGTGAAGGGGGTGTCCCAGGTGGGTTCCTCTTCTTCTTCTTTTTGAGCCTGTTCAAGGCTATGGGTGATGGAGATGGTGCTGGTTCCGCCCCTGGAACGCTGACGGGGTCCTTCGATTGGAGGAGGGGCGGGTGGCTCTGCGGCTACAGAGCTAGCATCCCTACGGGATGCCCCATCGGTGGTCATCGGTTGGGAAGCCCCGTTGGTAGCCGTTGGTTGGGAAGCCCCGTTGGTGGTCATCGGTTGGGAAGCCCCGTTGGTGGTCATCGGTTGGGAAGCCCCGTTGGTGGTCGTCGGTTGGGAAGCCCCGTTGGTGGTCATCGGTTGGGAAGCCCCGTTGGTGGTCGTCGGTTGGGAAGCCCCGTTGGTGGTCATCGGTTGGGAAGCCCCGTTGGTGGTCATCGGTTGGGAAGCCCCGTTGGTGGTCATCGGTTGGGAAGCCCCGTTGGTAGCCGCACCCCGTAGGGGTGCAAGATCGGTAGGAGATGGCCCCTTTCCTGAAACCGCACCCCGAAGGGGTGCTACAGCGCTAGGTTGTGGCGGATTACCTCCGCCCACCTGAGGGTTTGGCAACGAAATCATTTTCAAGAGGTTCACCTCCAAATGCAACCGTTTGTTGCTCACGCTGCGATAATCAATATCGCTCTGGTTGTTGATATCGAGCGCCTTCACCAGGAAGGGCAGGGGACAACGCGAAGCCTGCTCCACGTAACGTCCGCGGAGCTGCTCGCTCACCTCTAAAAGTTGCACCGTGGCAGCGTCCTTGCTCACCATAAGGCTGCGGAGGTGACTCCCCATGCCGTTGATGAAATGTTGCGGCTCGAAACCTTTATTAATAATGTCGTTGACCACCAGCAGGATGTCGCTCGTGTTGCCCTGCAAAAGGTCGTCCACAATCCTGAAATAGTAGTCGTAATCGAGCACGTTGAGGTTCTCGATGACTGATTTGTAGGTGATGTCCTTGCCTGAGAAACTCACCATCTGGTCGAAGATCGACAGGGCATCACGCAGGGCGCCGTCGGCTTTCTGGGCGATGATGTTCAGCGCCTCTGGTTCGGCGTTGACGCCTTCACTCTTGGCTACGTATGCCAGATGCTTCTCGATGTCTTCGATGGTAATACGCTTAAAATCAAAGATTTGGCAACGCGAAAGGATGGTGGGGATAATCTTGTGTTTCTCCGTGGTGGCGAGGATGAACTTGGCGTACGCTGGGGGTTCCTCCAAGGTCTTCAGGAAGGCGTTGAAGGCATCCTTGCTCAGCATGTGAACCTCGTCGATGATGTAGACCTTATAGCGTCCGATTTGCGGAGGGATGCGCACCTGTTCCACCAGGTTGCGGATGTCCTCCACCGAGTTGTTGGAGGCAGCGTCGAGTTCATAGATGTTGAACGAGGCGTTATTGTTGAAGGCTCGGCACGACTCGCACTCGTTGCAGGCCTCCATCTGCTCCGTGGGGTGGAGGCAGTTGATGGTCTTGGCCATGATGCGCGCGCAGGTGGTCTTGCCCACACCACGGGGACCGCAAAACAAATAAGCCTGCGCCAGCGATTGGTTCTGTATGGCGTTCTTAAGCGTCGTCGTGATGGACTGCTGGCCGACAACCGTATCGAAGGTGGCAGGTCTGTATTTTCTCGCGGATACAATGAAATTATCCATAGTACTCTAAAATGATTGAAACTACAAAGATAGCGTTTTTTTTGCTCCTTCCTTGAAATGGTCCGAATTTTTTCCGTAAGTTTGCTCATTATTTGATTCAGGCATGCTGATCCTAGTCCCCAAAAACACCAACCGCTTGCAGTATACCCTCGACTTCGTCTTCGGTAACGTGCTGGGCGTGGACTTCAAACTGACCACCGACACGGCTTCGTTTCGCGACTTCGAAGGACCCAAGATGAGCTATGGACCCGAGCCACTGTGGGATGAGCCTTTTCTCAAGTCGATGGGACTGCTTTTCGAACGTGACATCTACGAGCAGGAATTGAAACCTTTTGATTTCCAAGAGATTAAAGCAATATTCCCAGTTTACAGCAACCGCTCGATCATGCCGTTCGATGTCTTTTCGGCGGTGTTTTACCTCATCACCCGCTATGAAGAATACCTGCCTCAGATTCGCGACCAGTACGGACGCTTCACCCCGGAGTCGTCGTGTCTCTACCAGATGGGCGTTCTTGCCAAGCCTGTGGTTGATATCTGGGTCATGGAATTCGCCAAATGTCTGCACCTAGAGGAAGGGAAGAACAAACGGGCCTACCTGTTTCAACCTACCTACGACGTCGATGCGGCTTGGGCCTACCTTCACAAAGGTTTTTTCCGTACCGCCGGTGCCTATGCAAGGGATTTCGTCTCAGGCGACTGGGAGGAGATACGTCGACGCAATAGGGTGATTTTCAAGCATCAACGCGATCCGTTCGATAGCTTCGACTTTCAGTTCCAACTTCAGGAAGAGTTCCATCTGAAGCCCATTTACTTCATCCATTGCGGCGACTACGATACCAACGACAAAAGCATCTCCATCCGCAAGGAGGCCTTCCGCACCTTGATCAAACGCATTGGCGACTATGCCGATGTGGGCATTCACCCTTCGTTTTCATCGTACCTCAACCCGGGACGCATCCAGATGGAGGTGGAGCGACTTTCTTCCGTGCTCAACCGCGAAGTCACCAAGAGCCGCCAACATTTCCTCAGGATGACCCTGCCCAGAAGTTACCAGCGACTCATTGAACTCGACATCCACGACGATTATACCATGGGTTATGCCTCGCAGGTCGGATTCCGTGCCGGCACTGCCACCACCTTCCGATTCTTCGATCTCGAAAGCGATACCCCGACCTCCCTTCAAGTCCATCCCTTTGCGGTAATGGACGGTACTTTGAGAGATTATTTAAAACTCGGAGTATCAGATTCGTATAATATGATAACTAAAGTAGTAGATGAAGTAAAGAAAGTGAAAGGAACCTTCATCTATTTAACTCATAACGAGACCCTCGGCGGCGAAAAACGCTGGGCGGGATGGCCCGAAATGTACCGCAAAATTCTCGAGAACTGCCGATGATCACCTACCTCACTCACGATAATATCGACAAAAACCTTTGGGATGACTGCATCGCACAAGCCCCCAATGGGATGGTCTATGCCTGGTCGTGGTACCTCGACATCGTCCATCCTGGATGGGATGCGTTAGTTGAGGTAGAAGAAGGTAATTACCTTAGTGTTATGCCATTAACACATAAGCGGAAATACCTTATTAACTACCTCTGTCAGCCTTTTTTCGTGCAACAGTTGGGTATCTTTTCCGTCGTTCCGATTAATGTTGAAACCACCAAGGCCTTCCTCAAGACCATCCCAAAGAAATACCGTCTGGTCGAAATCCGTCTCAATGAGAAAAACCCCGTCGAGACTTCATGGCAAGGCGTTGGCTTACATCGGAATCATCTTCTCAATTTGAATCAAGATTACGATGTGCTATCATCTAATTATCATGAGAATACCAAACGCAATCTAAAGAAATCCTTGAAGCGTGATTTGCAACTGGTTGAGGCTGTTCCTGTCCAAAAAATCATACATCTCTTCCGAAACGACCGTGGGGCCATGGTGAAGCATTGGGGGGATGCCGAATATACCCGCTTGGAACGCTTGACCAACACTGCTATCACTTCAAGTAATGCTTTCGCTTGTGGTGTTAAAACATCAGATAATGATGATATTATATGCGGAGCAATCTTCATGATAAGTCATCGAAGGATTACCTTCTTGTTTTCGGGAAATAGTAAGGCCGGAAAAGAAGTTCAGGCGATGACGTTTTTGATGGACCAGGTAATCAGGAAATATGCAGGTCAATCCATGGTTTTCGATTTTGAGGGTTCCGATGATGACGATTTGGCTCGCTTTTACCAAGGCTTCGGTGGTCTACCAACTTCTTATCCTTCTTTCTCTTTTCGGATGCGAAATTCCCTTCGCTAAAAAAAACTTTGGCTTTCTGCTTGTGGAAAACCGATTTATTTGTATTTTTGTTTCAAACTATAAATGCTCTTTACGATGATCGAAGTGAACAACCTTGGGCTGCACGACAGTCTCTTCAATGACGTGATGGCGGAGATACGCGACGAGGTGATTCAGCGCGACCGTATGCGTTTCCGTCGCAATCTGGAACGGGTGGGCGAGATTATGGCCTACGAAATCAGCAAAAGCCTTGAGTATGAGCCCCGTGAGGTGATTACCCCGCTGGGCGTCAAAGAGGTCAGGGTGCTGAAGGAACAGCCAGTGCTGGCCACCATCCTTCGGGCAGGCATCCCCTTCCATAACGGGTTGCTCAATATGTTCGACAAAGCCGACAATGCCTTTGTGGCAGCCTACCGCAAGTACGACAAGGACGACGACTCTGAAATTCGTGTGGAGTACTTCTCCTCGCCCGACTTGAACGACAGGGTGCTGATCGTGTGCGATCCCTTGTTGGCCACGGGTGAATCGCTCGTCAAGACCATTGAAGGACTGCTGGGTGACGACATGATACCCAAACACATCCACATTGCCGTGGCGGTAGCTTCAGCGGATGGACTGGCGCATGTGAAACTCAAGATGTCGCGCATGCCCGTCACCGTTTGGGTGGGCTCCATCGATGACGAGCTCACGGCGAGAGCATATGTGGTACCAGGTCTGGGCGACGCCGGCGACTTGGCATTTGGTGAGAAACATACCTGATTACCATGAGTCGCGACGGTTTTGGTTCAAAGATAGGTGTCATCGCCGCTGCTGCAGGTTCGGCAGTAGGCCTGGGTAACATCTACCGCTTTCCCTGTGAACTGGGAAACAACGGGGGAGGTGCCTTCCTCTTGGTCTATCTCTTGATTGTGATCTGTCTGGGTATTCCCGTGATGCTCAGCGAGTTCGTCATCGGGCGTTCTACCCAAAAGAATCCTATCGGTGCTTTTAAGACGCTGCGACCCCGTTCGGCTTGGCCGGTGTTCGGTTATCTCGGTGTGTTCTGTGCCTTCATCATCATGGCCTTCTATTCCACTGTCGCAGGCTGGACGCTGGAGTATATCGTGAAAGCCGTCGGAAACCAATTCCAAGGCAAGGACCTCGCCACCATTGAAGGGGAGTTCGAAGCCTTCCATCAGGTCGGCTGGAAAAATGTCCTCTGGCAGTGCATCTTCATCTTTCTGACGGGTTTCGTGGTGTTCAAAGGCGTAGCCGACGGCATCGAGAAATACGCCAAGATCCTTATGCCATTGCTGGTGGTCATTCTCATTGTGTTGGGCGTGAAGTCGTTGACGCTTCCAGGTGCTGGCGAAGGGTTCTCTTTCCTCTTTAAACCAGACTTCTCCAAGATTACCGGGCCGGTACTGGTGAGTGCGCTGGGACAGGCTTTCTTCTCGCTCAGCATGGGCATGGGGGTGCTCATTACCTACGGCTCGTATATTAAAAAGGATGACAATATGGCGACTACCGCCCTCTCGGTCACTTTGGCCGACACCCTGGTGGCGGTGCTGGCTGGTGTGGTCATCTTCCCGGCAGCCTTCTCCTTTGGAGTGCAGCCTACTGCAGGTATGGGGCTGGTTTTCAGTACCTTGCCGATGATCTTCAACCAAATGACGGGCGGCTACATCTTCTGCATCATCTTCTTTGTGCTGCTGGCGGTGGCGGCGCTTACGTCCACCATCTCGTTGCTCGAAGTCATAGTGGCCTATCTTGTTGAAGAGGTGCACATTACACGCCGTTGGGCCACGGTGTTGGCCTCTGCGGGCTGCATGGCCGTGGGGGTGTTCGCCTCACTGAGCCTGAAACAAGGGACGAGTCTTACCATCGCGGGCATGTCGTTCTTCGACGGGCTCGACTTCCTCTCTGCCAAGATACTGCTTCCAGTAGGAGCCTTCTTCATCGTGCTTTTTGTGGGCTGGATCATGGGCAAGAAGTGGTTCAATACCGAACTCACCAACGAGGGCAAGCTGAAGCTCTCCATTAAAGGAGTTATCTTCTTTATTATCAAATACCTGGCTCCGTTAGCAATCGCTGTCATTTTCATTTCAGGATTCCTTTAATCCACAACTACGTCATTGCGAGCGGAACGTAGTGGAGCGTGGCAACCGAAGCTCATCGCCTAGGCGATAATCCAACCTGAATTATCCATGTACTAGTAGGAAACATATTTCTCCAATAGGGGATTCACCTCACCAACAATCCCTTTCAATTGTTCCCAATTGCGGATAAGCCCTTTTCGTTCCCGGTGATTGACGATGGCTTTCACCTGTTCGTATTCGAGGTAGGGGTGTCGCAATAACGTCTTGAACTCGTCGCGATTGACCTCCAGTTTGCGGATATGGGTGGTGTCGAGTAGGAGATAGGGCCTGACGGTGGCAAAGCGTGCCGAGTCCATGCCTTTGACCTCATAGAGTTGCTCGTAGCAGACGAATCCCCCCAGCCGGTCGCGGTAACGCTGGATGCGGCTTGCCATCACCTCACCAATCTGTGGCAGGTCCACCAAAGCCACAGAATCGGTAGAATTGAGTTCCAAAATGGGAATCTTTTTGGTATTGGGCACGGCTGAAGTATTCTTCGAGGGACTGGATCCTGAGGAAAACCCGGAGGAAGAACTCGGAGAAGTTTTGGAGGAAGACCCGGAATAAGTCATCGATGAGGTTTTCGAGGAAGACCCAGAGTAAGACTTCGATGAAGTTTTTGAGGTAGAACCTATCTCCGTTTCCTTGATATTGGCATCCCCTCCAGGGGATGCTAGCTCTGTAGCGATCAGCGAATCCAAATTGTGAAACGCCTGCATATCCTTGTTCGAAAACCGTAACGCTGGACGAAAAACGCTGAAGGCCATTAAGATAGCAATGATAATCAAGAGGCTGATGACCGCGATGCGTTCTCCTTTGTTCATCACAATCAATCCTCGATTCGTCTTGGTTTTGTTGCTTTTCATACCATGTTGTTTTATGATTTGCAAAAATATAAAATTATTTTAACAATCCAGGTTTTCGAGAAAAAGATTATCTTTGCGGCCTGATTTGATTTCATAGGATTTCAAAAGATGAAGAGAATTTGGCTGCTTATTCTGGGACTGATGCTGACTGTCCTTCCTGTTCGGGGGGCCTACTTGCTCATCCCCATGGACAACACCCAGACCAACCACCTGAAGGCCTATGGTGTGGCCTATTTTGTGCTGCAACGCGAGGTGGAGATCAGCTGGTTGCTCAACTATAGGGGAGGCAGTTACCTGATTCCGTACCACGATATCTTTATGAAGGAATGCAAGATGCGCAATGTGTCGTATCAGGTGATTGCCGATGCACAGGCTGACGCCATCTTGGCCGAGATTGCCGACCCGGAGGTCAATATGGACGAGATGAAACTTCAGAAAGTACCCCGTATCGCGGTGTATGCCCCCAAGAACAACCTGCCTTGGGACGATGCAGTGACCTTGGTGCTTACTTATGCCGAGATTCCTTACGATGTGGTGTACGACGACGAGGTGCTCCAAGGGGTGCTGCCTTCCTACGACTGGCTGCATCTGCACCATGAGGATTTCTCCGGACAATACGGCAAATTCTGGGCACGCTATCACAACTATCCCTGGTATCAGGAGGATGAGAAACTGCAAGAGGCTACCGCGGCAAGGTGGGGTTTCAAGAAGGTCTCCCAGCTGAAACTGGCTGTGGCCAAGAAGATTAGGGAGTTTGTGGCAGGAGGTGGCTACATGTTCGCCATGTGCTCGGCTCCCGACAGTTTCGATATCGCCTTAGCCGCTGAAGGACTCGACATCTGCGACTATATGTTCGACGGCGACCCCATCCATCCAGGCGACCCGCAACGGCTCAACTACGACAATTGTTTCGCCTTCACCGATTTCAGGGTGTCGACCAATCCCCAGGAGTACGAAGTGTCCGACATCGATGTGCCCACCAGCCGCGCTCGGTCCGTCGACGAGAGGAACGACTATTTCCTGCTGTTCGACTTCTCCGCCAAGTGGGATCCCGTGCCCACCATGCTCACTCAATGCCACGAAAGGCTTGTCAAAGGCTTTATGGGTCAGACCACCGCCTTCCGCAAGGCCGTTGTCAAACCCAGCGTCGTCGTGCTGGGCGACAATGCAGCTCTCGAAGAGGACCGTTACATCCACGGAAACTTCGGTAACGGATTCTGGACCTTCCTCGGCGGGCATGACCCTGAGGACTACCGCCACATGGTAGGTGATCCACCTACCGAACTCGACATGTATCCCAATTCGCCGGGTTATCGCCTCATCCTCAACAATATCCTTTTCCCTGCCGCCAAGAAAAAACAGCAGAAAACCTGACTTTCTTGTTCATATCCTTGTTTATATTTTTTTAGAAAAAGGGGTATGGTTTTTGTTTTTTTTACTATTTTTGCCCTTTTGTAAGGAATCAGAAATATTAAAAATAACAAACGTATGAAAAAATTGTCACTTTTAGGCCTCGCTATGATCCTCTTCATGGGTGCGGCATTTGCGGCTCCCGTTGACGTGAATCGGGCCAAGAGCCTCGGACTGAAATATGTTCAGAACACTTTGGAAGTGAAAACGACAGAGCTTACCCTCGCTTACACTGAGACCTGTGATTCTGGCGTGGAGGCACTGTATGTGTTCAATTACGATCAAGGATACGTGGTTGTCGCTGCCGACGATCGCGCTTACCCCATCTTGGGCTATTGCACCGACGCACAGTTCGATGTCAATAACATTCCAGAAGGTCTCCGCTACTATCTCGGCCACTACGCCCGTCAGATCCAGTATGCCATTGGTGAGAACCTTGCCGTTGAGCCGGAAGTGGCAGAACAATGGTATCTCCTCGACAAGGAAGGTGTCATCATGAAGACCCGCTCGGATAGGGCAGTGGCTCCCTTGCTCTCAACCACCTGGAATCAGGATTGGCCTTATAACTATTATGCACCGGCATGCCAAAGTTATTGGACGAACAACCACTGCTATGCCGGTTGCGTGGCTACTTCGATGAGCCAGGTTATGAAATACTGGAACTGGCCTGAGACCGGTGTCGGCGAGCACTCCTACAGCACCAGCTCCTACGGTGGTACATTGTCGGCTAACTTTGGTGCCACCACCTACGACTGGTCCATCATGCCCAATTCATGCTCCGCAAACAACGCTGCGTCCCAGGCTGTGGCTCTTATTATGTATCACTGCGGCATTGCCGTCGACATGGACTTCAGACCCGATGGCAGTGGTTCCCACACCGAATATGTGCCTGATGCTGTGATCAATTACTTCAGATACGGCTCCTGCACCAACTTGAAAATTCGTGACGATTTCTCAAGAACTGCATGGGAAGACATGCTCATAGAAAGTTTCGACCAAGGCATCCCGGTGGTTTACTCAGGTACTGACTCCGATGGCGGACATGCCTTCAACTGCGATGGATACAACGACCAACGCTATTTCCACTTCAACTGGGGATGGAGCGGATCATATAATAACTACTATCAGATCGATGCCCTGAATACAGGTAACGGCAATTTCAACCAATATCAGAGAGTGGTGTTCGAAATGGTGCCCGACTATGTCTATGATGCTATGGTACCCGCCATAGAGTCCCTCGAAGGCATTGTGGCCGATGCCGCAACCCACACGGTTATGATTAACTTTACCGTACCCACCGAATCCATGTCGGGTGCTTCGTTGCAATCCGTCTCCAGCATCGTGCTGAAACGCGACGGAAATGTCATCCAAACCTATAGCAACGTTCAGCCTGGTGAGCAGTTTACGTTAGAGGATACTGTCGACGAAGATGGCTGCTATGAGTATTCTATTTGTGGCTTCAATAATGATATTGCAGGCGAAATCTACAAAAAAGTCGTTCTGGTGGGTCCCAACTGTACTTGGAAACTAATCGGCCAGACCGACAACTTCCAAGGTTGGAACGGCGGTAAGTTGCAGTTGGTTGACCATCGCGGCGTTGTCTTTAAGGAAGTCGGCATGACCACTTCTTCACCGATATCGGAAAAATTCCAGATGCCTGAAGGTGAAGTCCAGATGAATTGGGTCGCCCCGTCTACCACAGTGCCGTCACTTACCATCAACCTGAAGAACTCGGCCAACCAATCGGTCTACAGCTACTCAGGATCCTCTTCACAACTCAATGGCACCTTGTTCAACAGCGATAATGACTGCCCAAGCTGCACACCACCTACCAATCTCGAAGGCGAATACCAATATGAGAACGGCACCTTCGGCACCCTCCTTACCTGGAACTGCGACTACGATCCATCGAAATACAAAATCTATCGTAGCGACGACGGCGTGGAGTATACAGAGATTGCCTCGATTGAGAATACCCAAAGGGAATACTTCGACGAAGTTGCTGTGGGCGCCTATTACTATAAGGTGACGGCCTTCAGCACGGCTTGCGAGTCCACTCCTGCTTTCACTTCCGACGGTACCGATTATGTTTTCGTTACCGTAACTGCCGTTGACGAATTCAATGCCGATGCCGCCATCTATCCCAACCCCGCAAGTGAGTCGCTCTCTATCAAGGCTGCCGATATCCAACAAGTGGTTCTCTATAACGTCGTCGGCCAACAGGTTTACCGTTTCCAGGGCTCAACTGACTCACTGAAGGTCAACACCTCGAGCCTCGAAGCAGGCATCTACACCGTGAGCGTGACGACTGCCACAGGAAAGACCTCGCGCCGTATCGTTGTTATGCATTAATCCTAAAACCTAAAAAACTAGAAAATGAAAAGAATACTGCTGGTCTTGACCCTTCTGCTCTCCTTCGCTGCGGCTCATGCAGCTCCGGTGGGGGTGGAGGAAGCCCGTTCGCTCGCACAACAGTTCGTCAACGCCTGCTTTGAGGCCAACCAAGGCGAGCTGTCGCTGGTGTATTCCCAGCCATCGTTCTTCGTGTTCAACGTAGGCAACTCCGGCTTTGTGATCCTCTCTGCTGACGACTGCTATCGTCCCCTTATTGGTTATTCGCAAGAAGGCACGTTCAATCCTGATGACATGGCGCCGGCCCTGCAGGATTATCTCGATGGCATCACGTCCAGCCGTAGCCACCGTAGCGCCGTCCAAGATCCCAAAGTGGCTCTCGAATGGCAGACCTTTCGCCAGAACGGACACGTCAATGAGCCTTACCACGGGAAAGACGATGTCTTCCTGGTGGAGACCCGTTGGAATCAGAACTATCCTTACAACTACATGTGCCCTGTGGCCTCCGATGGCCCTGGCGGTCACGTCTATGCTGGCTGTGTGGCCACCGCAGCTGCACAACTGATGCGCTTCTGGAATTTCCCGACACAGGGTAGGGGTAGCCATACTTACACCCCTGAAGACCATCCGGAGTACGGCCCTCTGACGGCCAACTTCGGTGAGACGACCTACGACTGGGCCCACATGCCCATTACGATCAGCTCCGCCTCTCCAGTGACACAACTCGAAGCTGTGGGAACCTTGATCTACCATGTTGGCGTTTCGGTCGACATGAATTACCGTCCTGGCAGCAGCGGCGCAACCACAGCGAGACTTTGCACTGTGATGCCGGAGTATTTTTACTACACCGACCAGATGGAGAACATCTACCGTGAAAGCCATACCCATGAGAGTTACATGGCACTGATCACCGAAGCTATCGATATGAATTGGCCCATGGTTCACCGTGGCAACGGCCACGCCTACGTGCTCGATGGCTACAACGCCAAAGGCCTGGTGCACTTCAATTGGGGCTGGGGAGGATCGAGCGATGGGTGGTTTGACATTGACGGGCACAACTATGCTGATGGCGAGAGCGTCATCTACAACTATGTTCCGGAAGATATCTACAACGCCACCCCGAAGGCTCCCACCGCCCTGAATGTAGTCCCTGACGAGAATAACGACCTCTCCGCTACCGTGTCGTGGGTGAACCCTACCATGACACTGACCAACCAGCCGTTGACCGCCATCGACCAAGTGGTAGTGATGCGTGGCAACGAAGTGGTGTACACCGAAGACAACGTTACTCCGGGAGCTGCCATGAGTTGTGTCGACAATAGCATACCTTGCTATGACCTTTATTCCTATAAGGTATACACTGTCCTCGGCGGTCAACGTGGACGCTCGATGACGGTCGACGGTATCAACGTAGGACCTTCCTGCACTTGGAAGTTTGTGGTCTCCAGCAACAACATGCAAGGCTGGAGAGGCTCATACGTCAGTGTCAGAAACGGTGCTGGCAACGAAGCCACTCGCGTTGAGGCTAACGGTAGCGCCCTGGCAGTTGTTGAAGTCGAAGTCCCCCTCGGTAAAGTTGCTTTGGTGTGGGTTCCTTCCGGTGATGAGCTGACCAACTACAATATCACCATCAACGTGAAAGACCACGACAACAACTCATTGTACAGTTACTCAGGTATCATTGGGGATATGGAGGAAGGGCTGTCCTACCAAGGGAATAACAGTTGTGGCAATCCAGTGCCCAATGCCATACCAGGTGAACTCACCGTTTCTGACGACAATGGGGTGCCGGTCCTGAACTGGCCCAGTGCCGATAGGGAGATCATCGGATATAACCTGTATCGCGATGGTATGCTTTGTTACCTGACTACTGCCAACGAATTTGTCGATGAAGCCGCCACCCTTGGAGGCCATTGCTACCAAGTATGCGTTCTGAGCGACGGTGGCGAATCGGAGCCTTCCAACGAGGTTTGTGCTACGGCAGGCGAGAACTGCGATGCAGGCGACGACCTGTGGTTTGAGATGCAGGACAACGGCAAACCCCTCATTTCCTGGGCGCGCCCCGAGAACACCTCTCTTAGCGGCTTTTACGTTTATCGTAAGGATAACGACGGCCCCTACGAGCGCATCAAAATGCTGGGAGCCAACAAAACCGAATATAAAGAAAACAAGGCTCTTCAGGACGGCACTTGGTATTCCTACAGGGTAACAGCCGCCTATAATGGCATCGAATGTGAGTCCGCTCCTTTCAAGGCTCGTTATGGCAACGAATACTGTGTGAAAGTGTATTATTCATTGACGGGCGTGGAAGAATCCGAAGGGACTTCGTCCCGGGTCTACCCCAATCCTGTCGAGGGACAACTTACCGTTGAAGGGGAGGAGATGACTGACTTGGTGGTTTGTGACCTTCTGGGGCAACAGCTGATGGAACAGCATGGCTTGGGTGGAGTTTTAAGGTGGACTCTCTCGGTCGACAATCTTTCTCCTGGACTTTATTTAATCAAGATTAATGGCAAACAAGGTGTTTCCTCACATTGTTTTGTTAAGAAATAAATGTTAACAAAAATATTAACTAAATTTAACAAAGAATGAAAAAGTACTTCATGACATTGATGGCCTTGATTCTGGGTGTCGGCATGTTGAATGCTCATCCGGTTGATGTAAACAGGGCCAAGATGGTCGGACAGCAGTTTGTTCAGGCCAATTATGAGCTGAATCGTCAGAATGTGGAACTGGAGCTGGTTTATACCGGTGCTTCCACACGCGGTGAGGCTTGTTTCTATGTTTTCAACGTCGGCAGCGAGGGCTTTGTAGCTGTTTCGGCTGACGATGCTTTCCGTCCCATCGTGGGCTATTCCAAAGAGGAAGCCTTTGATCCTCAGAACATCAACCCTGCGTTGGACTTCATGCTGAACGGCTTGATTGCCAGCCGTACTTCTCTCAATAGAGGAGAAGCCACTCCTCTGGTAGCTGCCGAGTGGAACAGCGTCATGACCAATGGCAGACAGCTGTCGTTCAACGGTGGCCGTGAGGCTTTCCGTTTGGTTTCTACCAAGTGGAATCAGGATAATCCTTACAACTACTATTGCCCGCAAGCCACTGGCGGTCCCGGCGGTCGCACCTATGCAGGTTGTGTCGCCACGGCAATGGGTCAGGTGATGAAGTATTGGGATCATCCGCTGCAGGGAACAGGTAGCCACACCGATTACAACTCGGGTTTTGGTGCCTTATCGGCCAACTTTGGCAATACCACTTACGACTGGGATCACATGCCGAACAGGCTTTCTGGCGCCTCAACTCAAGAAGAGATTGATGCTGTAGCTACTTTGCTGTACCATTGCGGTATTGCTGTGGATATGCACTATGCCATTGATGGTAGCGGTGCCTACTCCGCTGATGTCCCTGATCGTATCAAACAGTATTTTAGCTATTCCAATGCGGCGGTTATCCTTAGTAGAGGCTCTTATTCCTATGACGTTTGGAAGGATATGCTGAAAGAGTCTCTCGATCTGGGTTGGCCGCTGTATTATTCAGGCCATGACCCGGATCCGCAAACTGGTGGTGGTCACGCCTTCGTATTAGATGGCTATAATGATGCCGACATGTTCTGCTTCAACTGGGGTTGGGGCGGTAGTGGCGACAATGCCTACTGGGATTTCGACAATATCCAATACTACGTCACTGAGCAAGCTATTTTCAACTTTGTGCCTACCGCAGTATACAACAACACGGCTCAGACTCCCACCAACTTCACGGTGACCAAGACCAGTGAGACTTCCCAAGAGGCTAACCTCAGTTGGGTCAATCCCTCCAAGACCTTGTCGAACACCAACCTCACCAGTATTGACCAAATGGTTGTCAAACGTGACGGGAAGGTGGTTTATGTCGCTGAAAACGTCACGCCAGGTGCCAACATGACTTGGACCGACACCGAAGTGCCTTGCTATAGCAAATTCAATTACGAGTTATACGCTATGGTAAACGGTGCCCAAAGTAAGGTGGCCAAGGCCTCTGAGACCTTTGGTCCTACCTGCGAGTGGAAAATCCAGGGTACCTGCACCAACATGACCGGTTGGAAGGGCGCCGCTGTTGTTGCCATCGATGCTGCAGGTAAAGAGGTGGCTTCGTTCACGATGACCAGTAGCAATCCTGTACAAGAGACCGTCAATGTCCCGATCGGCCATGTGACGTTCGCTTGGAAAGCCGGTACCGATAATGTTGCACTTTCCTTCAAGATCAAGGATTCTGCCGGTAATGTGGTTTATGAGCAGCCTCAGGTCGCCTCGAATACGATTGAGGAGGGCGTGTTCTGTACCACCAACAATGGTTGCGGCAACCAGGCTCCTGCTCCAGTTCAAGGCGAATTGTTTGCCAACTTTGTTGATGGAAACATTGTTCTAACTTGGAATGCCGCCAAGACCGATTACGGTTTCAATGTCTATCGCGATGGCTTGGTCTGTGCACTGGTACATGAAACCGAGTTTGTTGACGAGGATGCAGAGACTGGTGGTCACTGCTATATGGTTTGCGCTTTGAGCGATGGTGGCGAATCTGAGTTCTCCAACGAGGTTTGCGCCACCGCTGGCGAGGGTTGTGATCCTGGTACTGAAATGTGGATTGAACTCCAGTCCAATTTCAAGCCCCTCATTACCTGGGTGGCTCCCGAATCTGAAGGCCTTAGCGGTTACATTATTTATAGAAAGAAAAATGACGGCGAATACGGTGATGCTAAGAACATCGGTGCGAATAAGACGGAGTTCAAGGAAACCCGTGCAATGGAAGATGGCAACTGGTATTCCTATCGGTTGGTTGCCGTTTATCAAGATATCGACTGCACCTCAGCTCCCTTCAAGGCCAAATTTGGCAACGAGTATTTCGTGAAGATCTATTATTCCACGACTGGTGTCGACGATGTCGCCAACCAGCAGGTCAGCCTCTTCCCGAACCCGACCAAGGGCAGCTTTACCGTCAACGCCGAGAACTTGCAGCAGGTGATGGTCTACAATGCCATCGGTCAGCTGATCCTCAGCCAAGTCTGCGAGGGCAACAGCGCAATGCTCGACCTCAGCAATGTTGAGAATGGCCTCTATATGGTCAAGGTGATCTCCGCCAA
>JAILBC010000010.1 GCA_024681295.1 Bacteroidales bacterium
GCTCCTTTCTTTTTAAATGGTGATGACAACAGACCCATTTAACAATGTTACAACACGTTTGTCGTTGCCGCCCTTGATTTTCAACACGGGCTTCATCCGTTTTGTTAGCAGGACCGGTGGGTTGGACTCGTCGTCAACGACGTAGTAGGTGGATTCCTTGATCACTCCGTCAACGCACTTGTACGCCTTGCTTTGGTCTTTCAGGATGTCCATCACGACACCAGTTTGATAAACCGCATTGTACTGGGCTTTGAGTGTCGCCCTGTCCGTTCCCGAGTAGAAGGCGCCGAAGCCCGGATGTGAATGAATCCAGCAGACAGGAAACACTTTGTGCGCTTCACAGTAATCGGAAATCCGGATGCCGTCGCTCAGCGAAATTTCGCAGGTCACCTGCGTTGACCCTCCTGAAGCAGGAATGAAATGGGTGCCAACAGTGAATTGACGATTTGGGTTGGCAGGATCCGAACAATAATACCCGACGATGACTCCTGTGGCTTCATGACCCCGTTGTTCGTAAACGCCAAGGGCATACTCCTTGAAAGCATCCAAGGCACTCTTGTTAAGGTAGCAGGTGCATTCATCGTCTTTGGACAGGGGATGGAATTCGGGATTGGCAAAGACCTCCTTCACTTTCGCAAGGGTCTTCACATCTTCTTCAGCGTCCTCACAGCCTCTGTAGTAGTCGGCCGGGCTGTCTTTCAGGCTGAAAGGCTCCACCTTGCGTGGCCCGCTGATTTTGCATTTCGGTTCGCTTTCATCAAGCCTCACATGATAAGTCTCAAAATCACCGTTCACACTCACTGTAGCTTCCAATACATCATTCTTGGGGATTCCGATGTCGCGCAGTTTACTTCTCAAGATCTCGGGTGCGGAAGCGTTCGACACCTCCTGAAGGGTGACCCACTCGTCATTGTGATAAAGGTGACTCTGATAGTCCTCCTCTTTTCTGCACTCCTCGCACCAGCGCTCATGGTTCCAGATTTTCGACTTGCGCCTGTTATAGGTAATCAGTTTCCCGCAATTGTTGCAGTGGCCGGTGAAGACGAATGTGTCGGGAAGTTTGATCACGGCAGCGTGGCCTAAGGCCTTCTCCACCGCTTTCAACAACTGGCCAACGGTGGGATTAACTACGGTCTTCACGGTGGTGATAGGCATGAAAGCCTCTTGACGGATCTTCAAATTGGGATTGGGCGTGATGATCATGTCGAAAGTCTCGTTGTTCAGACCGAAGAAAAACAAGGTCTTGCCGACGATGGTGGATCTTCCCTCCAGGTAAAGGACAAGTTCCTTTGCCACGATGGCTCCAGCGATGGCGGCGGTGCATTCGATGGTCGGAATGACCTTTAACTCAGTGTCCTGGATTTTCAATCCGGAACAGCTGTTGCGCTTGCCTTCGAAGTCGCCTTCGCCAATCTGGTCTCTCAGGCACACTGGGTAGGTCTTGTTCTCGAAATCAGGAGCGAAGAAGCTGACATTCACCTGAAAGTCGGTCATGCCAACCTCAATGAACGGCTTGCCAGCCCTGACGCACCCGTCGTTGATATAGGGGCGACAGTTTCTGGTATCGACAGCGCCGATGAAGATGTCGCAATCCCAAAAGACACCCTTCCCAACATCTTCCATGAAATTGCCGTTGACGAACTCCACATCTGGATGGTCGTGGAGGATGTTCTGTCGGGCATACTCCGCCGCCACTTGAGCCTTGGGCTTCCCGACATCCTTTTTCTTGAAACATTGCGATTTCGACAGGTTCGACTCTTCTACATGGTCGAAATCCACTAGGAAGAACCGTCGGAATCCCATACGAATCAGGATTCCCAGGATGGCATTGCCAATGGAACCGAGACCGATGATGGCGATACGAATTCTTCTGATAATCTCACCTGTGCCAGGTTTTAGCACAAGGTCTTGACGGCTGTGGTAATTAGTCATGATCTTGATTTTTGGTTGGTTTATAACGGTTTGATGGTAAATGTTTTCTTTTTCGGTGCCGACACCGGCTTGATGGTGATGTGGGTGTCACGGAGGTTGAAAGGCCAGCGGATGTCGTTGGTGGGCTGCCTGTGGCGCTTCTTGACATAGAAGTCCCAGGCCTCGGCGTTGAGATGGCCGCCATTGGAAGCCTGCCACGAAGGATCGAGGTTCAGCAAGGCGCCCACGGCAATCACGAAATACCACAGGCCATAGCCTTGCATGGCCACTTGCCAAGCGTTGCCCGTGCAGATAAAGCCAGCATTGACGTGCTTGTTATAGGGCACTGAATCGGGTGGGAAGCTGCCGCCGTCAATGATCACGCCGGTACTGCCATTGCCCAGTAGGGATTCTTCGGAAACTTCGAAGACGATGGTTCCTTCCCAATCCTTTTTCAGCTTGCCGCCCGTGACATACATGGGCATCTTGTAACGGACCTTGTATCTGACAGGATAGTACTCCATCGTGTTCTCCTGCAGGATTGGGATCCAATTGCCTGCTCCCTGGCGCGGCTGGTACCAGATGGTGACGATGTCTTTTACATTGGAATTGCGTTGTAGTTTCTGCAGGAGTCTGAACTCCTCTCTTAATCTGATTTCATAAATTTTACTCATGGCTATATGGTTTACTGTTTCGTGATTCTAAAGATGATTCCGTTGTGGTCACCAAATCGGAAGTGCTGCTTAACAACACCTTCCACTTTGACTTCTTCCCCATCGGCGGGCGAGAGGACCTTTCCGAAGACATGGATGCTGCCCGTATGATCGGTCAGCAGAAACCAGCTGTATCCGAAGAGTCCGGTCGATTCGCTCACCTCCCCCTTGATGCAGATGGTCTTGCCATCATACACCTGGGGGGACGAAAGGATGTGCCCGATGGGCACTGTGCGGTCTAGCCGTGTGTGAACACCGGGTTCCTGGCGACTGCAGGTAGCCATCGGTAACACTATGGCTACTACGATGGCTACTATGATGATAACGAGCAGCTTTTTCATGGCATTAATGGGTTACGTTTACGATGGGCTCGGGAACACTGAGCTTGTCGTTCAGGAACGAAACGAATTCTTCGATCAGCTTGAGCTGGAACTCCACGGTCAGGTCGAGCTGACGTGACAAAGATTCCTCATACTTTTTCTTGAAAGAGGGAACGGTCATGGACTGGCAGCTCTTGTAAGTCTGCTCAAGGTGCTTGATTTCGCGGTCCTGGATTTCAATGAGATTGTTCTGCACCTCCTCCAACTTGGCCCTGGCAAAACGGACCACGTCGCCTCGGAGTTGACCCTTGTAAACGCTGAGGGCGGCATTGAAACGTTCTGTGAGCGCCTGGAGCTGGGCGTTATGGGAAAGTTTGCAGAGACGGAGGTAGAAATCCGACGATTCCTTTACCGAGTCCTTTTTGAAGTCATTGACGATGCGCTGCTGCGCACTGGGGAAGAAACGTGAGATCAGCGAAGACTTGGCCATCAACAGGCGCGTGGTGTTCAAATCCGTGATGCCCGCATCGCGGATGAGACGCTCCGTCTGGATGGTCTCGGGGGTTTTGCCCCCCGAGACCATTAGGCCGCTGTCGCCGGCCGCCGCCTCGCCTTTTGCCACGAGGCGGATGGTGTCACCGTCCTTGAAGCCCAACTCCTCCAACGTCTTGTTCATGTCGGTGTCGGGAACCGCGACGTGCGTCTGGTTGCTGACCACAAACCAAGTCATGCCCGGTTTGGTTTCCAGAAACCCGCAGTTGATAGCCTCTTCGACGAGGTCGTGGGCGGTGACGGTGGCAAAGTCGAGATCCTCGACGTCACGCCGTTCCATGTTGGAACTCTCAAGAAGCGAGGCGCCAGCCGCCGCCTCGCCTTTTGCCACAAGGCGGATGGTGTCGCCGTCTTTGAAGCCCAACTCCTTCAACGTCTTGTTCATGTCGGCGTCGGAAACCGCCACGTGCGTCTGGTTGCTAACCACATACCAAGTCATGCCCGGTGTGGCCTCAAGAAACCCGCAGTTGATACCCTCTTCGACGAGGTCGTGGCCTTTAGTGTTGGTAGGATCGATATTATTTACATCTCTTTGTTCCATGCTGGAGCTTTTGATCATTTTGAGGTTTGCCATAGTTTTAGATTTTTGATTGTTGTGTTTTTTGGTTGATTTGGTTCTTACGCTTCCAATCTATTATTTTGGCCGTTGCGGATGTAAGAAGCCTGTTGCCTTTCATTTTTTCGACTTTATGCTTTCACCTCCTTTTTTCATTATGGTTTGTTTTTGGGTTCCGTTATATAACCATTGGGACCGTTTCCCCCGAAACCCCGAAAACAACATGATTTGGTCTTTTTCAACAAGGTCTCGAATCGCCCCTTGTCAACATTGTATTGCAAGGCAATGAAGAGTCGGATCTCATCGTCGCGGTATGGGTTCTTGTCCTTGGTTCCGTAGCAGACGTGGCCGTGACGGATAATGAAGCTGTTGGGCTCATACTCGATGGCGAAGCCAGGCGAAAATGGACCTACAAGACGTTCGTACTCAAGATCGCGTTCGTAGGAACCGTTATGAAGGTAATCCAACAAATGGTCGATGTGATGGTTAAAGTCTTGTTTCGCATTGGTGGTCATGTCGTTCAACAAGGCTGTTACAGTAGGCGACATCCAGTTGACGAGGGCTTTGAAGATCTTGGGGTTGTCGAGGATTTCTCCCCTGACATACCGTATGACGTAGTCATTTTCCAAATAAAAGTCAAAATTGTTTCCGATCACGTTTCCTAGTTCAAGGCCTTCGACAAACCGATCCCACTCATCGGTATGATTGTCGACCAATGCTTTCAGTTCAGCAGTCCAAACCAAGGCAATATCGGTGAGCCACAGGGTGTCCCTTTCCAAATCGAAGTAGGTGTCGGCTATCAACTTTGGCGGTGGTGTAAGTTCACACTGGGTAATGATAGGATGCTCGTAGGTAAGAAACACGGGAGGATACACATCAAGCCACTGGCGAATGGTTTCGGCGGAAATGTCAAAGTCTTCAACCAGTTCCAGCACAAAGGTTTCCCAATGCCGGTATGGGTTGACGATGGAATCCCCGTCGAGGTAGAGCATTCCTGACTCTTCGAAAATCAGGCCTTTACTGTTGAACCAGTCTTGGATTCCATGTTCCTTGCAGTATGCGTAGAAGAAAGCGTCGTGACGAAGTTCATCGGTATCGAGATAGGTCTTGAGGTGCTCGGTGATAAGATAGAGTACGGCATCGGAGCCTTGGGTGGCCGGTCCATAATATTTGATGGATTGACATACCCACTCAAAGAAGTCGTTACGGAGTTGAGGGTCGGCGATAAGGTCACTGATGAAGTCATCGGTTTTCTGAAGGGAAGTGGCGAGGGGTGGTTCCATGACTGCGACATAGTGTCGTTCGAATTCAGAGATGTCGTCACCCCAAGCCAGGTTCAAGGGACGGATGGAATAATGGAGTTTTTTGATCTGCTGGTTGAAACTATGCAGAAAGAATCGGTGCGGGTCGTTTTTGACGAGGAAGGCCTGCACATTGTCAGGAGCTACGAGGAGATGGTCGTAGTAGTTCCAGTTGATTGAAGGTTTGTCGTTCTTTTGGTCAGCTGCCTTCGCGCCGCTTGCGGCTAGGAGGATTAAAGCTACAAAGAGTACTACCGAAGCTAGATTTTTCAAATTTTTCATTTTGTTTATTTTTATTGGTTAGATTTGTTGTTCTTCTTTTCAATAATCGTTACGCCCTCAGGGACACTTGCGTTTACCAGCAGTGATGCGTCGCTGATGATGATTTCTTCTAAATTACCGCAGCCACAAAAAGCATGTTTGCCGATTTTTTCTACTGAATCCGGTATAGTGATGCGCTTTAGTCCCGTACATTCAGAAAAAGCTTCTGTACCGATGGCCTTAACCGTGTTGGGAATCACCGTTGTGGCGCAGCCATTGATTAGGATATTATTTGGAGTATCGATGATGGCGTTACAGTTATTTCTGGAATCAAAGAATTTGTTTTCTTTTGATACCTCAATGGAAACAAGATTTTCGCATCCACTAAGCACAGAGCCCTCAATGGTCCACAGATTCTCGGGAATGAAGACAGACTTTAGGGGGGTGTCAGACAAGGCATGTTTTTCGAGGACTTTCAGCGTGGGGGGAAGACTGATGGTTTCCATGTCCCAACAGTTGTCAAAGGCCCAACTTCCAATCTCGGTGACGGGGATGCCTTTTACTTCGCTAGGAATGACCAGATGCTTGATATCATCCATTTCATCCATATGACAGAGTTTCAATCCTTTTTTGTTGTTTGTTACATTGAACTCCATAACTCGACCGTCAAGATTTGAGGTGATGCGGATATCGGGTTCCAACCGTAGGTCCTCTACTTGGAATGATTCTGTCGCTATTTCCACGCCTTCGGGAATATCCACATCTTTCAGCAACGCTGGGTTCTGGATGACAATCTGTTTAAGGATTTTGAGATCGCCGTACGTTATGAACGCCGAGGGATCGATGTTGGTAACCGTATTTGGAATGATCAGTATTTCAACTCCCAAGCCAATATTACCACCTATGGAATTGAGGGTGTATTCTGTTCCCTTGTATTCAACAGCTGATGGCAATTCGGCTTTTATCTTTCCATTATCACAACAAAAACCTATTTGGGCTAAATCTTCGATTTTTTCCAAGCGTAGGGTTTTTGTGTCTTCATTAACATCGAAAACAGCGTAAAGTCTGCCTTCGTTATAAATAACTTGCAATTGATTGGTGAAATGACCGTTTTGTTCGTTAAGTTTCATAGTGGTAATTTTTTAGGTTGTTTGTTTAATTGAAAAAAGTTTTCTTGCTATATATCCGTTTTCCAGAAAAATTGCCCCGAATTATCCCACTAGCAAAAAGCCTAAAACAAAAACAGGGTTCATATGGCCATATGAACCCTGTTTTTTAAAGCTTATCCGAAGATTGGAAAAGCCTAAATGTTTTCCTTGAACTTGATGTCCTTGACGTTGAGCTGGAGGGTGGTCTTGCCCTGCCAGTAGTTGTATTCCAGGTTGTAGCAGATGCTGAAAGGTTCGCCGCTGTGGATGCGCGAGAAGAGGTCGCCTTTCTGGAAGGCGATGCCCGAGAAGACGTTGCGTTCGTCGTCGCCAAGCTGGCGCACGGTGAGTTTCAGGTGCTTGTGGCCGCCCACGGGACGTGAGCCTCCGGCATCGATGATGTTGTCGGACCAGAACACCGGAGCGCTGTTGCCCGGACCGAAGGGAGCGAACTGGTTGAGGATGCGCATGAACTTGGCGGTGATGTCGCGGAAGTTGATCTTGAGGTCGACTTCCAGTTCAGGTACCAGTTCCTCGACGCTAAGGTGTTCGCGGATGTAGGCCTCGAAACGGCGGCGGAACTCGTCGACGTTCTCCGGTTTCATGGAGAGGCCGGCGGCGTATTTATGACCACCGAAGTGCTCCAGCAAGTCGGAGCAATGGTCTATGGCGTCGTAGATGTCGAAGTTCTTGATGGAGCGCGCTGAGCCAGTGATGAGGTCGTTAGCGCGAGTAAGCACAATGGTAGGCCTGTAGTAGTAGTCGGTGAGGCGCGAGGCCACGATGCCGATGACGCCCTTGTGCCAGTTCTCGTTGAAGATGACGGTGCTTCGGGCGTTGCGCAGTTCCTCGTCATCGGCAATCATATTGAGGGCCTCTTCGGTGATGCCGTTGTCGAGCTCACGACGGGTGTCGTTGAGTTCGTTGATGTTGGCTGCGAGTTTGAGGGCGTGCTCGTGTTTCTCGGCCAGGAGGAGGCGCACTGAGTCGGAGGCCTTGTCGATACGGCCTGCGGCGTTGATGCGGGGACCGATGAGGAACACCAGGTCGCTGATGGTGAGTTCGCGGGTCAAGGCATTGGCGCTTTCGCCGTCAACGCGTTCAGGATCTTCTTCGCGGCGGTAGATGTTAGCATGTTGGAGGATGGCTTCGATGCCTGGGCGCGGCTTTTTGTTGAGTTGTTTCAGTCCGTAGTAGGCCAACACACGGTTCTCACCGGTGATGGGCACGATGTCGGCGGCAATGCTGACGGCCAGCAGGTCGAGCAGCTCGTAGACACCTTCGATGGGGAGCCCTTTACGGATAGAGAGGGCGGTGATGAGTTTGAAGCCCACGCCGCAGCCTGAGAGTTCCTTGTAGGGATAGGTGCAGTCGGGGCGTTTCGGGTCGAGCACGGCCACAGCGGCAGGAATCTCATCACCGGCGCGGTGATGGTCGCAGATGATGAAGTCGACGCCTTTCTCGTTGGCGTACTGGATACGTTCCACCGCCTTGATACCGCAGTCGAGGGCGATGACGAGCTTGAAGTCGTTCTCAGCAGCATAGTCGATGCCCTTGAAGGAGATGCCGTAGCCCTCATCGTAACGGTCGGGGATGTAGAACTCGATCTTTTTCTTCTTGAAGAACTTCTTCAGATAGGTATAGACCAGAGCGACAGCCGTAGTGCCGTCCACGTCGTAGTCTCCGTAAATCAGTATTTTCTCGCCGTTGTCGATGGCTTGCACCACGCGGTCCACGGCGCGGTCCATGTCCTTCATCAGGAAGGGGTCATGCAGTTGGGAGAGCGCTGGGCGGAAGAAAACTTTGGCCTCGTCGTAAGTGGTAATTTCGCGTTGAACGAGCAAAGTAGCCAGGTGCTCGTCGATGTTGAGCGCCTTGGCAATCTCTGTAACCTGCTGGTTATCAACGGCTTTATTTAAAATCCACCTTGTCTCCACGATACTAATTTTGAATCTGTAAAAATAAGAATTTTTTCAATAAATTGTAAAAGAAATAAAAAAAATATTTTTTTAGGTGTCGGGGTTGCGTAGTGTTTCTATTTTTAATAAAATTGCAATACGAATTTTTCCTAATTTTATTCCTTTGAAAAAAATTGCAACTGCTTTAATATCAGTATTTTATAAAGATGGAATTGATACTGTTGTCGAGCTGCTGAAGGCGCAGGGCGTGCAGATTTATTCCACCGGGGGGACGTACGACTACATCCACAAGCTTGACCCTACGGTGAAGACGGTGGAGTCGCTGACGACCTATCCTTCCATTTTGGGTGGCCGTGTGAAGACCTTGCATCCCAAGGTATTTGGCGGCATCCTGGGAAGGACCCAACTGGAGTCAGACCGCGCCGAGATGGCCCAGTACGGCATCCCTGCGTTCGATCTGGTGGTGGTGGACCTGTATCCCTTTGAGGAGACCGTGGCCAGCACCGACGACCAGAGCGCTATCATCGAGAAGATTGACATCGGCGGCATTTCGTTGATTCGCGCCGGAGCAAAGAACTTCAACGAGGTGCTCATCGTTCCTTCTAGGGAGCATTATGGTGAGTTGATCCACCTGCTGGAGACACAAAACGGAGAGACTTCGTTGGAAGACCGCAAACGTTTTGCGGGCTATGCTTTCGCGGTGAGTTCGCATTACGACACGGCCATCTCTCGTTGGTTCTGTCCCGACACCGAGCTTCGTTATGGCGAGAATCCCCATCAGAAGGGCTATTTCCGTGGCAACCTGGATGCCTTGTTCGAGAAGCTGCATGGCAAAGAACTTTCGTACAACAACCTTCTCGACCTTGAAGCTGGACTCTCGCTCATCAGGGAGTTTGACGACCCGACCTTTGCCATCCTCAAGCACAACAACCCCTGCGGCATCGCCAGCAGACCCACGGTGAAGGAAGCCTATCTGGCCGCTTTGGCCGGTGACCCCGTGTCGGCCTTTGGCGGCGTGTTGGTGTGCAACCGACCCGTCGATATGGCGGCGGCCGAGGAAATCAACAAGCTCTTTGTGGAAGTCATCGTGGCCCCTGGCTATGAGCCTGGCGTGCTCGACCTGCTGTTCTCGAAGAAGAACCGCATCATCCTGCGGCTAAAGGAAGACCTTTACGACCGCGTGATGGTGAAGAGCGTGCTGAACGGCTATCTGGTGGAGGACCGCGACCTGCATACGGAGACGCCCGACGACTTCAAGGTAGTCACCGAAAAGGCACCGACAGCTGCTGAAATCGACGACATGGTATTTGCCAACAAGGTGGTCAAGCACAGCCGTTCCAATGCTATCACCTTAGCGAAAAATGGACAGTTGTGCGCTTCCGGCATCGGTCAGACCTCGCGTGTCGATGCGTTGCGCCAAGCCATCGAGAAGGCCCATTCCTTCGGCTTCGACCTCCACGGTGCCGTGTTGGCTTCCGATGCTTTCTTCCCCTTCGACGACTGCGTGAAGTTGGCCCACGAAGCTGGCATCACCGCCATCGTGCAACCCGGCGGCTCCGTCCGTGATCAAGACTCCATCGAAAGATGCAACGAATTTAACATAAGTATGGTATTTACTGGATATCGTCACTTTAAACATTAACTTCTAAATTCTAAAAAAATGGGAGCTTTTTCATTCCTGAATAAAGAGATCGCTATTGACCTGGGTACGGCCAATACGATCATCATATACAACGACAAGGTTGTCGTTGACGAGCCTTCCATTGTGGCCTTGCAGCGCGACACGAAGAAGATCATCGCAGTGGGCAAGCGCGCCATGATGATGCACGGCAAGACCCACGAGAACATCAAGACCATCCGTCCCTTGCGCGACGGTGTGATTGCCGACTTCCAGGCGGCCGAGTACATGATGCGCGAGATGATCAAGATGATTCAATTCAAGAACACCCTGTTTCCGCCCAGCCTGAAGATGGTAATCTGCATCCCTTCAGGCATCACCGAAGTGGAGGAGCGTGCCGTGAAGGACTCGGCTGAGCAGGCTGGCGCCAAAGAGGTGCGTCTGATCCACGAGCCCATGGCCGCAGCCATCGGTATCGGCATCGACGTGCTTGAGCCCACGGGTAACATGATCATCGACATCGGCGGTGGTACCTCCGAAATCGCCGTCATCGCCTTGGGTGGCATCGTCAACAACAAGTCCATCCGTATCGCTGGCGACGACTTCAACGCCGATATCGAAGAGTACATGCGCAAGCAGCACAACATCATCGTGGGCGAGCGTTCCGCCGAACGCATCAAGATCGAGGTCGGTGCCGCCATCCCACAGCTCGACAACCCGCCACAAGACTTTGCCGTGCAGGGTCGTGACATGCTCAGCGGCATCCCGAAGGAGATCAAGGTGAACTACTCCGAGATCGCCCACTGCCTTGACAAGAGCATCATGAAGATCGAGACCGCCGTGCTCAACGCCTTGGAGCAGACGCCTCCTGAGTTGGCTGCCGATATCTTCCGCACGGGTATCTACCTCACTGGCGGTGGTGCCTTGCTGCGTGGCCTCGACAAACGTCTGGCCGCCAAGACCAAGCTGCCCATCCATGTGGCCGAGGACCCGTTGCGTGCTGTGGCCCGCGGCACCGGTATTGCACTGAAGAACTTCGACCGCTTCACCTTCCTCATCAAGTAAGGAATGTACAACCTTCTGCGTTTCATACAGAAACACCACTTCGTGATCCTCTTCCTGGTCCTCGAGGTGCTGTGTGTTGTGATGCTGACGATGACCCAAAGCTACCATCGCCAGAAGCGGATCAACACCACCAACGACATTGTGGGGAGGATCTACCAGACCGGCACGCGTGTGGGCGATTATTTCCGCCTGGGCAAAATCAACAGCGAGCTGGCCGAGGAGAACGCCATGCTGCGTCGTCAGCTGGCCGTGGTGACCGACACGACGCAGGGGTACCAACAGGTCGTAAATGCCGACACTATCTACAACTTCATCCCTGCCAGGGTGGTTAACAGCACCGTCAACCGGCCCAACAACTACATCATGATCGACAAAGGCCGCGAGGACGGCATCGAGAAGGACATGGGCGTGATTTCTCCTGAGGGCATCGTGGGCATCGTCACCGACGTGAGTTCCCATTACGCCTCGGTGATGAGCCTGCTGCACAGTTATTCCATCACCAGCGTGCGCCTGAAGAACAACGACGATCAGCTGGTCACGTTGCGTTGGGAGAACACCAACTACCGTTACGGCACCGTCGACGGCATCCCCACCCATCTGCGACCGCAGAAAGGCGACACCGTGGTCACCAGCTCCTACTCTTTCATCTTCCCCGAGAACCTCATGGCCGGCACCATCGAGGAACTCATCCCCTCCCCTTCCGGCACCCTCAACACGGCCAAGATCAGGTATGCCACCGACTTCGCCTCGTTGAAGACTGTGTACGTCATCCAACACACCAACAAAGCCGAGCTCGACTCGCTATACCAACACCAGCAGCATCAATGAACAGAACCCTGATAAACATATTGCGATTTGTGCTTTTGGTAGTGGCCCAGGTATTGTTGGTGAACCACATCCGCCTCGGCGGCTATGTGCATCCATACATCTATCTCATCTTCGTGATGCTGCTTCCGCTCAACATGCCCGGTTGGCAACAGTTGTTATTAGGATTCGGCATTGGATTGGTCATCGACCTGTTCATGGGCACCTTGGGCATGCATGCCGGCGCCACCACAATGATGGCCTTCTGCCGACCCGGCATCATCCGGCTCGTGTCGGGAAGCCAGAAGTTCGACAATATCCGCGAACCTAACATGGTCCAACTTGACTTCCCTTGGTTCCTACGTTATACCCTCTGCATGGTCTTCGTGCACAACTTCACCTACTTCATGCTCGAGGGCTTCAGCTTCCACCTCGTTGGTCAGGCGCTGCTGCGTATTGTGGTCAGCGTGCCGGTGTCGACGTTCCTCATCCTCATGATAATTATGTTGTTCTCTCCCACGAAGAATAAAGTGAAGAGTTAAAAGTTAAAAGTGAAGAGTTCCATGGCTACCAAAGAAAAGAGCATATTTTTCTGCAAGTCGTGCGGCAATGAGTCGCCGAAGTTTTTTGGGAGATGCCCTGCCTGCGGGGAGTGGAATACGTGTGTGGAAGAGAAAGTAGTGGAAAGTGGAAAACGGAAAGTGGAAAACTCTCCACTTTCCACTCTCAACTCTCCACTTCCCATTCGGGAGATCACCAATGCTGAAGAACAGCGGATTGTATTGCCTTTTGAGGAGCTGAATCGTGTGTTGGGGGGAGGATTGGTATTGGGATCGTTGGTTTTAGTTGGCGGTGAGCCTGGAATTGGTAAATCTACACTATTATTGCAAACTGCTTTACAATTAGACGGTAAGAAGGTGTTGTATATCTCTGGTGAGGAGAGTCAGACCCAGATCAAGATGCGTGCCGATCGTATTGGGATTCGCAACGAGAACTGCTTGATTTTGACCGAGACCGACACCAAAGAGATCGTGAAGCATTTCAAGGACGTGCAGCCCGATATCGTTATTGTCGACTCCATACAAACTTTGAGTTCGCCATACGTCGACGCCACGGCGGGAAGCATCACCCAGATCCGTGAGACGGCGGCCGAGATGAACAAGCTCGCCAAGTCGTATCAGGTGCCCGTGTTTCTCATCGGTCACATCACCAAAGACGGCAGCATCGCCGGACCCAAGATCTTAGAGCATATCGTCGACACCGTATTGCAGTTCGAGGGCGACCGGCACTATGGTTTCCGCATTTTGCGCACCATCAAGAACCGTTTTGGTTCCGCTTCGGAGTTGGGCATCTTCGAGATGAATGCTACGGGCTTGCGTGAGGTGACCAACCCCAGTGAGTTTTTGCTCTCGCAGCGCGACGAGGAGGTGAGCGGCATCGCCATCGCCGCCACCATGGAGGGCCAGCGCCCCATGCTCATCGAGACCCAAGCCTTGGTGAGCACCGCAGCCTATGGAACGCCGCAGCGTTCCAGCACCGGTTTCGACACCCGAAGGATGAACATGTTGCTGGCGGTCTTGGAGAAGCGCGCCGGCTTTAGGCTCAACATGAAAGATGTGTTTTTGAACATCGCTGGAGGCATCCGCAGTGATGATCCCGCCTTGGATTTATCGGTGGTAACTGCTGTGCTCTCGTCGAATGCCGACATCCCCATTGACAACCGTTATTGTTTTGCCGCTGAAGTGGGTCTGTCAGGAGAAATCAGGGCAGTCACCCGCATCGAGTCACGCATTGCCGAGGCCGACAAGCTTGGTTTCGAGAAGATTTTCATTTCCAAATACAACGCCAAGGGTTTGAACACCCAACGTTTTCATATTGAGGTAGTTCCAGTGGCCACGGTGTACGACTTGGCTACCGAACTGTTTGGATAACTACACCTTATTTATTATATTTGCAGCATGAAAACCCGGAGCGTCATAGTGTTCCTGTTTTATGCTGTTCTATTGACAGCCTGCCATCGTCCCAACGTAGAGATGCGGTATGCCACGTCCTTACGACAATCTTCGGAATTGCTGGCCATCGACAGCATGATGTGGACCCTGCCCGACAGTGCTCTTACGTGCTTGTTGTCCTGTTACGATACTGTGGAGGATCGCCATTATGCCAACCTCTTGTTGGCTGAGTTGTTGTACAAGAATTATTACGAACAGATCAACCGTGCTGAACTGTTGGAGGCTGTGGCGTATTACGACTCGGTTTCATGTCCGTTTCTGGCAGCGCGCTCCCATTACATCAATGGTGTGGGCTACTATGAACATGACAGCGTCGTTCCCGCCTGTGTGGAATACCTGAAGGCGGCGGAGATTATGGAGGAGTCTTTTTCAAAAGAAGATTTAGTGGGACAGAAGGCTCAATTCATGGCATTGACCTATACGCATCTTTGTGCGCTATTCTCCAACCAATACCTGCATGAGCAGGCGATTTATTTAGGGAAGCAAGCAGTGTTTTATTACGATCAGTATGATGCCACACCGTGGCATAAAGCATGGATACTGGACGAAATAGGATTGCAATATGCTCTGACTAAACGCTTAGATAGTGCAAGTTTTTATTGTGACAGGGCCATAATGTTTTTACCCGATACAAACAATCAGTCATACAGAGATATTTCGGCCTTATGTACGGTATTATCCTATAACAAGGGAGAGACTTCACAAGAAACACTAAAACGGCTTCGGTATCTGTTCTTCATGGCAGAGAGCTCACAAGAACAATTAGCTCGTTGTTTAAACATAAGCGAGATTTATTTTCATGAAAAAAAATATGATTCAGCATGGGTTTATTTAATAAAGGTATTCAATGAATCCACAAACATCAATTCCAGAAAACAGGCTGCGGAATGGTTGGTAGAGATATGTAAGTTTCAAGGGAAAAACCCTGAAATATATGCCGACTTTTTAATTCCCTTTGCCAATAAAGAGGAAAATAAAAGTGCAATAAAATCACAATTAACCGAATTATACAACGCTTTTCGTCAGAAAAAGTTAGAGTTACAACATCGGTTGTTGATAAGGAGAGCAACAATACAAACTATGGTAGTTATTGGAGTTCTTCTCATTGTCATACTCTTCATTTTGCTAATTAGTTTTCATAGAAAACAAAACTACAAAACAAAATTAGAAACCGAAGAATATGTCCACAAAATGAAACAAAAAGCTTTGGCGGGCAGATTAAAAACAAGTAATAATGCACTTCGCGACGCGCAACATGAAATAAAGAAACAAAAGTTAAACAGTGTTTTCTCCAAATCCTCTAATCACAATAGTTCTGAACATAGAAGTTATGAGGCGTTTATGCAATCTATGATTTGTCAAGAAATAACCACAATGGTTGACAGATTGCATTCCGACAAACGGAAAACTCTCAAAACCAACATTGATGTATTGGATTATAAAGATTTTGCCTTGTCTGCAACACAAATAACATCACTTACAAAAACGGTGGATAATAGTTTTCCTAATTTTTATTCTACAATAAAAGCGTTGTATCCACATCTTAGCCGAAATGAATGGTTACATTGCTGTCTTTATCTTATGAAATTAGATAAGATGAGCATTTGTGTATTACTGCAAGAGCCATATTATACCTGTCGGCGATATACGTTGAAAATGGAAAAGACTTTTGATTGTAGGCATGGTTTATCTTTTTTTCTGATAGAGAAAGCAGAAAGTTGTTAATCATTTGATTTTTAAGTCGTTATTAAAAGAATTGTTAAAATTGCAATTTCTATTTTTGCTACCGTCGTAAAAAACAAGCATATTTTTGAAAGCGTTAAACTTAAAAAACGCTTCAACTATGCAAAAAACAAAACTAAAACTTTTCGTTCTATTAGTAGTCTTTTTATTGCCAACTAAATTATGTAATGTTTTCTGTGCGGTTCATAATGATGAATCCACCAATATTTGCATTATGGCTACGCACACCCAAGGCACGCCAAGATCCTCCTCCATCATGGCCTCCATTAACGGCCACACGCTCTCTATAGTTTTTTTGGATAATCTTGGTAATGTTCATGTTGAGGTGATGTCTGTTGGCGGCGGAGAGACACAGTATCAGTCGACCCCCACCCCAGACGGTGTGGACTTCTACATCACCGACACGGGCAGTTACATTGTTTATTTCAACCTTTCCAACGGTGACGTTTATTACGGTGAGTTTGAGGTGACTGATTAACCTAAAAATGCTATGAAAAGACTATTGTTGATAGGCTTGTGCCTATGGTCCTTCTTGTTATCAAAAGGACAAACAGTATCATACGAATACGACTATGACAACGCTGGCAACCGCATCAGGAGCGTTGTGGTTCATCTTAACGACAGAGGTGGCTATGAAACCGATTACGGAAAGAATCCCAGCCCTTCAACCGAAATGATGGCCAACGGATTGACCATGACCCTGTTCCCCAACCCCACCCAGGGGACTGTCCGTTTCGAACTATCTGGAAACGAGAGGATTGGAGACTATGTCCTGTCGGATATCTCGGGAAGAATTATTGAAAAAGGATACTGTGAAAATGCGTGTCTTACGCTAGACCTATCCTGCCAAAATGACGGAATTTACATTTTGGAACTTTTCATTGAAAAAAAGCCGCATACTTACAAAATAATCAAGCAATAATTTCCCCATGAACAAGTTTATAATCATAAAGCAACGTGCATTTTTTGTCGGATTTCTTTTGTTAATGAGTTGTTTTGTCATGCCACCTTTTCATTGTTTTGCCCAAACTGGCGTTGTAGGCAGTTTGGGTGGAGAAATGTACGTGTCACCCATGGGAACTGCAACGTATAGTATCCCTATAGAAGTTTCTCCCGGCACATGCGGCGTTCAGCCAAGCCTTTCCATTACCTACAATAGTGTTTCCGGGAGGGGGCTGCTGGGGGTTGGCTGGGACCTTGACGGGTTTTCCTCCATAACAAGGACACCGCGCAACATTTATTTCGACAACGCAACGGGTTCTGTCAATTTTGACGAAAATGACCGCTTTGCCTTGGATGGCGCCAGACTTGTCAATCTATCCAACGGAAACTACATGTTGCAAAACGCGGTATATGGAACTGAGATTGAAAACTTTACCCGCGTGACGCTGAAAGGGACCCCGAATGACAACTCTCAATATTTCATAGCCGTAACAGACCAAGGCCAAATCATCGAATACGGCAACACAAGCGACGCAAAACAGACATTAAATGGTAAAGTTCTCGGTTGGTGGGCCAATAAAATAACGGATCCTGACGGCAATTATATGAATTTTCAATACTCGTGTTCTTTGGGAGAAATACGCCCCACACAAATATCATACACGGGAAACACTTCTGCGGGCGTTGGAACTTACGCCAGGGTCACATTTCAGTATATCTCGGATCCCTGCTTGAACAAAATGTGGGTAGGCGGACAGTCTATTACCTTGTCGCATCTGTTGTCAAGTGTCAATGTTTATTACGGAAACGATTTGATCCGCTCCTATTGTTTTGAGTACAACCATGACAGAAGCACTCGCTTGGCCGCCATCATTCTGAAAGACGGGACGGGAAATGAACTTACCAGAACAAGGGTCGGTTGGAATAATGACGAAGCAACCGTCTCGTTCCAAAGCATATACGGCTTGCAGGGATACGTTGTCCTTCCGGGGGATTTTAACGGCGACGACATTCAGGACCTTTTTCTTTATGTGTACGACAGCGGCACAGGCACCACAACATGGATGGTCAAGAAGGGAAACAGCGGAGGTGCATACGAACAAACCAATCTTTCGGGTTCCTTGAACGGTTTTATAAATCCCGATAAAATCTCAGTCGTCGATTTCAACGACGACTGTATTGACGATGTAGGATTCGTCCTCAACGTTCCAGGAACAACCAGTTTCTCATACCAAAAGATTGTCTTCAACGGATCCGGTTTTGAGACAAGCACTCTCGCACAGAGCGGAATAAACGCATTCTATTTGGGAGATTTCAAAGGGACTGGACAGCTACAAGTGTTTAAAGTGGTGAATCAGCAGGGAAACAATAACACTTTAACTATTGAGAATGACAATCTTTCCCTCACGGTACCTTCCTCTGGCTGTATCAGGGTGACGGATATCAATGGCAACGGGAAAAACGAATTGTATGTCTGTGATAACAGGTTTTTCGAAATTTACGAGTACGATGAGACGACAGGCGGTTTTTCCATGATTTTGAACGAACCTCACTGGATGCCTTACGACACTTCTATTGAAGGCTATGGGGACTTCAATGGAGACGGGGCGCAAGACCACGCCTTTGTCATAGACGACAAGACTTATATGAGGCTGTCCAAGGGAAACGACTACACGCCTTCGTATCACATGACGGTTTACGACAACATTCCCAGTGGCAGTCCAATGCTGGTTGGTGATGTAAACGGGGATGGCAAAGACGATATTGTCCGGTTGGTGTTTAACTACCAGTCTCAAAAATTGACACTTCACGTGTTTTATTCCCGGACCTATTCCGACACAACCCTGTATTGTGACACCATCCAGATCCAAGACGACCGTGTCTTTCTTAATACGCAGAACATGTACCATTTTACCGATCTTAACCATGACGGGAAGAACGAACTGCTCTATACGGGAACCATCAACCATGACCCTGTTGTAGTTGGTTTCCCCGAGCGGCGTGAACACGACCTCCTAAAGTCCGTAACAAACGGCTTAGGGAAGACTGTTTCCTTAGAATACCAATTCCACAACTCGCCCCAGTTCGGTCTGCTCGGAATGGACGGACGGCGCGTTTCTTTTCCCTTGGTCAGTAAGAAAAGACAACCCGACGGAATAGGAGGCACCAATGAAACAACGTACAACTATGGCTCTGTCGTTTTTGACCATGAAAGGCGTCAATTTCTTGGATTCAACTATCATAACTCCTATTGCAACGGAACATGGACAGCCCTCGAGTTTGAAAAAAACAACATATACCATCATTTGGCTCTCGTTCAATCTGACACCTATTATTATCAGAGCAACCGTGAAGACCCCGGGGGGTATGTCCCCGATTCGTCTTATTGGAGACCCTATCGTTTCTTCTACCATTACGAGACCTTCAACACCCCTGCGTATCACGCCCTGAATTATGGCAGGTTCATCCCTTATGATTCCATTAGTTCCAACGTCAACAGACTGGAAAACACGAAAGAGATGACCTATTGCTGGCTGAACGGGGAAGGGCGCGTCGTCAGGACCTCCAACGTTCACCTAAAAGCCAAGACCGAAAACGAGATAATTCCCTGGGTTTCCCGCGACAGCACCAAATACACTTACACGACCGTCAGCCTCCCCAACGGGAGAACCGCCGTGAAACCCTCCCGGGTGGTGCATTGGAACAAAAGGCACGGCTTCAGCCAGATGCCCTCCGACACAGTGGAATACACCTATTCAGGCGGCAGGCTTGCCTCGGTCGCCGTGTCCGACTCTGACGGATCCGTGGGTGAAACAACCTACACTTACAACAATTTCGGACTGCCCGCCACGGAGACCTACACACCTAACGGGTTGACGGCCAGGACAAAAACATTCGGATACGACAACAAGGGGCGATTCATGACACAAGAAACCGACGTGTTGGGCCACACGCAGTCGGCTACATTCAACAAATATACAGGAACTATGTCGACGGAGACTGACGTCAATAACCTCACCACCCAATACCAATATGACAGCTTTGGAAGAGTCATCCGAATCACACGTCCCGACCATACCGTACACAGCATCAGCTATCGCTGGAACAACAACAGCAATTTTGGCAATGCTGTGTACTATTCCACGGAGACGGAAAGTGGGACCCCGGAAACCAGGACCTACTACGACATCCTGGGTCGGGCTATCCATTCCTATTGCGAGGGACAGGGTTACAGCGATGTCGTCTATGACACCAGGGGAAGGGTGGAGAAAACGACCTTTGTTCCCTACAACAACCCCTCCGCAGCTTCATCCTCAAAAGTGTGGCACAACTACAGTTACGACAACTTTGACAGAATTGTCGGGGAAAGCTGCCCCTACACCAACCTGTCGTATTCCTATTACAACCATGGTGAAGCGGCGCAGCACGACTATTTCGTGACCGTCGTGGACAACCTGCGGGAAACTCAGCGGACTACGAAGTACGACGCTCTGGGCAGGCCATTCATGGTCGTGGACGAGGGAGGCGAAATCAAATACGATTACGCGTACGTGACCGTCGCGGGAAAGACGCGCGACAGCATCGCCGTTAAGGTCGGAACCGCCGTCACCTCCATCGTGTCCGACCTGCGGGGCAACCGCCTTCGCATCCAGGACCCCGACGCCGGAACCGTCACGAGTGCCTACAACGCTCTCAACCAGCTCGTCAACCGCAACGACGCCAACGGCAATGAGACGGCCTACACCTACGACCTTGCGGGGCGGACCACGCGGATCGTACGCTCCCATACACCGGACGAGGAGACGGTAGCTTTCGTTTACGACAATGCGCCAGGGAAGGGCATCGGGAAACTCGCCAGCGTCCAGCACAACTCAGACATTGAGTGCGGGTATGCCTACGACACCCTCGGACGCCTCGCGAGCCGGATGGTGTATGACGGCCACACGGAATACGAACACCTGTACGGGTATGACACTTTGGGAAGACTGGCATGCCTCACCTATCCGGATGGCTTTCAGATAAGCTATTCCTACAATGATTTCGGGGAACTGAGGCAAATATGCAATGCCAGCGACAACAGTTGTATCTATCTGGTTAGCACACGGAACTCGTTCCGCCAGCCGGTGGTTTGTGTCTTCGGCAACGAGACAGGAACGAAGTACAACTACAACTCGTACGGAATGCTCACGGGCATTAGAAACGGCAACGCCACCTTGTACGGCAATCCCGTCCAAGGCGGAGTCATAGGGGAACTCCCCGTGTTCGGCTATGATATCGGATCCCAATACCGGAACCTGAACTACATCTATAACTACAAAGGGTTCATCCAGACAAGGACAGATTCCTTGACGGGACAGTCGGAGACCTATTACTATGACAACCTCGACCGCCTTGAGTCCTACCGGGTGAACGGTGTGACGGCGGCCTCCTTCACCTATTACGACAACGGAAACATCAGGACGAACTCCAAGGTGGGCACCTACAGTTACGACTCGCAAAAGACACATGCCGTAACCAGCATCGAGAGCTTCCCCCGTACCACAGCGCCCTCTCTTTGCGATGTAACCTACAACCTGCGCAACCGGCCGGAGACGATTTACAAGGACGGCTACAACATTGCCCTCGACTACGACGCCTCTGGCATGAGGCGGCACACGGTGATCACCAACGGGCAAACTCTTGTCAAGGAGAAGACCTGGGTATCCGACCTTTATGAATTGGAGGCCACCCCCACCACTTCCCGCAGGCTCGACTACATCTACGCCGAAGGCAAAGTCGTTGCCATGCATGTCAACGAAGGTGGGCACGAGAGTCTCTACTACGTGCTCACCGATCACCTTGGCAGCTGGGAGAAGGTGCTCGACGAGAACAAGAACACCGTGCAGCAGACCCACTTCGACCCCTGGGGCAACCGCATGAGCTTCACCGCCTGGAACACCAGGCAGACCCAGACCACGTTCACCTTCGACCGGGGCTTCACCGGCCATGAGCACTACGACTATGTTCACGTCATCAACGCCAACGCCCGGCTCTACGACCCCATCATCGGGCGTTTCTTCTCGCCCGACCCCTTCGTGCAAACGCCCGACTTCACGCAGAGCTTCAACAGGTACTCCTACTGTATGAACAACCCGGTGATGTATAACGACCCGGATGGAGAATTCTTAAAACTATCAATGTGGGGTCTTGCGTTTGTTGGTGATTTTATTAGTAATGTGGTAAACGGAATAGATAACCCTGTTCAAAACGCATGGAATAATGCTAAGACCATAGTAAACGGTATGGATAATTGTTGTCGGTTTTCCAAACAAATTGGAGAGAATACTACTTTTGATGTTGGCGTATCCCCTTTTACCTTAAGTGTTTATGGTGGCGTGTCGTATGACGATGGTTCAACTGTCACAAGTGCAGGACTTAGTTATGGAGTAGCTGGGCTTAATGGATATTTCTACAACACTTTTACATCTGATAACATCTCTTTGACAATGGGTGTGGGTGGCGGAAAAAATTACTTTGGTTGGAATGTGGCTGGAACGGCTTATGGATATGGTTTGGGGATTGGTGGAACACGGTATGGTGATGCCATTGGTCATGACGGAATGTCAAATCCGCAAACAACGGGAACTATTAGTGTTTATTTCAAAAATGGTTCATTTAGAATAGAAAATGACTATTTCGGTGATAAAGGAGACCGTTGGCGTACAAATGCTTGGGAGCTAACTGTCGGTGATTATTCCTTGGGCTCAAGAATCTACACTAATGATCCCGAAGGCATGGGAAATGGTACGTCTAATAAACCTAGTCCGCTTTGGGGGTTAAATAGAGGTACATATGGGGCTTGGGATGACGGTTTTGTATATAGTTGTCCGTTGTGGATTGGTATAAGACGAGGAAATAGTATTAGCAGATTTGGATATAGCCATCCTCTGTTTCAAGACGCAACACAAAATTTTGTACATAAGTATTGTGATTTTGGAAGAATGCATTTTTACATAGATTACAATCATTTTGAATCTGGCCTATATCATTATTTTGGCTATTATAATCCTTTCTCCTTATATTAAACAACAACTGGAAATATGAAAAAAAGAACGTTATTTTTGCTCATCATAATTCTGTGCCCGCTACTTAATGGTTGCGTAACAATATCCGTTCTTGACAACGCCTTTCCTGACAACAAAACCATTCAGAATATTTCCGATGCTGCCGTAGAGTTCTATTTCGACCTCTTCCCGCCTCGTAACCAAAATTACGTCATTGAATATATGAACATGTGTTTCAGCAACGATTCCATGAATATCAATGGACGGATTAGAACTGATGGGTTTTATTATTACCCCAAAAAACACGAGAGCATCGTCGCTGACACAATATACAAGTATGATTCCGAAGATCCTTGGGGACGCGAAATCTATAGAAACGTTTTTTATCCTGATGGAATGTTTGGAGGAAGTCTATGGTTTAAAGACGGGCGTTGCGGAAACGGAGAATGGGGAATGTATGAGATCCATGACGACACCATCATAATCGAATGTATAACCCACGGCTCAATAAATGGACCAACCGAAGGATATCGTGACACACTGGTCATAAAATCTCCAGACACGCTGGTCCTTTTAAACAGAACCACAATTTATTCAGATGAACCAAATGATGGTTATTATTTTTGGTATTACCGAGGAAAACGAGGAGATGAGCTCTATTTTATGCCTTTTGACAGTCTACCCGATCCAAATGAAGCCTGGATAAAGAAGAAAAAATGGTTCTGGTGCGATGAAAACAATTGGAAGGAAAACAAAAAAACTAGAAAAAAGATGGATTAATGATTGGTTCCCCCTCCTATACCACCACATTACGCAGGCTCGACTACATCTACGCCGAAGGCAAGGTTGTGGCCGTGTGGGAAACCTCGTTCACCTTCGACCGTGGCTTCACCGGCCATGAGCATTACGACTACATACACGTCATCAACGCCAATGCCCGGCTCTATGACCCCACCATCGGGCGTTTCTTCTCGCCCGACCCCTTCGTGCAAACGCCCGACTTCACGCAGAGCTTCAACAGGTACTCCTACTGTATGAACAACCCGGTGATGTACAATGATCCGAATGGGGAGTTTGTCGGAACAGTGTTAGGCTTGATTTCCGATTTATTCACTAACCTTTTCGTTAAGCCTTTCACGGGAGAAGAGGATGATTGGGACCAAACGATTCACGGATGGGAAATAGACATGGGACTGCTCGAAACCGATCCCAACAAAAGCGGATGGGGAAGATTCTGGGAAGTTGTGTCGCGTTTCACCTGGCAAGCGCCTCAGACTTCGACGGGACATCTTTTCGTTTCCGTTGCCAATGCCTTTGAACAGGTAAACGGTGTAACCTACGGATACGGCACAACTGCGGTGGACATGGGCTTGGACCGCGGAGCGATTACCATTGGGAATTACTCCGCTGGTCCCGATGGCTACAAGACCGACTGGCGTGATCATCTGTTCGTCCACGAATACGGACACTACATCCAAAGCCAACAGTACGGGCCTCTTTATTTCCCTGCGGTGGCTATCGAAATAATTATTTATCATGAAAACTAAACATCTTTTTTTAATTACAGCCTTTTTAGTGTTGCTAACCAGTTGTGATCCGGTGACCACTTTTTCGATGGTTAATAATTATCATAATCCTGTTTATGTGATATCACCTGAATTAAATTGCATTTCACTATATCCTGATACGATTTTACCAAAAGATATTGAAATATCTAGTGTTTTAGTAATTCAAGATAAGTTAAAGACCTTTGATAAAGTACTGTTGTTTCAAGAAATAACTCCACCCACTGAGGAAATTTTTTGTAACAACGACACATTATCCCTCTACATCTTCAATGCGGACACTGTTGACTCGTATTCATGGGATACTGTCTTGAAATACAATATGGTATTGCAACGATATGATTTAAGTATGCAGGATTATAAAGAATTGAACAAAGCCCGTGTGCTGGGGGAACTGGTTACGCTCTTTTTCCCGCCCTCAGAAGACATGAAGCACATCCACATGTGGCCGCCTTACGGCACTTACGACGAAAACGGACAAGGAAGAAAAAAATAGGACAAACCATTGGGAAGAAGATTAACACGTAGACAGTGGTCAAGCAATAAGTGTCAGAACCGTTTGATAGCAAGATTACTTTAAGCAACAACCTGAAATATGAAAAAAAGAACGTCCTTGAAGGAGCACTTCGACAACGTCTCACGCGCCAAGCGCCATGTAGGGAACTTCATGGAAATGTTAATCATTGATAGGTTATTATGAACTCAGTTGGTTGCTCCGTGTCGGCTACGAACATCGTCTTTAAAAACTTCTGTGCGACTGGTAAAAGAGATTCCTTAAAGAGTAGTTAAACATTAATTCTCTTTGTTGACGATTATTAATTAAATATTTATTAATCATTAATACATTTCTGTTATCTTTGCAGGCTGAAAAGATTTAAAACCATAGCCTGCGATGAAAAAAACGATTAAATTTGCTGGTGATAACCCAGACGACATGAAGTATTCGATTGGAATACAGACTTTTAAGGACATCCGCACGGATAACTTTGCATACGTTGACAAGACCGCTCATATTTACCGACTGGCTTCGGAGGGAAAGTGCTATTTCCTAAGCCGGCCCCGCAGGTTCGGCAAGAGCCTGCTGCTCTCCACCCTCAAGTCCTACTTCCAGGGAAACAGGGAAATGTTCGAGGGCCTGGCCATCTCTAAGTTGGAAAAGGAGTGGAAAAAGTATCCTGTGTTGCATTTAGACTTAAGTGCGGAGCAATACAATACCAAAGAAGCCCTTATCGCAAGACTCAACACACACCTTGAGCGATGGGAAAAACAATACTGCGTCGGCAACTATGTTTCGTTAAGCCCGGCCGCTCGGTTTGAGCGTGTCCTCAGGGAATCCGCCCAGCAGTCGCCCGAGGGCAAGGTGGTCATCCTCATTGATGAGTACGACAAGCCCCTGCTGGAAGCCATCGGAAAGCCTGAGCTTCAGGAAGAATATCGGCAGATCCTCAAGGCCTTCTATTCCAACATCAAGAGTTGCGACGAGTACATCCGGTTCGCCATGCTCACCGGCGTCACCAAGTTCTCCCATCTGAGCATCTTCAGCGGGCTCAACAACCTAAGGGACATCTCGATGCTACCCCAATACGCCGCCCTCTGTGGCTTCACCCAACAAGAGTTGGAAACAACGTTTTCGGAAAGCATCGATGAGTTTGCCGCTTCCATGAATGTGGATAGGGAGGAGATGTTGGAACTGTTGAGGAAGCATTATGATGGCTATCACTTCTCACGTGATCTTTCCATAGGCGTTTACAATCCTTTCAGTATCATCAACGCTTTTGCCTCCAACTTCCTGGATGCCTATTGGTTCGCCACGGGAACGCCCAATTTCCTCGTGGAGGTCATCAAGCACAGCGACTATGCGCTCGACAGGCTCTCCACCGAGCCGAAGACCGCCGAGGACCTCGACGCCATCGACACCATGTTCAGCGACCCCATCCCTTTGTTCTTCCAGAGCGGATACCTCACCATCAAGGACTACGATGCGCGTCTTGAGGCTTACCAACTCGACTTCCCCAACAAGGAGGTCGAGCAAGGATTCGCACGGTTCATGGCGCTCTATTACAACGGGGGCAATCGCCATGGCTCCTTCAACATCTTCAGGTTCGTCAAGGCGGTGGAAGACGGCAAGGTCGAGGAGTTCATGACCCTGCTCCAGGCGTTTTACGCCGACGGCGACTACCAGCTCGTCGGCCGGCTCGAGGTCTACTTCCAGAACTCCCTGATGGTGCTCTTCAGGCTGATGGGGTTCTACGTGCAGGCGGAACGCCACACCAGCAAGGGACGCATGGACGTGACCCTGCAGACCAAGGACTATGTCTATATCCTCGAACTCAAGGTTGACAAGACCGCCGACGAAGCGTTACAACAAATAGAAGACAAGCAATACGCCGCGCCTTTCAAAGCCGACACGCGCAAGCTCTTCAAGATCGGGGTCTGTTTCAGCAGCGAAGAACGCGGCATCAAGGATTGGAAGGTAACGACTTAACGTAGACATCCGTCTGCGGGAAAGGAATCTCTATGCCATTTTCATTCAACGCATTATAAATCAACTCTTTGGCACGAGCTGGGAAGGTATAGTGCGTATCAACCGTAGTGTAAAGGAACACGATTAAATCCACCGAACTGTCGCCGAACTTGTCGAAACGGATGTCGATACCACGTTTCGGGTCGATGATGTCACGGCCGAACTTATCTTTCTTTTGCAAGGGTTTCAAGGCGTTCAGAATCACCTCACGGGTTTTCTCAATGTCGGTACCGTACTTCACACCTACCGGAATCTTCAACATCTCATAGTTCTTGCCACCTGTGAGGTTCTTGAAGTTCTTCGAGAAGAGATTGGTATTGGTGAAGGCGATCAACGAGCCGTCTTCCTCCTCCACCAAGGTGGTCTGGTAACTCACACGGCGCACCACGCCACGCATACCCTCACAAGAGATGACGTCGCCGACACGGATTCGTCCCGACATGAGCTGCACACCGTAAAAGAAGTTGTTCAACACGTCCTTCAAGGCGAAACCCATACCAGCAGCCAAACCTGCGGCAATGGTGGTCAGCGCGGAGACCGGCAGTTGCAGCAATGAGAAACCGATGATGGCATAAAGCATCCAACAGAGCACTGATATCAAGGTATTGGCCAAACTCAAGTTGACGTCGGACTCTTTGATCTCTACGTCCTTGCTCAGCTTTTTCAGGGTCTTCCTGATTCGGTTCACTCGCATCAGGGAGCAAATCAGATAGACCAGGTATTTGAAGAAGAAGAAAAGGCCCACCAAGATGCAGAGGTGGCTCAGCGAGAGGGAGAACCAGCCTTCGAAATGCAGCAGCGGCGCGTAGAAAACCTGCTTGAATGTGGGGCTCATATTGAACACGTCGCCTGCCATGAACACGCTCATCGGGATGGAGTTGATGACCGCCAGGGGCATGGCCACGTCCTTGAAGAAGTCGTAAAGCCAGGTCACCTCGATGAAGGCACCGTTGCCATTGAGGGGAAGTCCCGGGTTCTTCTCATGGTAACTGGCCTTGAGTTTGGACACTCTTCCGTCGTAATAGCTCTTCAACAAGACATACAAGGCCGTGATGGTCTGGAAGAGCGTCAACTGGAAGAACCACCAGATGAGCAGCAGCAGGCCCGCCATGGAGTAGCCGCAGATGCCCATAACGAAACCTACCACCATCACGCCGAAGGAGATCCACATGTAGAACATGTCGGGACGCGGCACCCGTTTGTTGCGGCGGACGTTGACGATGAACTGCCAGATGAAGAAGCCCAGCAGCAGCACCGGAAACACGAAGGCCAGCAGGGTGTTGGGGATGAAGATGATGCGGAAGATGATAGTGAAGAACGACAACAGCAAACTCGGGATATAAACCGCCACCACGTTGCGGGTGAAGCTGCTTTCGGTACGGATGAGTAGCGAGGCAAAGATGGCCACCAAAAGCCAGGTATACTGTCGCAACAACTTGGAGATCAACATTCCGTAAGGGTTGTTATGCGAACCCAAAACGAAGGAAAACACCCCAAAGAAGACAATGCCCAGCAGTACGGTGATCATCCTGCGACGGGTCTTGAAGAGGTCCTTCTGGAGGAAAGGGATGAAGCGGAAGCACAGCCAGGAAATCAGCCAGGCCAGTAGGAAGCAGCCCACCAGGGCTACCAAAGCCATCACGCCGAATAGCAATACGGCTGAGCCGCTCCAGATTCTAGGTGAGGTGAGGTCGGAGGCATCCGTGGATCCGTATTTTTCGGTCACTTCCTGACGAAGCCTCGGGAAATAGAAATCGTGGCGCTGGATCATCGTCCAAAGGCTTGGTTGGCCTTTCAGGAAGATGCGTTGTTGGACGGTTTCGTAGCTTTTCTGGGCAAATTCATAAGCCTCGTCGAGTTGGGTCTTCAACGCTGCATAGCGTTTGCTATCGTTTTCGAGCCTTGTCAGGCTTTGGTTATAGATGTTGACCATTTGCCCTGCAACGACCACACAACTGTCGCGTACGGCGTTGTATTCGGGGTTATCGGGTATGTTTTGGAGTGTTTTGACCAAGCGTGTGTAGCGATCATGGCCAGCCTCCATGATTGCCAGTCGTTGCTCGTAGGGTTGCGCTTTGGTGTTGAACGTGTTGTATTGCGTCGACACTTGGTCCAAGGCGTACGTCAGGTCAAAGGTGAAGTTGAATGACGACTGGGAGTAGAGCATCAGGGCAAGTGCGTTGCATTGTTCGGTCAGTTCGTCCAAATCCACCCTTTGGGTGCCTCGTTGTCCCGTACGTTGCTGATTGCTGGGACGTGGAGTTGAATTGAAGTTCCTGAATTTCTCCTGGGTTTGCCTTAGTTCTTGCAGAAGGATCGACAGGGTGGTTTTCATGTCCTTTTCGTAGAAAACGGCCCATGCCGGTTCCGAAACAAGCAACGCTAGCATGACAATAGCGATGATGCGGATTTTTCTCATGACATTAAGGGTTTTTCGACAGGCGGTCGGGGTTTTGTTCCACAAACTTGGCCCAGCTGGAAGCGGCTGATTTGTGTTGTTTTTTCTTGGTGTAGTTGACGTCCTTGCCGCGGTCGAGGTGATGGCATACAGCGGCGGCCAAGGCGTCGGTGGCGTCGAAATATTTAGGCATCTCCTCGAATTTCAGCATGGCTTGAAGCATCTTCGACACTTGTTCTTTCGAGGCGTTGCCGTTTCCTGTGATAGTCTGTTTAATGGTACGTGGTGCGTATTCAAAGATGGGAATGTCGCGGTATAGTGCAGCGGCCATGGCCACGCCTTGGGCGCGGCCCAGTTTGAGCATCGACTGTACGTTCTTGCCGTAGAAGGGTGCCTCGATGGCCATCTCGTCAGGCTTGTATTCCTCGACGATTTCGAGCATACGTTCGAAGATGGTCTTGAGCTTCATGGCCTGGTTTTCCAGCTTGTTCAGCTTGAGCACGCCCATGCGGATGATGCTCAGCGACTTGCCTTTTTGGGAAATGAGGCCGTAACCCATCACCATGGTACCCGGGTCGACGCCTAATATGATCTTCTCGGTTTCCATGGTACGGTTTACATCAACTTTTGGTAGAACTGCCACCATTTGTCGGGCAGTTCGTTGTTCATGGCTTGGTCGTAGTCTTCTTTCGAGCAGGGGATGTAGTGATGCCGTTCGTAACGTGGGTCATCGGCGTGCATGAACGACATGTCGATCCACCATTTGCCAGTGACTTTGTGGCAGAGGAAGATGACGTTTTCCTCGCCTTCGCCGATTTGCACATTGTAGCGTTTGAAGTCGTCGCTGTCGGAGTTGGGCAGGTCGTCCTGACGGTTGCTGTAACCATCGATGAAGTACCAGATCATCTCGGCGATGAGGTTAGCGGTACGAGCGTTGATATCGTAATGCGGGTTATACTCGAAGATACCTACGGAGGAGAGTTTGAAGTTTAGTCCAGCGTAGCGAGTCATAGTACAAGCATCTTCGCCGTTGAAGCCGTTAGGTGAGGCGTTCTTCACGCCTGGGGCATCGGCGGCACGGAAGGCTCCCATGTCGATGCTGAGGATGTTGGCATTGCGGATCAGGGGCTCGGTCTGCTCAATACGCGATTTAATAATGCCGAGACGGTAGGTATCGAACAGCAGTTGTTTCATCAGTTCTATATTCTCATTATCTACATAATACGACTGATAGCCGATGTTGGTGAAGTTAAAGAGATAATTAGGCTGATGGAGGATGATGTGACTCAGGTAGGAGTGAGAATTCAGTCCCTCGTTGTCGTTGCCCAGGTCGAAGAGTGGGTCGATGGCGGTGATGTTGACCAATTTGCCGGTCGGTTCGTACACCTGGTACATGGGGTAGGTCATATCCTGACTGCCGCCGATGACGATGGGGAGGATGTGTTGTTTCATCAGCTCCGTGAGCACCTGGTTGAGGGCGTAGTAAGTGTCGGAGATTTCCTGACCGGTCTTGACGTTGCCGAGGTCGACGATTTTGAGGTCGTCCCAATGGTTGAAGAGTTGGTAGAAGGCTTTACGGATATGGTCGGCAGCGTCGGCGCAGCCGCGGTTATCGACGCAGCCGCGTTCTTCCTTGACGCCTACCAAGGCGAGTTGGAAGCCTTCCAGTTCGGGGAAATCCTCTTCGTCGCGGAAGACGGTGAGGGTTTCCCCGAAGGTATTCTTTCCGGGTCGGAGGATGGGTGCAAAGCACTTCGCCGGCACCGGATCAAGGAACATGCTGATGTCCATCTGTCTTCTGACTTCTGTCTTCTTATTTCTGATACAACTTCTGCCAGTTCTTGTACTCGCGCTCTTGCCACGGGGCGTTGTGGTAGGCGTAGCTGACGATGGCGGGGATGACGGTGGTGCCTTCGGCGTAGACCATCTGCTGAAGTTCTTCGCTCACCTTGCCCCATGAACCGGCTTCGAGCAGGGTCGATGAAGAGCAGGCGCCGTCGCGCACGTCGGCCACGGTGATCTGGATGGCATATTTGTGCATAGGCACTTCGTGTCCAAGGATCTCAGCGCAGACCACGGTGTCCTGGGCGAAGTTCTTGGGGGTGCCACCACCAACCATGAAGAGGCCCGACTGAGGGCTGTTCATTTTGATTTCGGTGAGTTCGAGGAAGTCGGCCACGCTGTCGATGCTCACGTAGGGTTTGCCGGCTTTTTTGCGAAGCCATTGGTGTTTGCCGATGCCGAAGCCAGCCGAGCTGTCGCTGAAGGCGGGGCAGAAAATCGGCACGCCGCACTCGTAGCAGGTCTGGATGAGGCTTTCCTTCTTCACGCCGTGGCCGTTGGCGAGCCATTTGCCTACTTCATAGAGGAACTCGCGGCTGCTGTAAGGACGGCATTCGAGAGTGTCGGCCACGTCGCAGGTGGCTTGGTCGCAAGCCTGAAGTTCTTCTTCGTCAATGAAGGTATCATATATACGGTCTATGTAGAGCTCACGCAACTTGGTGTCGGGAATGACGTTTTCCTTGGTGCCGATGTAGTGCTTGTAACCGAGGGCTTCGAAGAGGTCCATGTCGATGATGGAGGCTCCTGTGCTGACCACGGCGTCAACCATCTTGTTGCGGACCATCTCCACGTACACCTGCATGCAGCCGGC
>JAILBC010000061.1 GCA_024681295.1 Bacteroidales bacterium
GCAAACGCCTTCAGCCGCTCGGCCAGCACGGGGATCTCATCGCGTTGGATGAGCGAGGTGCAGGCGCGGATGCCTTGCTTCTGGCTGCCGCAGGTGTCGAGCGAGATGCCGGAGATACCGTAGTACATCATTTCTTCCACCAAGTCGGCGCCTGTGAAGCCGGGATAGCAGAAAGTGAAATAGAAGCCGTCGGCAATGGGCTCGCCGCAGTCCTCGTCGTAGGTGATGTAGAAACCGTTCTCGGTGAAGGCTTTCTTCATCAGCTCAGCCTTGCGGCCGTATTCAAGCACGTCGTCGCGGTAGCGGTAGGTGCCGTCGTTGACGGCCTTCAGCACAGCGGCCAAAGCGTATTGTGCAGAATGCGAGGTGCCTGAACTCAGCGGATGCAGGGCGCCGAAGAGGATAGCGCGCAGGAAGATCTCCTGTCCGCAGAAAGCCTTCAGGTCGGGGAAGTGGCGCTGGGCCAACTTGTCGCTGATGCCGAGGATGGCGCAACGCTCGCCAGCGTAGCTGAACGCCTTGGAGCTGGAGATCATCAGGATGTAGTTGTTGGTGTATTTGCCCACGCTGGGTTGGAAAGGCTCCTCGCCAGGATGGCTGTAGTCTTTGCGGAAGTCCATGCCGAAATAGGCGAGGTCCTCCATGACGATGACATCGTATTTATTGGCCAGTTCGCCGATGATGCGCAACTCCTCGTCGGTGAGGCACACCCAAGTCGGGTTGTTGGGGTTGGAGTAGAGCAGGCTGTGGATGTTGCCCTTGCTCAGCACCTCTTCGAGTTTGGCGCGCAGCTTCTCGCCACGGTAGTCGTAGATGTCGAAGTGCTCCATCGGGATGCCTAGCACGCGGTTCTGGAACTTATGCACCGGGAAGCCTGGGTCGATGAAGAGGATGGTGTTCTTCTTGGTGTCGGTGTGACCGGCGATCATGAACGAGGCGAAGGCGCCTTGCATGGAACCCACGGTGGGTATGCAGTTGGCGGGATCGATGTCGAGGTCAAGGAAACACTTGATGAAGCGGGAAGCTTCCTTCTTTAGTATAGGGGCTCCGTCGATGGGCGGGTAGGTGGCTGGGACACCCTCTTGGAGGGCTTTGATCTGGGCCTCGATGCCAACTTTCGCAGGCGGAAGACCGGGGTTGCCAATCTCCATATGGATGAACTTTTTGCCAGAGGCGGCTTCGATGTCGCGGGCCAACTTGTTGATTTCACGGATGCCGGCTTTGCCGATGCAGGCCAGTCCACTTTCCGCAAAGAGTTTCTTTGCCAAATCTTGAGGAACAATATTGTGTTGCATCATATCAGTTTAAATATAAATATTTCGCTATTTTCGGAACGGCAAAGGTAGGGAATTAGTATGAGATGTGCAAATAAAAATAGTATATTCTCTGATATTCTGAAAAATGCGACAATGAATTGATTGTTAATCAGAAAAAAACTATCTTTGCATCGTAAACCAACAAAAGAATACTATTATTTAGGAGGACAAAACTATGGATGAAAATGAATTGATGCAATTGCTTCTTGCTAAAATGTTGAGTGGAAGTCAGACCACTCAAGAAGATTCTGGAGAGATGCCAAAACTAATAACTATGTTGCAAGAGGCAAATATTCCATTTGAGACGTTTAGCAACCCCTTTTCTGGTAAACAGCTTTGCTATTATGGTAAGAAAGGTCGTCCAATACCAGAGGAAGGAGTCATTAATGGCTCAGGAATTGGTTCGGTGTGCAGCGTTATTTATGGTTATGGCAAAGAGAAAGGCCTTTTGGAGATATGCGGATTAATGACAGAAGAAGAATATGAGAAGGTGAATGATTCTGTTTTAGGATATCTTACTGCCGAGGATGTTTTTGCCCGTATTAAAAAGCACTGGGAGGAAGAGGAATAAACTCCCTCAAAGACTTCTATTTTGAAAAAAGAAAAACCCGCTGAAAATCAGCGGGTTATTTTGTTTCTGTGGGACGTACTGGACTCGAACCAGTGACCTCTGCCGTGTGAAGGCAGCGCTCTAAACCAACTGGGCTAACGTCCCCTGATTTGTTCGTAGAGACGCCATATCATGGCGTCTCTACAGTGTGTGGGGCGAACAAGGATCGAACTTGTGACCTCATGCCTGTCAAGCATGCGCTCTAAACCAACTGAGCTACCGTCCCATTTGCGGCTGCAAAGGTACGCCTTTTTTTCAAATCTCCAAATTTTTTTTCGTCGTTTTTTTGAAAAAACCTATCTTTGTACCAACAAATCTTTGTATTATGAAAAATAAATACTTGTTAATCAGCGTGTTCCTGTTTTTAGGAACTTTTTGGGCAATGGCCCAGGAAAAACAAAACTTCACTCTCGAAGACCTCTACCAACGCCCGACCTTCTCACAAAAAGGCGTCCGCGGCATGAACTCCATGAAAGATGGTGCCACCTACGGCAGCTTTGAGAAAGGCGCCCTCAACATTTATAACTATAAGACCGGCAAACTGGTCAAGACGCTCTTCGAGATGAAAGACCTGGTGCTGCCGGGGGAGGAGAGACCTGTCAGGATGCAAGATTACGAGCTGAGCGACGATGAGTCAAAACTTCTCGTGCTGACCGACATGGAGGCCATCTACCGCCATTCCTACACGGCCAACTACTACGTCTACGATATCAAGACCAAGTCGCTGCAACCCCTTTCGGAAAACGGTAAGCAACGTCTTGCGACCTTCTCGCCTGACGCCACCAAGGTGTGCTTTATGCGTGACAATAACCTGTTCATCAAAGACCTAAAGACAGGAGAGGAGAAACAGTTCACCTACGATGGCCTTTACAATCATATTATTAATGGTGCCCCCGACTGGGTCTACGAGGAGGAATTCAGTTTCTCGCAAGGCTACTGCTGGTCGCCCGACGGCAAGAAGATCGCCTACATGAAGTTCGACGAGTCGAATGTGAAGGAGTTCCAAATGGAAGAGTTCGAAGGACTCTATCCCGAATGGTATAGCTTCAAATACCCCAAGGCAGGCGAAGACAACAGCGTCGTGGAAATCTACGTTTACGACCTCGCCACCGGCAAGACGGTGAAGATGGATACGGGCACCGAGACCGACATCTACCTGCCTCGCATGAAGTGGACCAAAGACCCGAACGTGCTGGCTATCCAGCGCCTCAACCGTCATCAGAACCATTTGGAGATTCTGGCCGCCAACGCTACCACCGGTGCCAGCCGCGTGTTCTATGACGAAACCAACGACTACTACATCGACATCACCGATGACTGGACCTTCCTCGACGACGGCAACAGCTTCCTGATGACCTCGGAGAAGAGCGGCTATAACCATATCTACCTGTACCTGCTCGACGGCACCCTGGTGAAACAGCTTACCAGCGGTGACTGGGACGTGACCCAGGTGTACGGCTTTGATGGCAAAGAGGTGTTCTTCCAGGCTGCCAAGAACACGCCCGTGGATCGTCAGATCTATGCCGTCAACCTGAAAGGCAAGATGCGCGAGGTGATCGGCCGTCCCGGCACCAACCAGGCTCGTTTCAGCAACGACTTTAGCTACCTTATCAATATCAATTCGTCTATCACTCAGCCTCGCCAGTATGAACTCTATACCAACAAAGGCAAACTGGTGCGTGTGCTCGAGGACAACCACGAATTCGCCGAGAAACTCAAGACCTTCAACCTGGGTGAGAAGAAACTCATGAAGATTAGCGACCCGGCTTTCATTTTGCCCGATGGCACTCAGGTGGACGTGGATGCTTGGGAGATCCTGCCTCCCGACTTCGATCCTTCGAAGAAGTATCCCGTGCTGATCTATGTGTACGGTGGTCCTGGTCACCAGACCGTGAACAACGCTTGGGCCGACAGTGACTTCTGGTGGTTGCAACTGCTTGCTCAGCATGGAATCATCAGCGTGTCAATTAATAATAGGGGTAGCGGTGCCCAGGGCGAAGTCTTCAAGAAGATGACCTACCTCCAATTGGGCAAATACGAAACCGAGGATATGATCACGCTGGCCAAGTACATGGGCAAGCTGCCATACGTGGATGCTGACCGTATCGGCATCTACGGCTGGAGCTATGGTGGCTTCATGGCTGCCAATGGCATCACCAAGGGTGCCGACGTCATCAACACTGCTGTGTCAGTGGCTCCCGTGACCAACTGGCGTTACTACGATAACGTCTACACCGAGCGTTTCATGCGTACCCCGCAGGAGAATCCCGAAGGCTATGATAAGAATTCACCGGTGCATAATACCGAACTGATTAAGGGCAACTATCTGCTCTGCCACGGTAGCGGCGACGATAACGTCCATTATCAGAATGCCATGGAACTTATCAAGGCCATGATCAGCAACGGCAAGCAATTCGACCTGATGATCTATCCCAACAAGAACCACGGCATCTATGGCGGTTACGAGTACGGCGACGGGGAGTGCCGGATGCACCTTTTCACTAAGATCGACGCTTTCTTGTTTGAACATCTGCTGGGAGAATAAACATTATGGTTAGGGAAGACACTGTTTTCGGACCGATCTTCAGTCGTCGGTTGGGTAGTTCTTTGGGGATAAACCTGTTGCCTGTCAACGGAAAGATTTGTACCTTCGATTGCATCTATTGCGAATGCGGCTGGAACAAGGACGGGCGCAACGACACCCGTTTGCCGAAGGCCGCAGAGGTCCGCGAAGCCCTTGAAGCCAAACTGAAGCAGCTGGTGGCCGATGGTACGCCAGTGGATTCCATCACTTTTTCAGGTGACGGTGAATCGACCATTAACCCCGACTTTCCACAAATCATCGACGATACCTTGGCTTTGAGGGACAAGTATTATCCCTCGGCCAAGGTCTCGGTGCTCTCCAATGCCACTCAGGTTCACCGCCCTGAGGTTTTCACCGCATTGCGCAAAGTCGATAACCCCATCATGAAGATCGATGCCCCGACCAACGAATTGGTGGAGAAGATCAATAAACCTGCATCTGGATACGATGTGGGTAGGGTAGTGGAGGCCTTGAAGCAGTTCAATGGCAATTTTGTTTTGCAGACCATGTTTTTGAAGAGCAAGGATTTTGACTCTTCCTCGCCAGAGGTCTTAAACGGTTGGATGGATATCGTTCGTCTTTTGAAGCCCCGTGAGGTGATGGCCTATACCATTGATCGTCCTACGCCTGAAGAGGGTTTGCAGAAGTTCACTGTGGAGGAGATGCGGACGTTTCTCAAGCCTTTGATTGATGAAGGTTTTAACCTCCAAATCAAGGGCTGAAAAAGAAAAATAGAAAAAAATGCCTTGATATTCAAAATAGTTGTATCTTTGCGCCCTCAAAAAAACGTTTTTTTATTATTAACCATTTAAAAGAAGGAAGTGTTTTAAAATGATTATCATTCCTGTAAAAGAAGGCGAAAGCATCGACAGAGCTTTGAAGCGCTACAAGAGAAAGTATGAAAAGACCGGCGTCGTGAAGGAACTCCGTGAACGCCAAAAGTTCACCAAGCCCTCCGTGATCAAACGCGCACAGCGTCTGAAAGCCATCTACGTTCAGAAACTCCGCCAGGCTGAAGAGAACATGTAATTAGCCTTAGGAAGATCATTTTTTTTGAAAAAGAAGGCCACCTCACCAGGCGGCCTTCTTTTTTGTCTTGACAAATTCGATATTTTGTTTTACCTTTGCATCGAAGACCCTTTTTACGATGCCGATCATTGACCAGTTCATATCGTACATTCAGGCGGAACGCCGCTACTCGGCCTTGACGGCAAAGTCGTATCTCCGTGACCTTGAGCGGTATGCGAAATACCTTTCGTCTTCCTATGAGTTGACTGACTTGACCAAGGTCACTACGCCGATGGTCAAATCGTTTCTGGTCCAACTCAAAAGTGAAGACCTCTCCAACCGCAGCATCAACCGCATGATCTCCACACTTAAGACCTTCTACAAATACTGCATGCGCGAAGGCCTTATCGAAAAGTCGCCCATGACCGGGGTCAGGAATCTGAAGCTTCCCAAGAACCTTGTAAAGTTCGTTCCTGAATCTGATATTAATAAGGTGTCGTTCGAAAATTGCGATGACTACACAATAAAACGTGATGAATTGTTGTTTGAAATATTGTACCAGACAGGCATTCGTAAGGCGGAGCTGATTGGGTTGAAGGATGGCGACGTGGATCGGATGGCGATGCGCATCAAGGTGCTGGGCAAGCGGAACAAGGAACGTTTCATTCCTATTGGACGTAACCTGCTGCAGATGATCGAGCATTACCAGGCCTTGCGCGATGAAAGGTTTGAGACCCATCCCGACCGGCTGCTGCTGAACGACAAAGGGGAGGAGATGACGCCTTACTTTGTATATAATAAGGTGCACCAGTTGCTGGAAGGGGTGACGAGTCTGAGGCAGAAGAGTCCCCACGTGCTGCGACACACCTTTGCGACGCACTTGTTGGACGAGGGGGCGAGTCTGGTGGCGATACAGAAACTGCTGGGTCATACCGACCTGGCCACGACTCAGGTTTATGCGCACAACACGATTGAACAACTGAAAAAGATACATCAACAAGCCCATCCCAAGGGAGGGTAATAATAAGAATCATTCCCGCAAGGGAGTAATAAAGAAAGGAGATAATTATGAAAGTCATGATCAACTCAGTGCATTTCAAGGCCAGCAGCGACCTTGAAGGTTTCATCACCCAGAAGGTGGAGAAAGTATGCAGCAAGTACAGCGAGGTCATCGGTGCCGAAGTCAACTTGAAGTTGGACAACACCGATGCCCCAGAAAACAAGATCGCCGACATCCGTTTGATGTTGAAGGGCGACGATTTGTATGCCAGCAAGCAGTGCAAGACCTTTGAGGAGGCCACCGATTTGGCGGTCGACGCCTTGAAGAAGCAACTAGAGAAATATAAGGGTAAATTTACTAAATAATTAACTTATTGATAATCAACAAATTAACAAAAATCTTTATTTTTTTTGAAAAAAAGTGTGAAGATTTTGATTGTGGTATCAAAAAAACATGTACTTTTGCACACCTTTTCCGAGTGAAAGGGTGTGCGCTTTTTAAAAGAGCACCAGTGTTCTTAGAAATACTGCCGGTATAACTCAGTTGGTAGAGTAGCTGATTTGTAATCAGCCTGTCGGCGGTTCGAGTCCGTCTACCGGCTCTGGGTTACCGAAAGCGGGGGAGTCGCATAGTGGCAATTGCAACAGACTGTAAATCTGTCCGGGAATCCGTTCGGTGGTTCGAGTCCACCCTCCCCCACGCAGCAAGCGGAAGTAGCTCATTTGGCAGAGCGAAAGCCTTCCAAGCTTTAGGTGGCGGGTTCGAGCCCCGTCTTCCGCTCTGAAAAAAGAATTAAGCCGATGTAGCTCAGCGGTAGAGCACTTCCTTGGTAAGGAAGGGGTCGGGAGTTCAATTCTCCCCATCGGCTCATTTTTGTGTGTATAGGATTCAACAACCTTAAATATTTGAAATAACAATGGCAAAAGAAAAATTCGAAAGAACTAAACCGCACGTCAACATTGGTACGATTGGCCACGTTGACCACGGTAAGACCACTTTGACCGCTGCTATCACCCTGCATCTGGCTAAGAAGGGTCTGTCTGAGATCAAGACCTTCGATTCCATCGACTCAGCTCCTGAAGAGAAGGAAAGAGGTATTACCATCAACACCGCTCACGTTGAGTATCAGACTGAGAATCGTCACTATGCTCACGTCGACTGCCCCGGCCACGCTGACTATGTGAAGAACATGGTTACCGGTGCTGCTCAGATGGACGGTGCTATCATCGTTGTGGCCGCTACCGACGGTCCCATGCCCCAGACCCGTGAGCACATCCTGCTCGCCCGTCAGGTTGGTGTGCCCCGCCTGGTTGTGTTCCTGAACAAGTGCGACCTCGTCGACGATGAAGAGCTCCTCGAGCTTGTTGAAATGGAAGTCCGCGACCTTCTTGCCAAGTATGAGTTTGACGCTGACAACACCCCCATCATCCGCGGTTCCGCTCTGGGCGCTCTGAACGACGACCCGAAATGGACTCCCGCTATTGACCAACTGATGGAAGCTTGCGACACCTGGATTCCTGAACCTCAGCGTGCCGTCGACAAACCGTTCCTGATGCCTATCGAGGACGTGTTCTCCATCACTGGCCGTGGTACTGTCGCTACCGGTCGTATCGAAACCGGCGTCATCAAAGTTGGTGACCCCGTCGATATCCTCGGTATGGGTGCTGAAAAACTGAAATCAGTCGTCACCGGTGTGGAAATGTTCCGCAAGATTTTGGAAGAAGGCGAAGCTGGCGACAACGCCGGTCTGCTGCTCCGTGGTATCGATAAGGACGAAATCCGCCGTGGTATGGTTATCGCCAAGCCCGGTTCAGTGAAACCTTATCACCACTTCAAGGGCCAGGTCTACGTCCTTTCAAAAGAAGAAGGCGGCCGTCACACCCCGTTCCGTAACAAGTATCGTCCTCAGTTCTACTTCAGAACCACCGACGTTACCGGTGAGATCACCCTCCCCGAAGGAATGGAAATGGTCATGCCTGGTGACCATGTCACCATCGACGTGAAGTTGATCGCTGACATCGCCATGGACAAGGGTCTTCGCTTCGCTATCCGTGAGGGTGGCCGTACCGTTGGCTCTGGCCAGGTCATCGAGATCATCGACGATTGATCGGTCAAAAATGGTTCAACCAAAGGGAGGCCGTAAAAAGCCTCCCTTATCTACGGGCGTAGCTCAGTTGGTAGAGCATCGGTCTCCAAAACCGAGTGTCGAGAGTTCGAGCCTTTCCGCCCGTGCTTGTTAAACGATTCACAAAAGATGAAAATTGTAGATTACGTTAAGGAAAGCTATACCGAGTTGAAAGAGAAAGTTTCTTGGCCAACTTGGAAAGAGTTACGCTCTAGCGTTATTGTTGTATCCATTGCTTCCCTAATTATCGCCCTGGCGGTATTCTTGATGGATATCTCTTTTAAAAACCTCTTGGAACTGTTCTATCAACACGTGCATTTCTAATTGTGTTTTATTGAATCAAGTAAGCATTTTGGGGTAATCAATTCAATTTTGCCGGGAAGATGAGCGATACAAACGAGAAGAGATGGTATGTGATCAAGGCGATTAGTGGCAAGGAGAAAAAGGTGAAAGAATACCTTGAATCCGAAATCAACCGCCTGGGTCTGCAAGACCGTATTTTTCAGGTTTTAATCCCTACCGAGAAGTACTTCGAGGTCAGAAACGGTAAGAAGGTCTCCAAAGAGAGAAACTACCTGCCGGGCTATGTCCTCATTGAAGCTATCTTGGAAGGTGAAGTCGTTCATGTCATCCGGAACGTCCCGAATGTGCTCGGTTTCCTAGGCACCAAAGATAAACCTGATCCGCTGCGTCCCGCCGAAGTCAACCGTATCTTGGGTAAGATCGACGAACTTCAGGAAATGGGTGAAGGCAGCGACATCTCGTTCATGGTGGGCCAGTCGGTCATCGTCAACGAAGGACCGTTCAAGAGCTTCAGCGGCATCATCGAAGAAGTTAACGAAGAGAAGAAAAAACTCAAAGTCAGCGTCAAGATATTCGGCCGCAAGACCCCTCTGGAACTGAGCTACTTCCAGGTGAAGTTGGAATAATACCCTGAATGAATCGACAATTTCCTTATCATTTTAATGAAGGATTAAGAAAATGGCAAAAGAAGTAAGCGGATTGATTAAACTGCAAATTAAAGGAGGAGCCGCGAACCCCGCTCCGCCCGTTGGTCCCGCTCTGGGCTCCAAGGGTGTGAATATTATGGAGTTCTGCAAGCAATTCAACGCCCGTACCCAAGATCAGGCTGGCAAAGTGCTGCCTGTCATCATCACGGTGTACAAGGACAAGTCTTTCGATTTTATCGTAAAGGCCTCCCCAGTGGCAGTCTCCATCATCGAAGCAGCCAAGATCAAAGGCGGATCCAAGGAACCCAACCGTACGAAAGTCGGTTCGCTCACCTGGGACCAAGTCAGAGAGATTGCTACCAACAAGATGAAGGACATGAATTGCTTCACCATCGAATCAGCCATGTCAATGGTGGCTGGTACAGCCCGTAGTATGGGAGTGAAGGTAACTGGCGAATCACCTTTGAAAAAAGACTAAGTCTTTAAGCATTTGTAGAACAAAAAAAACCTAAGTTAAATGTCAAAAGTTACTAAACAACGGAAAGAAGCTTTGGCTAAGTTCGACAAAAGCAAGAGTTACTCCTTGATTGAAGCGGTTAATATCGTTAAACAAATCACTTATACCAAATTTGATGCTTCGGTGGACCTTAACATCCGTCTGGGCGTCGACCCGCGTAAGGCCAATCAGATGGTCCGCGGCTCGGTCACCCTTCCCCACGGAACCGGTAAGGTGGTCCGCGTCCTGGTGCTCTGCAACCCAGACAAGGAACAAGAAGCTAAAGATGCTGGCGCCGACTATGTCGGCCTGGATGAATACATCCAGAAGATTAAGGATGGTTGGACTGATATTGACGTTGTCATCACTACCCCTAACATCATGCCTAAAGTCGGTGCTCTCGGTCGTATCCTCGGTCCCCGCGGATTGATGCCGAACCCGAAGACTGGCACGGTGACCATGGAGGTGGGCAAGGCTGTTCAAGAAGTAAAAGCCGGTAAAATCGACTTCAAGGTCGACAAGTACGGCATCATCAACGCTGCAGTCGCTAAAGTCAGCTTCTCCCCCGAGAAGATCTTTGATAACGCCAAAGAATTGATCTCCACCGTTATCAAACTGAAACCGGCAGCCGCAAAAGGTACCTACGTGAAGAGTATCTACATCTCCAGTACCATGAGCCCGGGTGTGCAGATCGATGTTAAATCAGTAGCAATCTAAAAGAAAGGGACTATTGAAATGAGAAAAGAAGACAAACAAGTCATCATCGACTCCATACTCAGTGAGCTGCAAGCCTGCCCCAATTTCTACCTGACCGACGTCTCCGACCTCAACGCCGAAAAGACCAGCCAGCTCAGAAGACAGTGCTTCAACAGTGGCATCAAAATGCTCGTTGTGAAAAACTCCCTCCTTCACAAGGCCATGCTGCAGATGGAAGGCAAAGACTTCGCCGACCTCTTCGTGGCCCTCAAGGGTTCAACAGCAGTGATGCTTTGCGAAACGGGTAATGCCCCCGCCAAACTGATCAAGAGTTTCCGTCAGAAAAACGACCGCCCCATCCTGAAGGGCGCCTATATCGAAGAATGCTGCTACCTCGGCGACGACATGCTCGACACCCTGTGCAACATCAAGTCGAAGAACGACCTCATCGCTGATATCATCGCTCTGCTGCAGTCACCTGTGAAGAACGTCATCAGCGGACTCCAGGCCGGCGGACACAAACTCTCCGGAATCCTCGAGACCTTGTCAGAAAAGGCAGAATAATTTGAATAATAAAAAATTTGTATAACGCTAAAAAATTGAATTAAAATGGCAGATCTTAAAGCTTTTGCTGAACAATTAGTGAATCTTACCGTGAAGGAAGTGAACGAACTCGCTACCATCCTGAAAGAAGAATACGGTATCGAACCCGCCGCTGCTGCTGTCGCAGTCGCCGCTCCCGCC
>JAILBC010000065.1 GCA_024681295.1 Bacteroidales bacterium
CATGCCGACGGCACCGCCGGTCGATGGGATGAGGACAACGTTGGGGCACACCTTCAGGATGGCCTCTTCGCACTCTTGGAAACGGCCACGGTCTTGGGTAGGCGTGCCGTCGTCCCAGCGGACGTGCAGGTGCACGATGGCGGCACCGGCATCGACGGCCGACTTGGCCTCACGCACGATTTCCTCAACGGTATAAGGCACATTGGGATTCTGTTCCTTGGTGACTTCTGCGCCGCAAATAGCAGCGGTAATAATCAGTTTATCCATGAACTATTAATTCTAAATTCTAAATTCTTAATTACTTTCTTTGGCAGTCTTTTGGGGTCACACATGTACCTGAAGCGCGGCAAACCACGATAGGCTCATCAAGTTCATCGGCAGCCGACGGAGAGATGTCGGGACGGGCGATAGCTACCTTGCGGGCTTCAAACTGCATGTGGCGTGAGGTGTTGCCTTCCTTGTCGATCCAGCCTTCAGCCTCGATATAGTCGCCAGCATAGACGGGAGCCAAAAAGTCGATGTTGTCGTAGGCGCGGAACAGGCCTTCATCGCCGTCACGCATAATCAAAAGTTCGGTAGCCACATCACCAAAGAGGTGAACCATGTGGGCGCCGTCAACCAAATTGCCACCATAGTGGGCATCCTTCGCGCTCATGCGAAGTCTAATCTTTGTTCTGTATTCCATTTGTTCTCTTTTTTATATTTTGTTTTGTAACCGCATCCCGCAGGGATGCTAGCTCTGTAGGAAACGGGGGAAATAATAATTAATATTCCTTTTTCTACAGATCTAACATCCGCCCTTGGCGGATGTCTTATTTCTCAACGTAGATTCCATCGACATAAATACCAGAGGCATGCACGCACTCGGGTTTGATTTCACCAACGGGAACCAGCTTCTCGGCCTCGACCACCACGTAGTCAGCGGCGGTAGCCATCAGCGGGTTGAAGTTGTTGGTGGTGCCCAGGAACACCATGTTGCCGAATTCATCGACGATGTTAGCGCGGAGGAAAGCGATATCAGCCTTCAGGGGTTTCTCAAGGAGGTAGTCCTTGCCGTCGACGTTCACCACTTGTTTGCCGTCAGCCATGATGGTGCCCATGCCCGTGGGGGTCAGCACGCCACCGAGACCTGCACCGTAGGCGCGGATGCGCTCTGCAAGGGTGCCTTGGGGAACGTATTCCACAATCAGAGTGCCTTCGTTCTTCTGGAGGGCGGTCTGCTTGTTGGTGCCGGTGTGCGACACGATGGCCTTCTTCACCTGGTGGTTGGTCACCAGCTTACCGTGGGCCACTTCATCGTAAGCGGTGTCGTTGGCGATGATGGTAAGATCCTTCACGCCTTTGGCAACCAGTGCGTCGATAATTTGAACTGGGCTTCCCACGCCGAGGAAACCACCGATCATGATCGTCATGCCGTCGTGAACTCTCTCAACGGCTTGCTCTAATGTAATCTGTTTGTTCATAATAGATTATGTTTGAAATTTGTTGTGAATACTAAAAATTAAGACCGCAAAGGTAGTGTTTTTAGTTGGTGAAAACAAACAAAACCTCTTTTATTTTAAAAATAAAAAACGCGAATCGTTATATAAAAAAAGCGCGACTCTCATCGCGCCTTTCGTTTTTCGTTTTCCGTTTTCCGTTTTCAGTTCTTCATGAACCCTGTCATGCCCAGCATCCCGGTGTTCATTGCATCGTAGGAGGCTGCATAACTGAAAATGAAGTTCAGTACTTGTTTACTTGGTTTCAAGATGGGTTCATTTGTTTTGAGGGTAGCATTTTCCGTCATAGGCGCTTGGTTAAATTAAACTTACACCTTTAGAACGGAGGTCAGGGTCGAATATTGTATTCCCTCAAAAACTTTTTTGAAAAATTAATAACTCAGGCTGACATGGTTGCATTCCGCCATCTTGCGCAGGTTGATGAGGGCGTAGCGCATACGTCCTAAAGCCGTGTTGATGCTCACATTGGTGATGTCGGCAATCTCCTTGAAACTCAGGTCATCATATATGCGCATACGGAGCACTTCACGCTGTTCGACGGGAAGCAACTCGATCATCTTACGCAGGTCGCTGTGGATTTGGTCGATGATCATCCCCTGCTCCACCGATGGATCAGTAATGGGAGCATTATCAATATAATTATAGTCTTCGCTTGACGATTCTACCACAGGAATACGATTTTCCTTGCGGAAATGATCAATAATCAAGTTGTGGGCAATGCGCATGGCAAACTGGATAAACTTGCCCTCGTCCTTGTACACACCGGCTTTGATCACACGGATGATCTTCACAAAAGTATCCTGGAAGATGTCATCGCACAGCTGACGATCTCTCACCAGCGAGTAGACATAATTGTAAATTTGATCTTGGTAACGACCAACCAACAATTCAAAATCTGATAGACAACCACCTCTGTAGCCATCAATCAGCTCTTTATCAGTTCTATTTCTTTCGGACATACGGCCCTGTTTTTTAGCGGCTTAACGCCTGTTAATCAGGGTAAATATCGTTCGATAGACTGTCCTCCTATGGGTTGGTTAAACAAATTATTTGATGCAAAGATAGGACATTTTTTCATATAGTCAAGTTTTTTGATGTATTTTTGTGCAATTTTTCCAAGAGAACCAAATTGAAACAGACAGAATATAGCCATATTGAAATCCGTCACGCGAAGGTCAACAACCTAAAAGATTTGAGTTTGGACATTCCGAAAAACCAACTGGTGGTCATCACGGGATTGTCCGGATCAGGCAAGTCTTCGCTGGCATTTGACACCTTATATGCCGAAGGACAAAGACGTTACGTGGAAAGCCTGAGCTCCTACGCCAGGCAGTTTATGGGCCGACTGAACAAGCCCGATGTGGAAAGCATCAAGGGACTGTCGCCGGCCATCGCTATCGAGCAGAAGGTCAACACACACAATCCGAGATCCACCGTCGGCACCAGCACTGAGATCTACGAATACCTTAAATTACTCTTTGCCCGAGTAGGCAAAACCATCTCCCCCATCTCGGGATGCATCGTCAAAAAACACCAGGTGAGCGACGTGGTGGAACACATCTTCAACCTGCCCGTGGGCTCGACGGCCTACATCCTCGCTCCTATTGTGTTGCCCGAAAACCGTTCCATCGACGAGCACCTCGGCATCCTCATGCAGCAGGGCTTCTACCGTGTGATGGTCAACGGCGAAATCATCCGTATTGAAGATTACCTGACCGCTTCCAAAGACGACGACCATGTCATGCTTCTTATTGATCGCGTGAGGGTTAACGAAGAGATTCACGAAGAGGTCAGCCGCCTTTCCGACTCGGTGCAGACGGCTTTTTACGAAGGTAAGGAAAGCTGTACGATCATGGCCGAGACCCATGGGAAACGCAGCACTGCCGAGTTCTCCTCACGTTTCGAGGCTGATGGCATGGTATTCGAAACCCCTTCGGTTAATCTGTTTGCCTTCAACAACCCCTACGGTGCCTGCACCACCTGTCAGGGCTTCGGCAGCGTCATCGGCATCGACCCCGACTTGGTGTTTCCCAACAAAAGCCTATCCATCTACGAAGGCGCTGTGGCCTGTTGGCGTGGCGACAAGATGAGCGAATGGAAAGACGCCCTAGTACGCTCGGCACATTACTTCAACTTTCCCGTCCATAAGCCCTATTTCGAGCTTACCGAGGAACAGAAACAACTGCTCTGGACGGGCAACGAATACTTCGAAGGTATCAACGCTTTTTTCCAGATGGTGGAAGCCAACACCTATAAGATACAGTACCGTGTGATGTTATCGCGCTACCGCGGCAAGACGGTCTGCCCCGAATGCCACGGCTCACGACTGAAGAAAGAGGCCCAATACGTGAAGGTGGGCGGCAAGAGCATTACCGATTTGGTGTTGATGCCACTTGACGAGTTGAAAGCCTTTTTCGATGGGTTAAGGCTCGATGAGACCGAACAGAAGATTGCATCTCGCCTTCTGATTGAAATCAACAATCGTCTGGAGTTCCTTTTGGATGTGGGTCTGGGTTACCTTACTCTGAACCGCCTTTCCAACACCCTCTCCGGCGGCGAGTCACAACGCATCAACCTGGCGACCTCATTGGGTAGTAGCCTGGTGGGCTCCACTTATATTTTAGATGAGCCTAGTATCGGTCTGCACTCACGCGATACCGATCGACTGATTAAGGTTTTAAAGCGTCTCCGTGATATAGGCAATACCGTCATCGTGGTGGAACATGATGAGAAGATCATCCGCAGTGCCGACCACATCATCGACATCGGGCCCATGGCGGGTGAATTCGGTGGAGAATTGGTATGTCAAGGGTCTTACGAAGACATTGCACAATGTCCAGAAAGCTTGACCGGACAATACCTAACGGGACAAAAGAGCATCGCCATCCCGACCCATCGTCGCAACTGGAACAACTTCATCAAAGTAACGGGTGCCAGTCAGCACAACCTGAAGAACATCGACGTGAAGTTCCCCCTCAACGTGATGACCGTGGTTACCGGCGTGAGTGGCTCCGGAAAGTCTACACTTGTAAAAGACATCCTCTACCCTGCCATGCGTCGCCATTTGGGTGAGAATGCCGAGAAATGCGGTAGCTACAACACCCTCGAAGGCAGCCTGTCGCAGATTCAAGCCGTGGAGTTCGTCGACCAGAACCCCATCGGCAAGTCGTCCAGGTCCAACCCCGTCACCTACCTGAAAGCTTACGACGAGATCCGTGCGCTCTACGCCGACCAAAAACTGGCCAAACTGAGAGGCATCAAGCCCGCCTTCTTCTCCTTCAATGTACCTGGCGGCCGCTGCGACAACTGCGAGGGCGACGGCGTCACCAAGATCGAGATGCAGTTCATGGCCGATATTTACTTGCCTTGCGAGGTCTGCCACGGCACCCGTTTTAAGGAAGAAGTGCTGGAGATCAAATACGATGGCAAGGACATCGCTGACATCCTCAACATGTCGGTCAGCCAGGCCATCGATTTCTTCGACCATTCTTCCGAACGCAGCAACCCAACCGTCGGACGCATCATCAACAAATTGAAGCCTTTACAGGATGTCGGTCTCGGCTACCTCAAGCTCGGACAATCCTCCAGCACCCTCTCCGGTGGCGAGGCCCAACGCGTGAAACTGGCCTACTTCTTAGTGAAAGGCAGCATAGAGAAGCCCACCCTGTTCATCTTCGACGAGCCGACCACCGGCTTGCATTTCCACGATGTGAGCAAGTTGCTCGACTCGTTCCAGGCCTTGATCAATAACGGTCACACCATCATCGTCATCGAGCACAACCTCGACGTCATCCGCTCCGCCGATTGGGTCATCGACCTCGGTCCCGAAGGCGGCAATGAAGGCGGCCAGATCGTCTTTGAAGGCACCCCTGAAGATTTAATGAAATGCGAAAAATCACACACTGCCCATGCACTCAAATAATATAGATCATGAAATGAGCGACCGCCAACAAAAGGTCGTTGACACGCTGAAAAGCCTCGGCATCGAATTCGACATCCACTTCCATCCGCCCATCCCGACCATCGAGGAGGCCATCAACTACTGGAAGGAATTCGATTCCACCCATTGCAAGAACCTGTTTTTCAGGAACCACAAAGGCAACAAACACTATCTCGTGCTGTTCGAGTGCATGCATCAGATGGACATCCACGACCTAGAGCATCGACTGCATCAAGGCAAACTGACCTTCGCCTCGGAAGCCCGCATGGAGAAATACCTCGGCCTGAAACCCGGCAGCGTCTCTCCTTTCGGATTGATCAATGACGAAGAACATCACGTGCATGTGTTCATCGATCAAAACCTTCAGAAAGCCGAGCGTCTGAGCTTCCATCCCAACGATAACACGGCCACCATCGTCATCAAAAACGAGGACTTCATCAAATTCCTCGACGCCATGGGCAACACGTACGAATTTCTTGAATTGTATTGACCTGAGTCAAAACTTTTCGTACCTTTGCACCCAAATTCTAAAACTCTCTTTATGGATTCTGACCGAGTAAAAGTATGCGTCAACTCCGAGATCGGCAAGTTGGAACACGTGTTGGTGCATACCCCGGGCCCCGAGCTGGAGAACATGACTCCGGAAACGGCTCACGATTACCTCTTTAGCGACATTCTCAACCTGCCAGTCGCAGAAAACGAACACAAATATTTCAAAGGCGTGCTGGAAAAAGCCGCCAAAGTCCACGAAATCGGCGACCTTTTGACTGACATCCTTCATAATGAAGAAGTTAAGAACAATCTCGTTGACCGCATCTGCCAAAGCGAAGATATCCTCTTCATGGCCGACCAACTCAAGTCGATGGATGCGGCAGTCCTTTCCAAGGCTTTGATCGAAGGCGTGCATCAGGATAACGTTCCCGTCACCGACCCGCACTACTTCACCCTGCATCCCTTGCCGAACCTCTACTTCATGAGGGACGCCTCCTTCACCATGTTCAACAACCTGATGATCAGCCACATGGCTACTAAGGTTCGTGCTCGTGAGACCGCCATCTTGGAGACCATCTACAGCACCCATCCTTTGTTCGACGGTGAAGTGATCTGCCCGGCTAAGAAATACGGAACCGCTGACGCCATCATGGAAGGCGGCGACATTCATATTGTCCGTGACGACATCGTGCTGAGCGGCATGAGCGCCCGCACCAATAAAAACGGTATTGCTGCTTTAGTGGAGCACCTGAAGACCAAACCCGGCATCAAACACTTGATTGCCCAGCAGTTACCACTGACGCCCGAGTCGTTCATCCACCTCGACATGGTGTTTACCATGCTCAATGTGGACCGCTGCATGGCCTACGAGCCCGTCATCATGAATCCTTCGATGAGCACGACGCATTTCATCATCGACGGCGATAAGGTCACCACGAAAGATGAACCCAACTTGGTCGTCGCTTTGAATGCATTAGGTGTCCCCGTGGAGCCTATCTTCTGTGGCGGTGGAGGTAACAGTTTGTTCCCTGCCCGCGAACAGTGGCACAGCGGCACCAACTTCTTCTGCTTCGCCCCTGGCAAGTTCTTGGGTTATGCCCGCAACCGTCACACCATCGAGGCCATCAACAAAGCTGGTTTTGATGTTGTTATGGCAGCTGACATCGTCGAAGGTCGCGACAGCCTCGACAACCACAAGAAGTGCGTGGTCACCTTCATCGGCAACGAGCTCTCCCGCGGAGGTGGTGGCGCCCGATGCATGACGATGCCGGTGCAGCGGCAGGCAGTCGAGTGGTAAGTGGAAAGTGGAAAGTGGAGAGTGGAAAGTTAACTTTTTAATGGTCTAAACTTTCCACTTTCCACTTTCAGTTTTCCACTATAATTTCATCAACCATAACCCAAGCTTTCTCTCCAGCGTTAGGATGCCATTTTGGGAGGACACCTTGGTTTTCCACCTTGATTCTCAGGAACCTAACATTCTTTTCGTCAACCTTGGCCCGGGCTTCCACACGGCCTAAGGATTGCATCGGATCAGAAAGATCATAGGCAGGGAACTCGGCGCGTTTCCACTCAGTGAATTTCTTGCCATCTTTGGAGAAAGATACCCAAGCACCCTTGGGCCACGGCACCCAACTTTCAGGCTTGTGAGCAACGCCTATCTTCACCACATTGATGTCAACGGGATCGGTTAGTTCAATGGTAGCTTCCATGTCTACACCGTTGAATCCCAACCAGTTATCCCAATAATAGCCACCGACAATGCCTTTCTTGCCATCCATTAATGCCGTCTCTTTATTCTGCGAATAATTTGGAGCAGGCTCATTCACAAAAGTGGTGTTCTTGATGATGTGACGTTCATACTCAGGATAAGTATAAGGGGTCGTATTAAAGATTTCTTCAAACGAAGGTAACGCATAGTGATACAATTCAGCAGGATCCTGTTTACCAACGGGATAGGGCCGCAGGCAGACCACATATTC
>JAILBC010000083.1 GCA_024681295.1 Bacteroidales bacterium
ATCATCACCGTGAACGGCGGCATGCGGGGCATCGTCAACTGGCTCTCGAAGTGGGCCAAAGGACCGCGTTCGGGACAACTGGTGACCTTCGTGATGGACCTCTGCGTGTTCTTCGACGACTACGCCAACACTTTGGTGGTAGGCAACACCATGCGTCCCCTGGCTGACAAGTTGAAGATTTCACGTGAAAAACTGTCTTACATTATCGACTCCACCTCGGCACCCGTGGTGGCAGTGGCCTTCATCACCACCTGGATTGGGGCGGAACTGAGCTATATCCAAGATGGCATCAACACCTTGGGACTGGACATGTCGTCCTACTCGGTGTTCTTTCATTCGCTGGCCTACAGCTTCTATCCTTTCTTGACGTTGGCTTTCGTGTTGATGCTCATCTTCAGCGGACGTGACTTCGGGCCCATGCTTAAGGCGGAACGCAAAGCCAGAGTTGCGGAACACGTCAGCTCCGAGACGAGCGAACAAGAGAAGGAGCAGGGTCACGCCATCGATGCCCTGATTCCCCTACTGGTGCTGATTCTGGGTACGGTGGCTGGACTGGTGGCTACGGGCTACGATGCCGAAGTGTGGTCCGACACGACCCAAGGCTTCTTCAGCAAACTCTCAGCTACCATCGGCCAAGCCAACTCCTATACCGCCCTGCTATGGTCGTCGCTGTGTTCCCTGCTGACGGCCATTATCGTCACCCTACTGCGTCGCAAGGTGAAGTTCGGCAAAATCATGGAATCCTCGGTCGAGGGTTTCAAGACCATGTTCAACGCTGTGGTCATCCTCACTATGGCTTGGGCCATCGCCTTGGTCACCAAGGATATGCATACCGCTGAGTTCGTCTCACAGCTGCTGGTACGTTGGTCGTTGTCACCAGCTTTGGTGCCAATGATAACTTTCGTCCTGGCGGCTTTGATAGGCTTCTCCACGGGTACTTCCTGGGGAACGATGGCTATCCTATATCCCTTGATTCTGCCATCCTCGTGGCTGCTATGCCAGGAACAAGGCTTTGCCATGGAGCAGACGTTGCCCATTTTCTATAATGTGGTGGCCTCTGTGTTGGCAGGTGCTGTCATGGGTGACCACTGCTCACCGATTTCCGATACAACCATCATGAGTTCGTTATCATCGCAATGCGACCACCTGCAACACGTTGGCACACAGATGCCTTACGCCCTCACGGTGGGTGGGGTGGCCTTGCTGATGGGCGTGCTGCCTACGGCCTTGGGACTTCCCTCATGGATAGCATTCCTGTTGGCTTTGGTGTCGTTGTTCTTGATAGTCAGGCTGTTAGGAAAGCCTGTAAAAAATGCTGGTGTTAAGTAGTGCGATAATGCTGTTTTATGATTATTTTTGCCACTATGAAAAAAACCTTATTTCTCTTATTGATGGGTCTGCTGTCACAAGTGGCCTTCGCCCAAAAAGAATGGACTGTCCGGACTGTTCCGAACACCCGTTTGCAGGGCAATGAAATCCATGTGTCCGACCCGGACGGCTATCTCTCTGACAGCGCCGAGTGGTTTATTAACGATGCCCTTGTTTCCATCCGCGACCAAGCGGATGTTTTTGTGGTGACCTTGACGAGCATCGGGGATGACGAGCCGAAGCATTTTGCCACGGCCTTGTTCAATTACTGGGGCATCGGCGATGCCGAAACTGACAACGGAGTGCTGCTCCTCTTTGTGGAGGACCAGCGTGCGCTGGAGTTTGAGACGGGCTACGGTGCCGAGAGCGTGCTCACCGATGCACGTTGCTCCAGGATATTTAACAATACCATCGTCCCTTATTTTAAGGAAGGTAATTTTGAAGGGGGGCTCTGCGCAGGTGTAATCGACATCGTGGAGGTGTACGACGGTGCTGTGCCTATGGGATTGCGTGCCATGACACCGGCGGTCGAATCCGAGGATAGTTATGATGGCGAAGACGACATGAGTTTGGGCGAAATAGGTGCGCTTCTTCTCTTTGTGATGATAGCCCTCGTCGTGCCGGTTATCTCGTTCTTCAGATGGATTGCAGCTCTGCTGACCAAGAAAAAGAAAGAAGACCAGACTGAGGGGAATGTAGAAGTCTTTGAGCAGGATGGTCTCAAGATGATCAACGCAGAGCCTGTTGGATGGAAATCCTCGGTGTGGGATGGTAGAGCCTTCCTGCGTTTTCTGGTTTATGGAGTGGGGGCGTTGGTTATCTTCCTTCTTGCCCAACATTATGTGCCTCAATGGTTTCCCAATGCGTCTGAAGGAAAAAAGGATTTCTGGGCCACACTGTTTGGAATGATAGTGTATTTCACCGTAACCAGCCTCATACAGAATTCAATGCTGTTGAGCAAAGCCAAGAAAGCAGCTGCCATTGCGCAAAGCCCAAGAGGTATCTATACCAAGGCACTGAAAGACGGCCATTCCGTGATGATGAGGATTTTGGCTCCCTGGGTTGGTATCCCGTTTGGCATGGTGCTCCGCAATCGGAAGGAGCATTGTGCGCAATGTATATGCCCCACTTGTGGCGGTGAGATGATGCAGGAAGAAGGGCTTCAGTTGCCAGCAAAACGTGTTGCGGAGGAACAGGCGGGAGCTTATCATTTTGTTCCCTGCCGTTGCTCTTCGGGACATTCATTTGTGTTGCGCGAGCAGGGCTCCTCTTACAGTAGCGTACAACAGTGTAATGCCTGCGGTGTTCTTGCCATGAAACAAGTGAGTGAGCGGACCACCGTGCAGCCGACCTACTCGTCGCAAGGCATCAAGGAGATTGTTTACGAGTGCCAGTTCTGCCATGCACGCCGCACCTCCACCAAATTCATCCCGAGACTTACCCACAGCTCGAGCAGTAGTTCGGGAAGCAGCTACCATAGGTCATCCGGTGGCGGTGGTTCCTTCGGCGGCGGCAGAAGTGGCGGCGGTGGTTTTTCGGGTAGATGGTAAAATAATTATATCAAATATATATTAATTTAAAACACATAACAATGATTGAGCTTAACGAAAATTTCAGCCTGGCTGATCTGGGCAACGTGAGAAAGGATTCTTTCGAAATCATGTACAACAAGAACCGCGCTTCCTCTTGGGAGGGGACCATGTACATCACCCCTGACAAGATTTATTACCTTGTGGCTCCAGCCAGCATGGCAGGCAAGTCGGTATTCGACATTGGCGGTGCCCCCAAGTCATGGTGCATCGACCTGAGTGAGATTGCCTCTTACGGAAAATTCGGTTTGGGCGGTTTCAAGATTGAGTTGAAGGATGGCAACGTGCTTCGTTTCGCCAATGTGTTCCGTAAGATGCGCAATAGAATCGTCGAAGCGTTGGAAGAACGTTTAAACAAATGAATTGCATCCATGAAAAAACTATGGATCGTTGCAACGGCTTTCCTGATGGCAGGATGCACTGGGAAGATTGCCAATACTGGCCAACAAACTCCTGCCGAGCCTGTTGCGGACAACGTTGTCGAAGAAGTTATTGAACCTGTTGTCGACACCCTACAACCTGAGCTTGACGAAGCCACAACAGTGCGCTATCTGGAAACCCCTCCCGCTGATTATAAGGAAGGCGACGAATTCGGTCTGGTGCTTGACTATGGCGGCTATGCCATGGACGCTTCAGCTTGGCCGATGTCTGACGGCGATTGGCTCATTACCTACCATTGGTGCATGGAGGAAGACGGAGGCATCTTTAGGGTCAACGAAAACGGGAACGAGGTGGAGGTGATCTACGAAGATCCTTTTGAAGGCCAGCCTTTTCCAGTGGTCCATCGTCCCCAGCTCTCGTTCAACACTCGCAACTATGGCGGCGAAACCGTCAAATTCTATGCGTCTGCCGACAGTGATGAGGTGTTGTGCTCCACCAATTACATGGAGATCAGCTTGGATGTCATTGCCGCCGACCTCAAGACCCGTCGCCTTTTGGTGCAGTCCAATCCCAACGATTGGTGCTGGGGTGAGCCCAAAGACGAATGGGATGCCGAATACCGTCATCCCTTTGTCGATCTGAGAGGCTGGATTGATGAAGAATGGGTGTGCGGTAGTACCGTTACTACCTGTCCGTAATTATTTCTGTCCTTCGTACTGCTGCACCTCGTCGTATTTGTAGACGAGCTCGATACCCACTTGCTTGAACATGGCTTCTGACTCGGCGCCGTCGTGGTAGCGGCGTTCACACACCACTCGTACGATGCCGCAGTTGATGATGAGCATGGCACAGGTGCGGCAGGGTGTCATGCGGCAGTAGAGGGTGCTGCCGTCGAGGGCGATGCCTCGGCGCGCGGCCTGACAGATGGCATTTTGTTCGGCGTGGACGGTACGCACACAGTGTTGGGTCACCGAGCCATCCTCATGGATGGTCTTGCGGAACAGGTGTCCCACGTCATCACAGTGCGGCAGTCCTTTGGGTGAGCCTACATAGCCCGTCACCAGGATTTGCTTGTCCTTCACAATGACGCAGCCGCTACGGCCACGGTCGCAGGTAGCGCGCTCACTGACGGTATCCGCTAGGTTGAGGAAATAGTCGTCCCATGAAGGGCGCACATGCAACTGGGCAAGCACCTTCTCCACTTGTTGTTGCAATTCAGCAATGCTGCCGTCGTTGTTGAAGACAAAGTCGGCTTGTTTGATGCATTCCCCGAGATTCTGCTTGTTGGGATCGGTGGCGGTCATCTCGCGCTCCTCGTTGGCCACGAAGGTCTCAAAGCTCACATGGTCGGTCTCCGAGCCGCGCAGGTAGATGCGGTCATAGCGGATTCGGCGGTCGGCGTCGACGGCAAAGAGATAGAACTCGCCTTTCTGACGCAGTGAAGCGATTTCGCCAGGTGTTCTAACACTCTCGATGACGGCGTTCTTGCCTTCGGCCTTAGCACGCTCGTAGAGCTGGTCGGTGATGTAACTCGGCGAGTGTGCTGCGCGCAGTTCATTGCCCATGGCGGTCAAAGTGTCGCGGTTCACCTCTTGTCCGCGTTTCTCAATTTGTTCAGCGATGAATGCCCGCACCGAATAGTGTACAAACCCTCTTTCCTTGATTAAGTAGTCGACGATGGTGCCCTTTCCAGCCCCTAACGTCCCCGTAATCCCAATAATAATCATATAACTTTTATCTTTTAACTCTTAACTTGTTCTTTAATCTCCACCACCCATTTCATCACGTCAACGGGTTTGAATTGCTCCATTTTCTCTAGAAGATACTCCGGATCCTCGCCGACGATGAGGCCTTGGGCGTGTTCCTTGCGGATGAAGCCTTCGTTGGCGGAGTGTTCTATGAAGTGGATGATGTCGTCGTAGAAGCCGTTCACGTTGTAGAGGGCCACGGGTTTGTCGAACACCCTCAATTGGCTGAGCACGAACACCTCGAAGAACTCGTCCATGGAGCCGAGTCCACCAGGCATCACGATAAAACCGTCAGCCCGGTCCTCAAGTAATTTTTTCCTTTCAGCCATCGTCTCTACCACCACCATCTCATCAATTTTGTCGTAGCCCACATGCATGTCCATCAGGTGCTGGGTGATGGTGCCGGTCACCTTGCAGTGGTTGTCGAGCATCACGTCGGCGATGACCTTCATCAGTCCCACACTGCCGCCTCCGTAGAGCAGCTCGCATTGGTGTTTGGCTAGGACCTTTCCCAGTTCGATGGCCTTGGCCCGATAGATGGGGTCGTAGCCCATGCTGCTGCCGCAAAAAACGCAAATCTTCTTCATTCAATGAAATTTTTGCAAATTTAGGGTTTTTATGTAAGTTTGCAAAACGAAATTTGGGTAAAATGGATAGAACAATAGGAATTCTAGGCGCCATGGCGCAAGAGATTGACGAGGTAAAGTCCCTTTTGAAGGACAAGACCATCGTAAAAATTGCTAATCGTGAATTTGTTGTGGGCAAGATCGACGGTATTGCCTGCGTGGTGGCCTTCTCCAAATGGGGTAAGGTGGCGGCTACGATCACTGCAACCTTAATGATACAGGAATTTGGAGTCACCGATCTTATTTTTATTGGTACGGCAGGAGCCTTGGCCGATGGCCTTAAGGTGGGCGACATTGTCATCTCCAAACGTCTGGTACAACACGATCTGGATGCTCGTCCCATTATCTCTCGCTTCGAGTTGCCGCTGCTCAACCGAGTCTATGTGGAGAGCAGTCCTGAATTGACTGAGTTGGCTGGCAAGGCGGTCTCCAACTTGCTTGAGAAAGGCGTGGAACATATCGTAGGTGAGGCGGCAGTGAAGGAATTTGGTCTTGCCCCTAAGCTGTATTTCGGCGATATCGCCAGTGGCGACCAATTCATCAGCAGCGATGCCAAACGTCAGGAAATTTTAAGCCACTTGCCCGATATTCTCTGTGTGGAGATGGAAGGCGCTGCTGTTGCCCAGGTCTGTCTGGAGTTTGGCACTCCTTTTACGGTAATCCGTACCATCAGCGACTCCGCCGACCATAATGCCCGTGTCGACTTCGGGAAGTTCACCATGGAGGTGGCGAATGCCTATTCGAGATCGATCATCAGCGAGTTGATAAGGTTGCTTTAGTCCACGATACCCGGCAGCATGGCCAACACACTGCCGAGCAGCAAGAAGACTAGGAATCCGATCACGAGACATCCCATCTTGGAGTGTAACAATTCTTTGGAATTGGCGAGGATGCCTTGCGGCGTTGTCTTTCCTTGAGTTGAAGCCTTGGTCTTTTCGGCTTTTTCGGTTGTTTTCTGTTGAGGGTGTTTTCTCAGAATGGTCTTTCCATTAGGCAGGGTCTCATAATATAAAGGCGCTCCGTACATCATGGCTTTGGCCAAGCCTCCTCCTGCAAGGATAGCGAAGAAACCAGGAATGCAATACCAGGCCGCGCCATAGCCAATCTGAATGTCGGCGATGTTTCCGCCGCGAAGAATCTGTATGGGGATTGTAATGATGACAGGAAGGAAGATGACTGCCAACATGATGAGGATGGTCTTGATGGTGCGCCAAGGGGTGAAGAACTTGATTTGAACGGGTGTCGGTCCGTTCCCAAAGTCGGCGAAGAACTCCGCCGTGGTGTCGTTGTGGTTTTTGTCGGATTTGGGTGCAGTGATGACTTCACTGATGATTTCGTCATGGTGACGGTTGTGGGCGATGGCGAAAAACACAATGCCGAATACTGCGCCAATGCATAGACCCAAGGACATGCCTCCCCAAAGGCCCGCGATGGCGCCTACAATCAGGGTGGCCATGGTGGGGAAGATCCACCACCATTTCGTCAGGTTTTTCTTCTTTCCCGTGGCGATGGAGATTTTGCCAGTCTGCCCATTTACCGCTGCGGCGATGCCGTTTTTGCATTTCACCAGATATACAGGAAGAGCGGCGAGGAGGGTCTCGTTGTCCTCTCCCGAAAGAATCACCTCTACCTCTTTCGTTCGGACTTTCTTTGAAAGATTCTCGTAAAGTTCACGAACCGTCTCTTCCTTGATTCTGTGGGCTAGTCCGCCAGGTTCGACATTTTGGATTTTTGCCTTTTGGTGGATGAGATAACGGAAGTCGAACTCCCTTGCGTCGTTGAAATCAAAAGGCTCGATGCCGTCGAGGAAGAGGTTGTCCCAGTCCTTGGAGGCGTTCACAGCCGTGTGCTTTAGATAGGCATGGAAGGGGTAGTTGCAGTTGATTCCGGCTTGGTTGGCGATATTCATGCTGCCGTTCAAGCCACCGCGCACGATGTGGTATGGGAGGTAGCAACCCGAGAAACGGTGCAGGTTCTTTTCGATGGCTTGGGCGACGGAATTCCTCTTGTTTGCTGATATCCAGTCTCTTAATTTCTTTTCGGCTTCCTCTTTAGTGATCTTGAATGGGATGATTAATTCGGGAGCCTCGGTGCCAGAGAATTTGGCATCGATCATGGTGTTCTGGCAGAAGGGACATTGTGCTGAAGCGTCTTCGTTGCTGGCCAAGGTATGGGCGCCGCAGGTGGGGCAAGCGAACGACTTGACCTTGTCGGAGTTTTGCATGAAGTTGGCTTGCCTAAGGCTTTTCCAATGGCGATACGCAGCGTTTTTCTCAGCGTTGCTGGCCTCCGCACCGCAATGGGCGCATACATACCTCTGTTTGTTGATGTCGAAACTTTGATCACCACCGCAATACTCGCAGCGGATTACTAAGGGGTTGTTAACGTTGTATTCCATAATTTCATTGTTGTCGAATAATCTCCCAAAACATACACATTCCCGTCTCCAAAATGTCATCGGGAAAATCAAACTCTGGATTGTGCAATGCCGGTTGTTCTAAACCTGAACCTAGCCCAAAGAACCCTATCGGACAAACACTTCCAAATCTTCCGAAGTCCTCTGACCAGCGGAAAGGTTCGCTCAAATGGCTCACCTTGAGTTCAAGGTTTTGTGCAGCTTGCTCGATGACCTGAACGCAGTTGCTGTCGCTGTTGGTAGCGGCAAAGGCCTCGTGCTCCGAGAAGTTGAAGTCAAACAGATAGTCCTTGGCCTTGGCACGACACATTTCAATGATTTGCGAGGCCATCAAGTCAAGGTTGTGGTCGTCGTAACTGCGCAAAGTGAGCCAAATCTCGGCATGGCCGGGAGCCACCCCGAAGGTCTCCTCGCCTAAGGTGGCATGAGTGATAACAAAGGTGGTCAACGGCTTCACGGCCTGCAACTGTTCGCGCTTCTTTTCAAGGTTGTGGATCAGCAAAGCCAACAACTCCGAGGGACTATGTCCTGTCTCCGGCTGGGAGGCGTGGGCAGTACGACCATCGAAAGTTAGTTTTAGTCCGAAAGAAGCTGCCGCAAAACATCCTTCCCGTACCACAATCTGACCTTTCTCGAAACCAGGCAGGTTGTGCAATCCGTAGGCCACATCGGGCTTGATTTGCTCAAACAACGGGTCTTCCAAGATGGCTTTGGCGCCTTGTCCGGTCTCTTCAGCGGGCTGAAAAAGTAGCACTACCTCTCCATTGTCGGGCCGTTGTTCTCCAAGCCATTGCGCCAATCCGCAAAGGATTGTGGCATGCCCGTCGTGGCCGCATTTGTGTGAGACGCCTTGGTTTTGTGAGCGGTAGGGAATATCGTTCGGCTCGGGGATATGCAATGCGTCAATGTCTCCTCGAATTAAAATTCTCTTTCCATTTTCCACTCTCCACTTTTCACTTCTATAAACCGCCGCCAGCCCGTACCCACCAATCTTCTCAATCAACAAATCTGGCTGGGTCTGCTTCACCCATTCGTTCAGTATTCTGTTGGTAAGCTTTTCTTGTCCCGAAAGCTCTGGATGTGCGTGAAGGATATGCCGTAATTCAATGAGGGTTTCCATAAAGTTGAACTGTTGTAGCCGCAAAGGTAAGCACTTTTAACTTTTAACTCTTAACTTTTAACTATTTATCTTATCTTTGTGGCCGAAAACATAATCGAATTATGTCAACGGTACTATACCCTTTGAAATTCAAGCCCATCTTCAAAGATAAGATATGGGGCGGAAGAAAGATAAAAGATATCGTAGGACTCGACTACGGCAAACTTCCCAATTGCGGCGAGGTTTGGCTGCTGTCGGGACTCTGGGATGAACAGAGCGTTGTCACCAATGGCGACTTCGAAGGCGACGAAATCAACGACCTCGTGGAAACCTTCATGGGCGACCTCGTGGGCGAGGATGTGTTCGACAAATACGGCGAACAGTTCCCCTTGCTCATCAAGATTATCGATGCCAACGACTGGCTCTCGGTGCAGGTGCACCCCGACGATGAGTTGGCTGAGAAACGCGACATCGGCTACGGCAAGACCGAGATGTGGTACGTGATGCAGGCCGACCCAGGTGCAGAACTGGTCTCAGGATTCAACTGCGAGATGAATAGGATGAAATATATCCGTGTTCTTAAAGACAACGCTATACAAACCGTGCTCAACCACGAGACCGTCGAACAAGGCGACGTGTTCTATATCCCGGCAGGGCGTGTTCACGCCCTAGGTCCAGGCATCCTTGTGGCTGAGATCCAACAGACCAGCGATACCACCTACCGTATCTACGACTGGGACCGTATCGACGTGGCTGGCATGCGCCGCGAACTCCACATCCCCCAGTCACTCGACGCCGTCGACTTCGACCCTGTGGAGAACTATAAAACGCCCTATACTCCGGTACTCAACAAAACCGTCCCCATGGTGGACTCGCCTTATTTCACCACCAATATGCTGACCCTCAAAGGGGAAATAGCCAAGGACTACTCAGAGCTCGACTCCTTCGTGCTGCTGATGCCCGTGGAAGGCAAAATTTCGCTGGAATGGGAAAATGGCTCGATATTTGTTACTACCGGTGAGGTCGTTTTGATTCCTAATGTGATAGAGAAGGTCAACATCAAGGCGCAAAACGAATGTAAGATTCTTGAAATTTATGTAAATCAATAAAATATGAAAAAGTTATTCGCTTTAGTGGCTGCGGTTTTGTTTGCTTTCGGACTGCAGGCCCAACAGAAATCAGACCTGCCGAGCGTTACCATCAAAAACCTGCAAGGCAAGGACGTCAACATCGCCACCCTCTCCAACAACGGCAAACCCTTTGTGATCACCTTCTGGGCTACCTGGTGCGGTCCTTGCATCAAGGAACATAACGCCCTCGATGAGGTCTACGCCGACTGGAAGAAAGAAACGGGCGTGAAGATTTTCGCCGTGTCCATCGACGACTCACGTACCACTGCCAAGGTGAAGCCTTTCGTGGAAGGCAAAGGCTGGGACTTCGAGGTGCTCCTCGACGTGAACAAAGACCTCGCCCGTGCCATGAACGTGGCTAACCCACCTCACACCTTCCTGTTCGACGGTACTGGCAAAATCGTCTACCAGCACACTGGCTACCTCGACGGTGGCGAAGAAGACCTCTACGAAGAAATCCTAAAACTTAAAAAATAAAACTAGCGTATGCGAAAACATATACTGCTAACGCTGGCACTCGCCCTGACCTTAGGTCTCACGGCGAGTGCTCAGTCGTTTATGGAAAACAGCCAGGTGAACGGCAGTTTCCAGACCGATGCACAATACTATCGGCTTGACGAAGGCATCGACATCACCGACCTCAATGGCAAAAAACTGGGTATCAACGGATTTGGAAAAGTCAACTATACCTCTGGCGACTTCTCGGCGGGCATTCGCTTCGAGGCTTTCTTGCCAGAGCTTAACGGCTTCCGTAGCGAACTCAACGGCGTGGGCCTGGCCAACTTCTACGCCACTTACGACAATGGTTTTGTGGGCGTCACTGTGGGCGATGTCTACGACCAGTTCGGCAGTGGCCTGGTGTTCCGTACCTACGAGGAATGGTCACTCGGCATGGACAACGCCCTGCGCGGCGTCCGCACCATCATACGCCCCACTCAGGGTGTTACCTTGAAAGGCGTCTATGGCCGTCAGCGTTATTTCTGGGCGCCCTACCTAGAACGCGACTTCGAAGCCGATGATTACCGTGGCATCGTGCGCGGCATCGACGGCGAATGGGACCTCAACCAAAGCATCCCCGCCATGAACAACTCCGAGTTCAAGATGAGCCTCGGTGGCAGCTTCGTCAGCAAGAAACAGTACGACCAGAGCCTGTTCTACTACATCCCCGAAAACGTGGGCGCTGCCGCTGGCCGTATCAACCTGGCCTATGGTCGCTTCGCCTTCTCCACCGAATATGCCTACAAGATCAACGACCCC
>JAILBC010000014.1 GCA_024681295.1 Bacteroidales bacterium
TGAGCTCTTCACCGTGGAAACGCTCAGCATCGAGTCGTTCCACGACTTTGCCCAGGCTTTGGCGGATTTGGGGGTGGACAACGCCATCTATCTCGTTGGTGCCAATGCCTTCGGCTGGGCAACGGATGCCGATGGCCAACGGCATAAGTTTGGTGACCCCAACCCCAAGACCAGCAAGAAGTGGAGGAATATCAATTATTTGGTGATGAGGAGTAAAACGTAGTTTTACGAAATCGCTCCACGAGAGGCATTTCATACATCGTAAAGTCATTTCATACAGAACCCCGAAAATCGTTTGGTCACGTTTTCGGGGTTCCTTTATTTTGCATCATAATAATGACGCAAAACGATGTAATGATTATGAAAACGCAACACCTTTTACTTACGTTGCTGATGCTTGGAGGGGTCGGATGTGCGCCGACCCCTCAAGCGGAGAAACAGCATGAACCTACCGCGACAAGTTTTGAAAATGACAAAACAACTAGCTTTGTGTGGCCAGACACTTTGGCGACGATTCCGGCGGATGTTTCGCAAGAGTGTTATTACGACAAGACCTTGGCTGCATACGCTGCCGATACTGGCTTTTATGCGTTTGAGGATTCTTGCATAGAAAACCAGTATTGTTTTGTGGCTAGTCACATTCAGCCTTTAAAACTACCTGATGAATGGAAAAGCAAAAAAGAGCTCAGCGACATGGTCGCATTCTATAACTTTATGGAGATATTACACGCCATCGAGACCGATTACGACGCGTGTGAGCGTTATACCTACGATGCCAATGACATTAATCTCACCGATGAACAACTGAAAGCCAGAGAAGCTGAATATGCCGAAACCAGAAAAGACTTTTATGCTGAACTTGATTGTATTAGTTTGAAATCGATACCTGAAAAAGGGTTGCAGAATAGAGTCAAAACACTTATTAGAGAGATTAAGGAAAGTGAGAGCAGCGAAGAGGCAGAAGGTGAAGAAAACATCTGGGATATTAATTCTAGCCTTGACAAATTGACTGAAAGTTGGTTGCCTGACATCTTCGCCGATTCGTTGAGGTATGCCAGTTGGGACGAGAAGTCTTCACCACAATACTATCTTCCCGATTGGGTGCCAGATGTGTTTGATTGTTTTCTCGGACAGTACGTGAAACCAACTTTAGACGACAAAATGGAGATTGTCAAACGTTTTAATAATTCGGAGAATTTCAACGAAAAGGTTGCTTGGGGCTTTATAACTTTAGGGGTTGAACGCCTTGCGCCCTGTGAAGGGTTATTAAAAATGTGTGAAGAGATAATTGCTTCTGGAAACTACTCGCCATTGCTTGACATATTGTGGCGAGCATATCGTGAGAAATATAACGGCACCTATTCATGTCCCTCTACTTATTGCTATAGCCCTAATCTCCGCTACAACCATTTCCGTCGGATGGTTGCCTACACCACTCTACGGCATATAGAAGCTCATCCCGAAGACGAGTTGGCCCGTGTGCAGTACTATTTCATGGTGGCGCACACCAATATACTTAGGCTCCACCATCCCTATCCTTTCGGAAATAGCGCCGCAACGGAATACATGCTGCTTTATTGGAATCAGATGTTATTGTACTATTAAAAACATAATAAACATGGAGCTGACAGAAAATGAAAAGAGGCTGCTGAATCCTATAATGGATAGGATTCGGGATTCCAAGATAATGTATTTGGTTGACATGCGGTTGACGCAGCAGGGGCAAATAAAAAACCCCCAACTTGATTCCCAAAAAGTCAGGGGTTTATTTGGTAGCCCATAGCGGATTCGAACCGCTGTTTTCAGAATGAGGGTCTGATGACCTAGACCCCTAGTCGAATGGGCCAACAAAAAAGGTTCTTTTTGCGGAACCTTTGTGAACTAGGCGGGAGTCGAACCCACAACCGCCTGATCCGTAGTCAGGGACTCTATCCAATTGAGCTACTAGTCCATTGCCTTTCGACGGTGCAAAATTACTGCTTTTTTCGTTTTCCGCAAGTTTTTTTTTGATTTTTTTGAAAATTTATCTCAATTCTTTGAAAATCAATCCACTACCGATATAGCTTCCCTAATGGGAAGCGGATGGGGTGGGGATTCCTTTGGCTACCGTGCTAGCATCCCTAACAGGATGCGGACACCCTGTGAGCCTCTCCCATCTCATAAAGCTCATCAAGATGCTTCTTCAACCGACGAGCCATCGGACGGAAAGTGTAGTAAGTGATTGTGGCTGAGATGGGTGCGCCCACCAAAGGCAGCACTTTCCCCATGCCCTTGGCGAAGCTCTCCTTGGTCATGTTGATGCCGATCCACTGGGCAATCTTCACCGCATACTGGGCCAATACCGTTTCCGAAATCTTCATACCGGCGTTTTTCGAAACCTGAGTCACTAACTTGGTCAAGGCTTCGATAGCCATCTTGTTGCCCATCATCACACCCACAAAAAGGGTCATGATGTTGAGTGACTCGTCATCGAGCTGGTTGTTGACATTGGTGAGTGCGGGCCAGCCATAAAGATAAATCAGCTTCTGCATCAATGAGAGGATGTGTCCGTAGAATTGGGTCAGGTCGGTGGGGATCGTACCCATCATCCACCAACCACCAGGGAGTCCCATCAATGCCGATGTACCGCACACCATGGTGAGATGGTAGCTGATGCACTGGTTGGCGAGCTTGTCGATCTCTTTCTTGCTCAGCACACCAAGGGTACCCACATTGAGGGCTGTGATGACCTCCATAGGGGTGCAAAACTTGGAGAGTTCCTTGGTGAGGAACTCGTCGCGGTCTACTTTAACAAAAGGAAGCTTGAGGCTCGTAGAGAGCACTTTGTTCCACAGGCTGAGGCTTTTTTCGGTTTTGTTTTGTTCCATCGTTTATTCCAGTGATGTGGCACCCCTCTTGGGTGCGATTGTTTTTGTTTTCCTTTCCCCAGGTTACGCTCGTTTCACTCGCTTACCTGGGGTTATTGAGATGGCACCCCGTTGGGGTGCTTCTTCCACTAGCTAGAGAGACTCCCTCACTCCTCACTCCTCACTCCTCACTCCTCACTCCTCACTCCTCACTCCTAATACCCATACTTGTCTTTCCAGCGTTCACGGAGATATTTTCTCAGTTCTCGTTCGCGGGGGTTGTCCTGAGGCTCATACAAAACCGTGCCAGATATTTCCTGAGGCAGATATTCTAGGTCCACAAAGTTGCCTTCGAAGGCGTGGGCGTACTTGTAGCCCTCGTGGTAACCGAGGTCCTTCATCAGCTTGGTGGGGGCATTGCGGAGATGCAACGGCACTGGCAGGTCGCCCGTCTGACGTACCAAAGCCTGGGCGGCGTCGATGGCGGCCACTGCGGCATTGCTCTTGGGCGAAGAAGCCAGATAGGTCACCGTCTGCGACAAGATGATACGGCTCTCAGGCCAACCAATCTTGTTGACAGCATCGAAGCAGGTGTTGGCCAACAGCAAGGCGTTGGGGTTGGCGTTGCCGATGTCCTCCGAGGCCAGAATTACCATACGTCGGGCGATGAACAGGGGGTCCTCCCCTGCCTCAATCATCCGGGCCAAGTAGTACAAAGCCGCATTGGGGTCGCTGCCGCGCATCGATTTAATGAAGGCCGAGATCACGTCGTAATGCATCTCCCCCTGCTTGTCGTATTTCACCAAGTTGCTCTGGATGGTCACCGTGGTGAAGTCATTGGTCACCACCAACTCCTGCGCCTCCGGGTCGAGATCGTCAAGAGAAGTCACTACCAGCTCGATGGCGTTGAGCAGCTTGCGCCCATCGCCGCCGCTGATGCGTAGCAAGGCTTCTGATTCCTTTATAACGATTTTTTTACCATAATCATATTCCAACGCCTTCACTGCTTTATCAAGCATCACCTCCAAGTCGGCTTTCTCAAGGGCTTTCATCACATAGACCTGACAACGTGACAGCAGTGGCGAGATGACCTCGAACGAAGGATTCTCGGTAGTGGCACCGATCAAAGTGACTAGTCCCTTCTCCACGGCACCCAGCAAAGAGTCCTGCTGAGACTTGCTGAAACGGTGTATCTCATCTATAAATAATATTGGAGCCTCGGGAGCCATCCTTGCCCGGTCAATCACCTCACGCACCTCTTTCACGCCGCTACTCACGGCACTGAGTTGGAAGAACTGCCGTTTCACTTGCTTGGAAATAATGTAGGCCAGAGTGGTCTTGCCTACCCCTGGAGGTCCCCAGAAAATCATGGACGGCACCCTGCCGCTCTCGATGGCGCGACGGAGCACGGCATTCTCACCGATGAGGTGTTTCTGTCCGATGTAGTCGTCAAGCGTGGAGGGTCGCAGGCGTTCCGCCAATGGAATGGTTGATTTCATCCTTTTTAAAATTTACGCAAAGATACGTATATTTTTGGAAAATTCCCATACATTGTTTATATTTGCCCTGAATTTCAAAAGATTAGAAACATGGGACAGAACCACAGTCTTGAAGACCGTTTGCAGGAACTCTACGACCAGATGCGCGCCCACGCCAAGGTAGGCGACTTCTGGAAAAACATCCCTTTGGCTCGGGAAACCTTACGACTGATGAAGGAAGAGGCCTCCGAGGATGACCGTGACGACATCCAGCAACTCTGCGAGTGGGTGGTGACCCAGAAACTGCTGCTGGATTACGAGACGCCTAGACTCATCCTTTCGTTTATGGAACTGTGGACCGACTTGAGCCGCGACGATCAAAGATGGGCCAAAGAGATACAACACCTACGCCGGATGATCGACCCAAACACTCCAGAAGAGGAGAAACTCGAGCTGATGACGGAGGGACGTTTCATCAAGTACGACCCCATCCAACTCTCCGAGGCCTGGGAAGAGAACATCTACGAGGTAGAAAAGGAACTGGACGAGGAGTTCAAGGACACAGATCGTTTCATGGGCTTCTGCTACAGTTACTGGTCATCCAAAAGGGCCGCCCTCGCCCGACGGGGCATCGTCTGGCGGTCACCTGCCATCATGAATCCACATACACATTTCGATTAATAAAAGACAAGATATGGACATCAAACAACAATGGTATCAACAAGCCTTAAATGCGAAAAATGCAAACAACATGGCCGAAGCCTTCCAATGCTTCCTCAAAGCTGCGGAGGCAGGTCATGCTTTGGCCCAAGGATGGGTCGGTTGGTGTTACTGCGAAGGAAAAGGAACCTCGTGCAACGACGTTAAAGGCTTTGAATGGACCAAAAAGGCGGTTGAAAACGGTGCGTCTGGTTACTCCTTCAACCTCGGCTATCTTTATTACAAAGGGCGTGGAGTGAGAACCGACCTCGCCCAGGCCCTCAAGTGGTTCACCAAAGCGGCTGAAAACAACAAAAAAGAAGCTTTCTTCTATCTCGGCTGCATCTATGAAAACGGTTATGGCGTCACAAAAGACCTCGAAAAAGCTAAATCGTTGTATCAAAAAGGCATTGAGTTAGGCAATAATGATTGCAAGAAAGCTCTTGAAAGTTTAGGAAAGAGTACCACTCCGGAAGGTTGCTACCAATTAGGCAATACCGCTGCAGCCGCCAACAACTGGGTCGAAGCTATCCAATGGTACAAAAAAGCAGCTGAGCAAGGCCATGTAAAAGCACAGTTCGATCTGGGCCTCAATTATTGGAATGGGCTTAGAATCAAACAGGATTTTGCCGAAGCCTACAAGTGGTTTCTCAGAGCGGCCAACCAAAACTACACCGAGGCCCAAATATTCCTTTGGAGAATGTACACGGATGGCGATGGCGTGAGAAAAGACGATGCCCAAGCCTTTGAGTGGTGTAAGAAAGCCGCCGAACTGGGCAATTCCCAAGGCCAGTACTTCATGGGCGACTACTATGAACGCGGCAAAGTGGTTAAGAAAGACATGCTCACTGCCTATATCTGGTATAAAAAAGCGGCAGATAACGGCTATAGCGAAGGTAAAAGAGGAATGGACAGAACCTACGATCAAGCCCAACAACAGTACTACTATCAATGCGGAACGGAAGCATACGACGAACAGGAGTACAAAGAAGCCGCTGAATGGTTCCAAAAAGGTGCCGAGTTAGGTGACCCAAAATCACAGTTTAACCTGAGCGTATTGTACCAAAAAGGACGCGGCGTGCCCCAAAACCTAAACGAGGCGTTCCGATGGCTCGAGAAAGCCGCCCTCCAAGACTATGCCAAAGCCCAATATGCATACGGTTTGTGCTACGCCATGGGCCAGGGCACAATAAAAAACGTAACAAAAGCTTTTACTTGGTTTTTAAAAGCAGCCAATAATGGAGACCCCGACGGCGCTTGCATGGTAGGCGTATCCTACCTCACCGGCCAAGGAGTTGCTTGTAACAGAAACGAAGGCATCCGATGGCTAAAGATTGCAGCACAACGGGGTGATGAGGTTGCAAAGAAAGAACTCCGTGACATGGGCATAAGTTGGTAAGAGATATGGAACAGACCCTACACATCATCCAGCTCTACGAGAGCATCGACCGGGGAATCCGACAACACGAGATGACCCGCCACCAAATGAAACTCGCCGACCTCACCGAAGGCTCGCAATGGCTTATTGACGAATGCGAAGGACAAGAGAGCTACGACGAACCCAATAAAATCATTCGCCTCAAATGGGTGCTGACCGTCGACCGGCTCACCGATGACCAATTCGACTTCACCTTCTGCGACAGGACCTATACACTCAACCGCCACTGGCAGGTGCTGGGCACCGAGATTTACTGTATCCCCAACCCCTATATGGTGGAACTGGTGCGCTACGTGATGTACTTCGGTGCCGACGAAGGCGACAAGAGCGAATACCCTCGGCTCAAGGAACTCGGCGACCTGATGATGGAGAACGAATCCCATCCCTGGAAGAACATCCCGATGGCCCGCGAGGCGATGCGTCTCCTCAAAGACCGACGCAAATGCCGCACAGCCACACAAGCCAAGGCCTTCTGCAAAAAAGTGCTCTCCCACGACCTTGTCAGCCCCACCAGCACTCCCCGACTCTACCTCTCCTATCTCGACTACTACCACCGACTTTTGGGTTCGGCCTACTATAAAGGGGAACTCACCGACCGGCTCCTGAACGCCATTGATCCCGAATACAGCGACGAGGAATTTCTGGATGACTTGAGAGACTCCCATCAAAAGCTCTATGACCCCGTGCAGCGCACCCCACAATGGGAAGAGGTCATCTACGACGTGGAAAGGGAATGCGAGGCACGGATGCAAGGTGTGAAGCGCCATCATGGCTACTGCCACAAACGCTGGGGCGTGAAAAAAGAGATTCTGGCCGAATACGGCATCCAATGGAGGTCGCCGGCCATCATGAACCCACGTATTAGATTCGATTAATCTGAAAACAGCAATCATGGGCATAATAAGCATAAAAGACAAAGTTGACGCTGATTCACAAAACAAACTTGGTGAGCAGTAT
>JAILBC010000025.1 GCA_024681295.1 Bacteroidales bacterium
CTCCCCCACATCCCCTTGGATGAAGAGAAGTTCGGTTACCAACTCATCGTGGATGAAAACGAAGAAGTGGTGGGGGAAGAGGAATGGCTGCTATGGTCGGCTCTCGACGCAGACCTTGACCAACTATATGACGTGGTCCACGAGATCGGTGGGCTGTTTGTCCCCGCCCACGTGAACAAACCCGCCAGCAGTTTGGTAAGCCAACTTGGCTTCGTCCCACCCGACATCAAGGCCGATGCCCTGGAAATCTCGAAACACGTGAAGAAAGAAGACTTCCTGAAAAAATACGCCTACCTCAAGAAGTTCAACTTCACCAAAAGCAGCGACGCCCACTTCCTCCACATTATCGGAGAAGTACATTGTGTACTACACATGTATGATAAGACGTTCGACGAGTTTCGAAAGACCCTTCATGGGGAAGACGGACGCTACATCGACACCGAACCCAACGAAAAACTGCAACTTCTTTATGGTTAGAATATTATGAAAGAATTAGCCATGCATGTATATGACCTGATGGAAAACTCGACCGCGGCCAACTCGACCCTGGTGGAGCTGACCATCAAGGACAGCCTCAAAGACAACGTCTATGACTTTACCATTAAGGACAACGGGAAAGGCATGACCCCCGAGTTCCTGGCTAAAGTCACTGACCCCTGGACAACCTCTCGCACTACCCGCAAGGTGGGACTGGGACTGCCACTGATTAAGATGAACACGGAGAATATGGGCGGCGGCATGCACATTGAAAGCGAAGTCGGCAAGGGTACCGTACTCCATTTCTGGTTCCAACACGACCATATCGACCGTCCTCCCATGGGCGACCTAGCGGGCTCCTTGGTGATGCTCTTCGCAGCCCACGAGGACATCCGTTTCATCTACACCCACATCACCGACGACGGCGAATTTGTCTTCGATACTGACGAGGTTAAAGAAGCCCTCGACGGGATGCCGATGAACGACGTCCACATCATGAAATATCTCAAAGAAATGATCCAAGAAAACCTGAAAGAAATCAAATATAACGACTAATACAATGACACTCAAAGAAATTGCCGATGTACTGGAGGCCAAGGTCCTCTGCGGACAAGACCGCTTGAACGAAGAACATGAGACGGCCTTCGCCTCCGACCTGATGAGCGACGTACTCACCTTGGGCGACTACAACCCTGTAATCCTCACTGGACTGTGCAACATGCAAACCATCCGTACCTGCGAGATGGGCAACTTGGACATCATCGTCCTGGTGCGCCGCAAAAAGGCGACCGAGGAGATGATCGAAGAGGCTGAGGACGAAGGCATGGTGGTCATGGAAAGTGACTTCTCCATGTTCAAGGCCTGCGGACTGCTCTTCAAAGGGGGCATGCAGCCCATTTTCTGAATGTTGAACTAACATGAAACATTATGCACTTAGAATATCAAGTATTTGAAGCGGACTTTGTGAATGCCGGAGCCGCATCGAGCGCCATCAAGAAAACCTTGAAACAGCTCAACGTCAACCCGCAAATCGTCAAACGGGTCGTCGTAGCCCTCTACGAGGCTGAAGTGAACGCCATTGCCCATGCCTACGGCGGCATGATCTATGCCGACATCGAGGCCGACCGCATCATTGTGAAAGTCGTCGACAAAGGTCCGGGCATCCCCGACATCGAATGGGCCATGCAGGAAGGCAATTCCACCGCTTCGCCCGAGGTCCGCAACATGGGATTCGGCGCTGGCATGGGTCTGCCCAACATCCGCAAGAACGTCGATCGTCTGGATGTCCAATCCACCGTCGGTGTCGGAACCACCGTCGAGATGGAAGTCCATTTTTAAACGGAAAACGGAAAGTGGAAAACTGAAAACTGATTAACTGAACAACTGAATAACTGAATAACTAAACAACTATGGAGAAGGTCCCTTTTTTTCACGCGCTGACTATTGATCAGGAGACCTGCATTGGGTGCTCCCATTGCATGAAGGCGTGTCCCACTGAAGCACTCAGAGTACGCGATGGCAAGGCCATATTGCACCCCGACCGTTGCATCGACTGCGGCAATTGCTTTAAGGTTTGCCCCACCAAATCCATTTATATTAAACAGGACGACTTCGACAACATCTTCAACTATGCCTGTCGCGTGGCATTGGTGCCATCTGTCTTCATGGGTCAGTTCCCCAACGACATCACCGTGTCGAGGATTTACCAGATCCTAAAAGAGATCGGGTTCACCTATATCATCGAGACCGAAGCCACGGTGCCAATCTACACCGAAGCCAAAAACAAATACGCCGCCGAGCATCCCGACATCCGTCCCTTGATTTCGACCTATTGCCCCGCCATCGTGCGCCTTATCCAGGTGAAGTTCCCCGGACTGACCGACAACCTCATCCCCATCAAGGCACCCATCGATTTGACGGCCATGTATATCCGCCGCAAGTTGGAGAAAGAGGACTGGAACTCCGAAGACATCGGCATTTTCTATATCACTCCATGCGCTGCCAAAATCGCCGCTGTGAAGACACCTGTGGGCGAAGACAAGTCGCTCGTGGATGGAGTCATCAACATGGATGCACTCTACAATCGGGTTTTCAAGCGGATCAAGGAACAAGGCAAGGGTTTCAAGGAACAAAAACTGCCTGTCTCACAGATCTCTTCAGACGGCGTACTGACGGCACTCACCAATGGCGAACGAAGACTCTCCAACGCCAAGCACTCCTACTCTATCGACGAGATCCACAACGTCATCGAGTTCCTCGAAAAGGTGGAGAATGACGAGGTGGAGAACGTGGATTTCCTGGAGCTTCGTGCCTGCGACCAGAGCTGCCCCGGCGGCATCCTCACCTGTGACAACCGTTTCATGATGTGCGAGCGCATCTTTGCCCGTGCCCGTAAAATCGCCGAGCGCGAACGTAATGGGGAGCAGACCAAAGACCACGAGATCGAAGCCGAGCGCAATTTCTTGGCACGCAACGTCAAGGTCGGGGACATCAAACCCCGCTCTATGTTGGTCCTCGATGAGGACATCACACAAGCCCTGGCGAAAATGCAACAAATCAACGCTCTTCGGGCCAAACTACCCCAAAAAGACTGTGGCGTGTGCGGTGCACCCACCTGCGATGCCCTTGCTCACGACGTCGTCATGGGCGAAGCACAGCTTTCCGACTGTATTTTCATGAAAAACAAAGACTAATCGTCGCCTTTTTTCCTTCTTTCCTCTCGTTTCTGCCTTCTGGCAGCAGCCTTTTGTAGCCGCACCTCCTCGCGCCGAGCATACACGTTCAGCATATAGATGGCCACGGCACCGACGACTGCCATGAGCATGGCAACAAAGAACTCCCCATTGATTTGGGGAAGATGGAATACGTATTCCAGCATGTCCGCCGCCGGCTCCTTCCAAGGATACACCACGGGAAGGCTACCCAGCATGAAACCTGACAACGCCGACAAGGTTTCGTTGCGGAATTCCCTCATCAACCAAGAAAGCAGGTAAGAAAAGATGACAATACTGACAACGGATCCAAGGAAAAACGGAAGCAAAATCCGAAAACCAAACATAAAGGTCGAAGCCTTGGTCATGGCCGGAATGGCTTGTGTGACTATCAGTTCGTAATTGCCCATCAGCAACATCAGGTGAGAACCCGAAATACCAGGAACCACCATGCCCGTAGCGCCAACAATACCGCAAATAAAAAGGTACCAGAAACTGTCGTTCGATTCCGGATTCAGGTGGATGGACAGCAGGAAAGAAATGCCAAATCCAATCAACAAAATGATGATATTCTTGACACTGACTTTCTCAATGCTCTTCATCACATTGATGACCGATGCAATGATCAAGCCGATGAAGAAGGCCCAAACATAGACTTCATACGATTTCAGGGCACTCTTCAGGAATATCGAGGTAAACACCATACCCACGATGATGCCGGCCAGAATGGTGATGAAGAAACGGAAATCCGTCCTGCGACCGAATTCCGTGACCTCACCTTTGAAAAGATATTTGAAGTTTTTATGGTTCAGCGCCTTGACGGAATTGATGAAACGCTCAAAAACACCTAACACCAAAGCAATGGTCCCGCTGGACACCGGCACCACGTTGACGACACCCATCAAAACACCTTTGACAAAAATCTTAAATCTGGTCCAAAAATACATTACTAAGCAGGCTCAACCTTGGTTTCAACGACAAAAGTAACATTTTATTTTAATATTTCGCCATAACAATCAAAGTAATCCGCTTGGGTAATCCGAACTGAATAGAATGCTCCAATTTGCAAGGTCTCTTCAGCAGAAACCAAGATCTCGTCATCCACCTCAGGGGAGTCATATTGGGAACGGCCCACATAATAATCCCCTTCCAGGCGGTCAATCAAGACTTTCTCGACCTTCCCGACTCTTTGTCCATTGATCTCCAAAGAAATACCCTGCTGGATTTCCATCAGCTTATCCACACGCGCTTGCTTGACCTCATCCGGCACATCATCGGGCAGTTCGTATGCAGGCGTCCCCTCTTCCGGCGAGAAGGCGAACACCCCTGCCCTTTCGAAACGCATGTCCTTAAGAAACTGGCACAACTCCTCGAAATCTTCCTCGGTTTCACCTGGAAAGCCCACAATGAAGGTAGTACGGAAGGCAATGTCGGGCACGTGTTTGCGAACATTCTTGACAAAGCCGATGGTTTGTTCACGGTCCACGCCACGCCGCATGTCTTTTAGGATATGGGTACTGACATGCTGCAAAGGCAAGTCAATGTAATGGCAAATCTTCGGATTCTTACCCATCAAGTCAAGTAGCTCGTCAGGGAATCCCAAAGGATAGCCGTAATGCAGACGAATCCACTCAAACCCGTCAATTTCGCAGAGGGCCTTCACCAATTCCACAATATGGGATTTACCATCAATATCGTGGCCGTAATAAGTCAGGTCTTGGGCAATCAAGATCAACTCTTTCACGCCTTGCTTGGCTAGCTGACGTGCTTCCTCGAGCAGGTTTTCCATAGGCACCGAGACATGCGGTCCTCGGATCAAAGGAATGGCGCAGAAAGCACAGCGACGGTTGCAGCCTTCCGAAATCTTCAGATAGGCATAATGCCTCGGAGTGGAAAGCACACGGTGGCTGCAATAGTCCTGCACAGGCTCCTCTTTGAGGATGTCAGCAGCAATCAGGTTGACACTCTCTACACCATAGAAACCGTCTACCTCATGAATCTCAGCCTGCAAATCCTTTTTGAAACGCTGTGATAGACAGCCAGTTACGTATAACTTCTTGATTTTCCCTTGTTTACGAAGTTCGGCATATTCAAGGATGGTATCCACCGATTCCTCCTGGGCATCGCCGATGAAGCCACAGGTATTAATGATAACCACATCCGACTTCAAGTCTGAGTCGTGACGAATCAAGTACTTATGCTCAAGCAAAGCCGCCAGATGCTCCGAATCCACTTTGTTTTTGGAGCAACCGAGGGTCACGATGTTCAGGACGGGCCTTCTCATCATTCAAACAATGAATCCACAAAAGCCTTGCGGTCAAATACCTGCAAATGGTCGATGCCTTCGCCGACGCCGATGTATTTGACCGGAATCTTGAACTGGTCGGAGATGCCGATGACCACGCCACCTTTGGCGGTACCGTCGAGTTTGGTTAAAGCCAAGGCGTTGACTTCAGTGGCAGCGGTGAACTGGCGAGCCTGCTCAATGGCATTCTGGCCTGTAGAGGCATCCAAAACGAGCAACACCTCATGCGGAGCATCGGGGATGACCTTCTGCATCACAGTCTTGATCTTGGTGAGCTCACGCATCAAGTTCACCTTATTATGAAGACGACCTGCGGTGTCGATGAGCACCACGTCGGCGTCTTGGGCCACGGCCGACTTCACCGTATCGAAAGCCACAGAAGCCGGGTCAGCGCCCATGCCTTGCTGGACAATCGGCACATCCACTCTTTCAGCCCAAATCTTAAGCTGCTCCACGGCAGCGGCACGGAAGGTGTCAGAGGCACCAAGCACCACCTTCTTGCCGGCTTTCTTGAAATTATGCGCCAGTTTGCCGATGGTCGTGGTCTTGCCCACACCGTTGACACCCACCACCATGATCACGTAAGGTTTCTTTCCTTCGATGTCAAAGGTGGTGCCATCACCCGATTGGTTCTCTTGCAGCAGGGCCATAATTTCTTCCTTGAGGATGGTGTTGAGTTCATCGGTGCCGACATACTTGTCACGTGCCACACGTTTCTCGATGCGATCGATGATTTTGAGGGTTGTCTCGACGCCTACGTCGGAGGTGATAAGAATCTCCTCCAGGTTGTCGAGGACTTCGTCATCGACTTTCGATTTGCCGACGATGGCGTGTGAGAGGCGGCTGAAGACACTGGTTTTGGTCTTTTCCAGACCTTTGTCGAGGTCTTCTTTTTGTTCTTTTTTCTTGGTTAAAAACGAAAACAGGCCCATAACTTCAATTTTAGATACGAAAAAATAGCTCTCCCATTTGTTATGGAAAAGCTATTGAATTGTCTTGAAAGAAAATCGTCTTATCTCTTGGCGAGAAATTCCTGAACCTTGTCGACAGGGACGATGGTCTCTTCAAAATAATAAGCGCCGGTCTTTTCCGAACGTTTCATGCGGATGACCTTGCTGTATTCCTTACCCAGGGTACGAAGGGTAGCAACTACTTTCTTTGCCATAACTCTTAATTATTTGATCTCCTTGTGGAGGGTCATGCGTTTCAAAATGGGGTTATACTTCATCAGCTCCAGACGGTCGGGAGTGTTCTTCTTGTTTTTGAAGGTAAAGTACCTGGAAGTACCCGGCATGCCGCTGGCCTTATGCTCTGTGCACTCGAGGATGACCTTGATACGTGCGTCTTTCTGTTTCTTTGACATATTATCTTCCTTTCAAAATTTTCGGACTGCAAAATTAGAACATTTTTTTGAAACGACAAGGGGTTATTTCAATTTTTTTTTAAAAAAACGTCGGTTGTCGCACCCCGATGGGGTGCCGGATGGATTGGGGGACCTTTTTCCCCAGGGGTACCGCTATCGCGGAACCCCTGGCTACCGATATAGCACCCCGATGGGGTGCGGCTACCGATATGGCACCCCGATGGGGTGCGGCTACCCTAAAGGTTCCACCTCTAACCTCTAACCTCTCACTTCTCAATCACCTTATTGACAATCTCAAGAATCTCAGCCTCCTCCTTCAGGGCGGCAGTCTCAATCTCGGCGGCATCCTTAAGGATTTGGGCCTTGAACTCCTCGTCTTTCAGGGAAGCGGCGTTGATCTTCACGTTGAGGTGGGCGCCCATCACGGCGGAACGAGCGCACAAAGCACCCACACCAGCATCAGTGACGGAGTTCGGGTTACCGGTCTCGGCCATGGCGCGGACGACCTCAAAAGCCTTGAAGGCGACCTTCATCGTGCGGAACGGCACCTGGGTGGCATACTTGGTAGCATCTTGGATGGCCTGTGTGCGAGCGGCCTTCTCCTCGTCGGTCTTCTTCGGCAAACCAAAGGCAGCCATGATGGTGTTGAAGGCATTGGTGTCTTCGTCAACCAGCTCAAGCAGTTCGTCCTTAATGGCTTGACCCTTGACGGCCCAGTTGGAGAATTCTTCCCAACGCTCATCCCAACCCGGCTTGTGCGACGACAGGTTGGCGACCATCGTGGCCAAAGAGGCACCGAGGGCACCCATGTAGGCCGAGATGGAGCCACCACCCGGAGCAGGGCTTTCAGAAGCGGTCTCGTTGGCAAAGCCCGTGCAGGTCATGTCGACGAGTTTCTTCTGCGTATGGTCTTCGATGAGGTATTCGATGACCTTTTCCTTCGGGTCGAAGGGCTTCAGATCATCCAAGCCCATCGACTTGATAGCGATCTTCATGATTTCCTCTTCGCTCACGCCGAGGCTGCGCTGTTGCTTGGCGAGATAGAACTTGCCAGCATCCATCAGCACCTTCTTGGGCACCAGACCCACGATTTCGCAGCCGGTGACACGCACACCACGGGCAGCAGCCTTGGCGCAGACCTCCTCGAAGCAGACGTGGACGGGCGAAACGCTGATGTTGGTGATGTTCATCGACACCTGGGCGATGCCATAGTCCTCGATAAACCAGCCGATGGCCTTGGTGGCCTTCAGGGTGCCGGGGATCATGATCGGTTTGCCGTTTTCGTCCTTCATTGGCTTGCCGGTCACCTTACCACCTTCACGCATCGGACGGCCCTTTTCACGGACGTCAAAAGCGATGGCGTTGGCACGCCGGGTGGAGGTGGTGTTGAGGTTATAGTTGATGGCCACGAGGAAGTCGCGGGCACCCACTTGGGTGGCACCCGTGTGGGCCACATGTTCGTTCCATTCGTTGGGGCCGAAGTCGGGCTTCCACTGCTCGGTGCCGAGGCGCGAGGCCAGACTTTCATACTCACCTGTACGGCAGTAAGCAAGGTTGCGACGCTCCTTGATATAGGCTGCCTCTTCGTAGCAGTAAATCGGGATGTTCAGTTCTTCGCCGAGGCGCTTGCCCAGCTTGTGGGCGTACTCGACCACCTCTTCCATGGTGATGTTGCTCACGGGGATAAGGGGACACACGTCGGTGGCACCTTGACGCGGATGGGCACCGTGATGCTGGCTCATGTCGATGAGTTCGGCGGCTTTCTTCACCACATGGTAGGCGGCTTCGCACACCGGTTCCGGCTCACCCACAAAAGTGATAACGGTACGGTTGGTGGTCATACCGGGATCCACATCCAATAATTTGACGCCTTCCACTTTTTCGATTTCGGCGGTAACTTGGTCAATAATGTTTTTGTCGCGGCCTTCACTGATGTTCGGCACGCATTCGATAAGTTGTTTCATATAAAAAAATAATATTAGTAATTATTCTTCAGATGTTGGGACAGCAGTAGTATCAGGAATCTCAATCATCACGTCGCCAGCGAGGGGGCGCTCGGGGATTGTATCATCTTGGCAAACTACAGTGCTGTCCGGCGGATCCATCGGCATGCCTGCCGTGGGTTGGAACGGGCCGCATCCGGTAGCAGCGACGATGGTGCCCAGCGACAGTCCAGCAAAGACAGCAACCTTACCCAGGCGTTGGCGTTTCTCCAGTTCGCGTTCCAGGTAGCGCACCTCAGCTTCGCACTTCGGGCAGGTACCCGCGCAATCACCCTTGTGGGTGCATTCCGAAGTCACCAACTCGATGTCGTTTTCCAAGGCAATCTGCTGGCGGATCTCTTTCAAGATCTTACAAGTTTGTTTTCCTCTTTCCATATTTTTATTGTTTTTAAATCACTTCAATGGGAATGCTATCTTTTGAATGCAGCGGCATTCGAACACCGACGAATCACCGTTCTCCAGCTTATATCGAGCGGGGTTCCATTTCATCTGCTCAAAGAGGGCGATCACCGCGGCATCTAAGTTGACGTTGAGGCCGTTTTCGATTTTTACAGTCTCAACATTGCCTTCGGGAGTCACGTTAAAGGCCACTTCCATAACGCCTTTATACCGGCCGTTGATTACTTTGCCTTTCAGCCCCTCGGCAATATCTTTCAGCATCTGCTGTTCGCCGCCGGGATAGCTGGGAGCGCTGAATTCCCTGGTTTCCGCCACCAGCTTTTCCAGCGTGTTACATTCTGATCCGTCACCAAGATGTTCGTATGGCAACTTACCCTTGATCACCGTTAGTTTCTCCATATCGGGATAGACAAAAAGGTCCTTAAGCAAGCTATCGTAGGTCTCTTCGTCAAAGAAGAACACATTATGGTACCAAGGCACGATTCCCATCAATGGTTCTTCTATGACAGTATCTGGATCAACCGGCTGAGGTGGAACCATAACCTCGGTAGTCACATCGCCTGCTAGCGGTTCTTTTTTTGAGAACGGTTCGGTGGTATCGCAGGAGGCTGCGGAGATCATGGTGCCGAGCGACATGCCAGCGAAAACAGCCACCTTGCCTAGACGTTGGCGTTTCTCCAACTCACGCTCCAGGTAACGCACCTCAGCTTCGCATCTGGGACAGGTGCCCCGGCAGTCACCTTTGTAAGTGCATTCTTCTGTGATCAATTGAATATCGTTCTCCTCAGCAATCTGCTTACGGATGTCCTTGAGTATTTTACAAGTTTTCTTTCCTTTGGCCATAATATTACCTTATTATATATTGAAATTCATCGAAGTTAGTCACTCCCATCGCCTTCAGTTGTTCCATACTCTTGGCTACGTCCAGGTCGGTGTTGTAGTCAGGGATATGGGGAACGCGAACCACGATTCGGGACGGGTCGCCATGATGCAAAAGCCATTCCAAATTCTCGAAGACCAGTGCATTGTTTTTTCCCGTGTAGGTTTTGTAGATTTCAGGGTTCATATCTTTAATGTCGACGATATAGCCGTCTAGTACGGGATCGGCGGTCTGTACCATCTCAGGAGCCACATTGAGACTGGTCTCAACTAAAAGTTTCCATTGGTTACCACAAAGCGCTCGAAATTCCTTGATAAACTCGGTTTGCAGCAGAGGTTCTCCCCCACCGAAGGTAACGCCGCCACGGGTAGCAAGAAAATATAACTGGTCGATCTTAACTTCTTCGAAAAGGGTTTCTGGGGTATAGACTCGACCTCCGTCTTCTTTCCATGAGACTTTGTTCAGACAGTATTTGCAGCGCAGGGGGCATCCGTTGAATGTCACCAGCGTAGTACAGCCGTCACCGTCTGTGGTCAGACGGTGACGGCTGACAGCAAATATCCGGGCCTCAGTCATCCCATTCACTCTCCTGGTCTCTGATGATGATAGTCTCGCTACGGCTGATTTGTTCGCCACCCGTGAACGAGATGCCGAACTGAGCATTCAGCAAGCCTCTGTTGGCGGGGTTGGTAAATCCAAAAATGTTGTTGGTCGCCACATACAGGAGAAGACCACCGAAGTTGGCACTCAAGCCGATACCGAGGTTGTCGAAGACGCCAGGCATCATGGTATAGGTAGCCACCACGTCGTATTTATTGGCAAATGATCCCGTGTAAGCGAGCGTTAAGGCGGGCTTCATGCCCATGCCCAAATTGTAGCCCATGAACTGCGCCGAGAAACGGTTGGACGGGGTCACATCGTAATAGCCACGCAACATCAGGTTGGTGTTCAAACCCGTGGTATAGCTGACCAAATTATTGGGGGTCAGTTGGAAATAGCCCATCAGAGAGTCTACCACGGCGCTAGCATAGTTAGGGTCATTCATGAGGCCATGAACCTGCTCTGAAGTCAAACCTGAGAACACGAAAGCGCCATGATCATAGAAGGAGCCGTTGTCCTGCAGTTCACCGGTGAAGTTGATGGAATAGTTGTTCCATTTGATGAAGCCGAGGTCGTTGAGAGCGGCTGCTGCGCCCCAATGTTCATCGAATTTGTACTCCGCACCTAGGTCGATGCCACCCCCGTAGTTCTTAAACAGATTAGCGGGGTTGAAACGCCGGTCGACGATATCCAGTTTTCCGTTTTCCATGACGAATTGATAAGGCAACGTGCCCGTGACGTCGGCTTGGGTCATCAACTTCAGGGCGTATGTCTCGGGATCGGTGTAGAGTTTGGCGTTCACAACATTGGTTTTGGCATCCATGAAGCCCATGAGGAACTTCAGGCGCATGCCAATGTTGAGTTTTTCGGTGAGGCTCATCTGGAAGCCAAAGTCGAACTCCTGATAGACTCTGGCAGACACGCCAATGTTGATATCAGCTGGGTTCGACTCGCCCAAGAAGGCAGCATTGCCGTTGGCAGCAAGTTTGACCAAATCTTTGTTATAGCTCAACGACTCATATTCACGGAAGCGGTGGGTATAGGTAAAGAAACCATGTTTGGTGCGGCGCCCGCAGTTGAAGACATCGAAGTTGAGGTAAGTGTTCAGGTAGTTGGTGTTTCTAAGACTGGCGACACCGGCATCAAGGTCAACCACCGTAGGTTGACCCATCTCGTTGAAACGGAAAAACTTATCGTATTTCAGTCCGATGTTCTGAACACCGAAGTTGATGCCGCCCAGACCCAGGTCGAAATAACCATATTCGCTCGTATAGAAGGCAGGATTGGCGTATGCCGACCTCGGGTTGTTGCGCATGAAATCCACGGGGGATACGAACTGGGCCGTCGCCACTGACGACAGGACCATCATGAAGAAGAGTGCTGTATAGATTCTGATCTGTTTCATTGTTGTATCCTCCTATCATTATTGATTAATCTCCACTGAACCACCATAGATTACATCGGCCTTAAGGGTAATGCCTATCCCATTGTCGAGATTCAGTACCACATTATTGTTATCAGTATCGACCCCGAAACGCATCATCAGCTTTTCGGCTGCCAGCAGGTGGGTTACATGGTCGTGGGTAAGCGAAATCTCGGTGGTAGTCCTCACATTGGATCCATCAAACGAACCCTTGAGGTGCATGGCGTTTGTCAGGAGTGAATCGGTGACCTGCCCCATCGAATTGAGGGTGTAGAGCTGACCGTTGAGATTGAACGGAATCTCCGAGTCGAAATCAATGGTCAGTATGACTTCTTTCACCAACTCGGGAGCGGTGATATCAGAGAGGTTGAGATCAATAGTATCAGTGTAATAAACGCCAGGGATTCTGAATCGCATCGGGATCTTGGCATCAACCTGCATGTCGAGCGTGGAATAGTCATTGATAGTAACCAGCCGGTCGACGTGGCCAGGGTTGAAGTCGAGCGCTGCCGCCACACGGATGCCGTCAAAACGGGTGTCAACAGTAAGGTCGATGGTCTCATCCGGCAACACATTAACATATTCTACGGATGGAAGGACTTGAAGCACATATGGATAATGCTTGAAAATCGGCGAAGGCGCCATTCCAGGGCCATAGAACTCAGCTTTGTCAATCTGCAACTCCGCTTGAAGGTTGTCAAAGGTATTCCTCTCGTTAATTCTAATGTCTGCTCCAACAAGTGTAGCCTGACCGGCGATATTATTCAGCGGCAAGGAGAAAGTAGTGTCGTAATCAAAAGTGTAGACAAACTCGGAAATATAGCCGCTAATTTGCTGGAATTTCAGTCGGTTGAGGGCGATTATGGTGTTGACTTGATATTCCGGATCATCAACGCCCGTCAACTGATAATGAATATCGTAATTCAAAGTCAAGGTGGAGTCGGCCACGCCTGTCACAGGATCGTGCAGGTGGAAGGTGGCGCCTGACAGATCCACCGTGTTGCCGTTGAGTTGGTTGAAGTGACGGACCAGGGTGTCACCGTTGCTTTCGACGATACCCGACGAGGAGAAGACAATCTCACTAATGTTGCCTAAGTTGGTCACCATGGTCAGGATCAGCTCACCCGACTTGATGATGGCCGATTCGATACCGGCGCTATCCGTAGACAACTCGATTTTTTGGCTAAAGTGGAACACCGTGTCGATAGGGTGGATCGAGATTCCCGGGAACGGGTTGGGAAAATGTTCTTCCGTATCGAAATTCAGCGTACCAAGATTCAGGAAGGTGGAGCCCTTAAGGATGTTCAGCAGCTCCATCTGATAGACAATCTGGAGGTTTCCTTCATCATCATACGAAACCATGTCGTTTTCGCCCAATTGGGTCATCAAGTCGCCCAGGGTCATTTGTACGTTACCTATGGGCAGTTTCCATTGTCCCGAGCCTTCGACCGAGTGCAACTCGTCAAAGTCGAACCGGTTTTTGTTGCAGGAGAACATCAGCAAGGCCGTCAAAGCCAGTGCCACTCCCATAATTAAAGATCTTTTCATCATGTTATTATATTTAAATTATCACTATATTTATATCAAACAAACTTCCCATTTAAAACCATCTTGGCTACCTTGTTGGCCCCATAGTAGTAAGGCATGAACTCCAGTTGAGGCATCGGTTGGGTGACAATGAGGTTGGCAATTTTTCCTTTGGTAATGCTTCCGAGTTGGTCGCTAACACCCATGGCGTATGCCGTGTTAAGGGTGGTAGCGTTGAGAGCCTCCTCAGGGGTAAGGCGGTAGCGAATACAAGCCATGGAGAGGATGAGTTGCATGTTGCCTGAGGGTGAGGTGCCCGGATTGAAGTCCGACGCCATGGCGACGGGCAGACCGTTTTGGATCATCTCGCGTGCCGGCGAAAGCGGAAGGTTGAGGAAGAAGGCGCATCCCGGCAAGATGGTCGGCATGGTCTCCGTGTCCTTCAGGCACTCGATCTCTTCTTTCCCAATCTGTTCGAGATGGTCCACCGAGATGGCTCCGTATTTCACACCCACCTGCACACCGCCGGAGATAGCCATTTCGTTGGCATGTATCTTGGGTCTCATGCCGTATTTGATGCCTGCCATGAGGATACGTTCGGTGTCCTCGCAGGTGAAGAAGCCCTTGTCGCAGAACACATCTATGAAGTCAGCGAGATCCTCAGCTGCCACGAGAGGGATCATCTCGTTGATCACGAGATCGACATAATCCTCTTGATGGCCGCGGTATTCCATTGGGATACCATGGGCACCTAGGAAGTTCGACTTAATGGTCATAGGAGAATTCTCTTTGAGTCGGCGAATCACCCTAAGCAGTTTCAGCTCACTCTCGGTGGTCAGACCGTACCCGCTTTTGATCTCGATGGCGCCGGTTCCCATGCGCATCACCTCATCGAGGCGCTGCCAGGCCATGTCGTATAGCTCGTCCTCGGAGGTTGCTGCGGTGGCTTTGGCCGAGTTGAGGATGCCTCCACCCCTCTTGGCGATCTCTTCGTAACTCAAGCCACGGATCTTGTCAACAAACTCCGTCTCTCGTGAGTTAGCATACACCAAATGGGTATGCGAGTCGCAAAATGCCGGCATCACCACACTGCCGCTTACATCATAGACACGGTGGTTTTCTTCCAAGTATCTCTTGCATTCAGGTGAATCCATTGAACCATAATCGGCAATCTTCTTGCCTTTGGTCAAAAGAAAAGCATTCTTGATCCTTCCCGTCTCTGACATCTCGGCGCCGCGTTTCATCAAACAGCCCGTTTCGTCGATACCGACCAGTTCCTTGATATTGACAATCAGCATAAAAATGGCATTTAATTTGCAAAGATAAGGTTTTTCCCAAAGGAAAAAAACAAAAAGTTGTTATATTTGCCGAAATTTTGAAAAACATGAAAAAAGCCATCCTCGCCGCAGTGATTTTTATTGCCATGGGCCTCACCGCCACCGCACAAAGCAAAAACGAAACCTCAAAGGTCAGCCATCTCACGTACAAAGAGTTCCTTCAGAAAGTTTGGGATTTTGAAAAAGACTCCCAGACCTTCGTCTACAAAGGAAAGTTGCCGGCCATTATCGATTTCTATGCTGACTGGTGCGGCCCGTGCAGGAAGACGGCGCCCGTGCTGGAGAAACTCGCCAACGAATACGACGGCAAGCTGTTGGTTTACAAGATCAACGTGGACCAAGAGCGCGATCTAGCCTCGGTGTTTCGGGTAAGTAGCATTCCCGCCCTGCTGTTCATCCCCATGAAGGGTCAACCCATGATGCAAGTGGGCGCCATGACGGAGGCCCAGTTTAAGGACGTCATTGCCAAACACCTCGTCAAGTAACCTACGCCAAGAATGGCGATTTTTTGCACAGCATACTTCCCCTGTATCAGCTACATGAGGCAATTCCTTGCAGCTGACCGACCGCTTATCGAGGTTTGGGAGACCTATCACAAGCAAACCTATCGCAACCGCTGCCGCGTGATGACCGCCAACGGCGTGGAAAGCCTGAGCGTTCCTGTGGTGAAAGTCAATGGCAACCACACCATGACCAAGGATGTGGTCATCAGTTACAAAGAACACTGGCAACAGATTCATCGTCGATGTTTGGAATCAGCCTACAAAGCCGCTCCCTATTTCGACCACTATTATGACTATTTGAAGCCTATATTCGAAACCAGTTTCGAACGCCTTGTCGACCTAAATGACGCAGCGTTAAGGGTTGTATTAAAGATAATGAAAGTGAATAAAGAAATTATTCACACATCGGATTATACTCACGAGGTTGAAAACGATTATCGAGACGCTTTCAGTCCTAAAGTGATCCCCGATTCCAGTTTATTTCCAGAATATTATCAGGTTTTCAGCACGAAGTTCCCTTATACTCCTGACCTAAGTATTCTGGACTTAATCTTCAACGAAGGCCCAGAGGCACAATGCGTCATTGCGAGGGGTTTCTCGCAATGACGACTATCGTCCCCTAACTCCTAATTCCCCCAGGGCGTTGCCCTGGGCTGAGAGAAATTTGGCCTTTCAGGCCGCTCAATTATTTATCCGGATAGGCAATCCTCACGTGATAAATGCTCATTAATTTCTTCTTCAACACCTTTTTGATGGTAGTGAAGTCACGCATGGTGAGGTCGACATTTTGGAACTGACCGTCTTCAGTCTGTTTTTGGATGATGCTATCAACCAATTTGCTGATGCTGGTCTCATCGGGCTCTTTGAGGCTACGTGAGGCGGCCTCCACCGAGTCGCAGATCATCAGCACGGCGGTCTCCTTAGAGAAAGGCGTTGGACCGTGGTAAGTGAAATCGGCGGGATCGACCTCTTCATCGGGATGCTCACGTTTTTCCATGATGTAGAAATACTCGGTGCGGCGGGTGCCGTGATGGGTACGGATGAACTCGATGACCTGCTCCGGCAGACGGGCCTTTTGCGCCATCTTGATGCCGTCAAGCACATGGGAGATGATGATCTGGGCGCTCTCCACATTCGAGATGTCGTTATGTGAGTTGTAGCCCCCATGCTGGTTCTCGGTGAAATACATCGGGTTCTTCATCTTTCCGATGTCGTGATACAAAGCACCTGTACGGGCCAACAGGTTATCACCGCCAATGGCATAAAGCACCTCGTCGCAGAGATTAGCCACCTGGATGGAGTGCTGGAAGGTGCCTGGAGCGGACTGTGCCAACTGTCGCAGCAAAGGCGTATTGGTGTTGTTCAGCTCCATCAAAGTGAGCGAAGTGGTCAAACGGAACATCTTCTCGAACAGGAAGATCAAAGGCAATGAAAGCATGGTAAACAGCGCATTCAAGGCCAAGATGCCCACCACCGAGCCGTCCACCGTACCCGAGGAAAGGAAAATGAAGGCGTGATACACCACCACATAAACCACAAACAGCAACAGCGAGGTGAGGAAGTAGTGTCTGCGCGACTTGTGGCGCGAAAGCACAAAGATGACAATCATGCTAGCCACCAGTTGCAAGAAGATATACTGGAAGGGATTGGGCACCGCCATGGCGATGAGCAACACGGTGATGACCTGAATGGTAAAAGTGAGTCCCGGGCTATAAAACGTAATCATGATCATGGTGAGCATCACCACAGGCATCATCAGGATGAACGAGGGATGCAACCTCATAATCCAATAAGACGGAATAATCATCACGACCATGAGCAGCAACAATAGGTTGATCTTGCTCAACTCACTGTAAACGTCTTTCCTATGCAAAGCCCGCAGATACAAGGCCACCATCACGAAGAGCAGGGCTACCAAGAAGAATTGGCTGAGTTGCACTTGCACAGAATCGCTTCGAGTGAACGAGTCCATGCTGTATTCTTTCTGAAGTGAGTTCAGCACGGCAAAGTCGGTGTCGTCCACGATCTCACCTTCGGCGATGATTAGCTCGTCTTTCTGCACCATGCCGTAGGTCAACGAGATCTTCGAAAGGGCCTTGTCCTGCTCCAGCTTGGTCATAGCCGCATCATAGGTCACATTGGGATGCAGGGCGTTCAGCATCAAGGAGGAGAGCAGGTGGGTATCGACACCTTGATGTCCCTGTTGAGCCCATTGTTCCACGGCCTCACGGGCGGTAGTCATCGTGTAAAGCGAGCCAAACGAAACCGAGGTGGCCGCCTTGTTTTTGACAAGGCTAACCATGGTGGATGGAGAGAACGCCTCCAAGGCCTTGTCGTGCGCCACGATGCCTTGAATCTGAATCTGGTCGAACAGTTCCAACAAGGCATTCTTGTTCAACTCTGCTTTTAAGCCATTGTGAGCGTGCCATTGCGCATCGAAAGCCTCCTCCAACTGCTGTCGGGCTTCCTTGGTGGCTTCGAGGTCGTAGTTGAACACTGGCTTCACCGATTTCAGTACTTCTTCGCTCTCTGCCTGCAGCATCTCGGCATCCTTGTAAATGGGGAAATCGAACGGCGCATACAACGATTCGTGCTGCCATGGTTTGTAGAGTTGATATTCGTAACGGAACTTGCCCACCCTCGGCATCTGCCAATACACCACAATGATGGCCAGAATGAACATCAGCACCTTGGCGAACTCGTAATAGCGATGGCGGAATATATTGACGAAATCCTTGAATTTACCCATATAAAAAAAGTTGATGCGCAAAGGTATGAAAAAAAGTTAAGAGTTAAAAGTTAAAAGTTGAAAGTTGTTTTTTAATTTTGCCCTATCAAAAAAACAAGCCATGAGTTACGGAATCTGCGACCTATCGGTGATGCCTGTCAGAAAAGAGGGAAGCCACACCAGCGAGATGGTGAGCCAGCTGCTCTACAACGAGCTTTATGAAGTGCTTGATGAGAAGCCCGGATGGTATTTGATCAAATCGATGGAAGACCAATATGAGGGCTGGATTCAAGGCATCCAGCATCATGGCGCCACCGACGAGGAGGCTCTTGCATTTCAGTCGCAGATGCGCTATATCGTCGATCAACCTGTACTTGATTATCAGGGACGCTATCTCTCCATGGGCACTGTGTTATACGAGTCTGTACCAGGTACCATGACTCCACCTGGCCGTTTCGTGCCCGCCATGATGATTGAGTTCGCCCAAAAATTCATGGACGCACCCTATCTTTGGGGTGGCCGCAGTATCTTCGGCATCGACTGCAGCGGCTTCGTTCAGCTCTGCGCCCGTGCGGCTGGCAAGTTCCTCCCCCGCGACGCTTCGCAACAAATTCAGGAGGGAGAGTTGGTGTATTTCCTGCCAGAGGTACAGCCTGGCGACCTTGCGTTCTTTGGCAATGAAGAAGGTAAAATCGTCCACGTAGGCATGATGCTCGACAGCGAGCGAATCATCCACGCCTCAGGTCAGGTCCGTATTGATTACCTCGACCAGACGGGTATTTTCAATAAGGAACGCAACGAGCATACGCACCGGCTGCAAGTCATTAAACGGTTGAATTAGTGTGTGCCAAGGCACACTACCTAATTAACCCCACACTGCGCTGCGCTTAGTGTGGGGCATGAGACTCCCCTATCGTCAACGGCGTGTCGAAGACACGCTACATCACTGGAACAAGATTGCTGTAGCGTGCCTCCAGCACGCAGATTCCTATCTCACCGTCACACCCCACACGGCACTTCGTTTCGTGTGGGGTTACTAAAATAACGTGCCTCCGGCACGTCCCAAAAACAACGCTTCATTTATTTTTTGATAATTAAAACCATTTTTTTACCTTTGCGGTGCTTTTTTACAAACCCCTCTGACATGAAAAAAACGATCCCTTTTTTGTCGACCATTCTCCTGATGGGACTTTTGGTCTCCTGCCATAAGGAGCCTGAAAAAACCATTGTATTCGGGGACACCAAAGGGATGCTTGTTGAGGCTTATGACACCTTCATTGATTTGGGTTGGACGAAAGAGCTAGATATTGACGCTGATGGCACTGCCGACCTGAAACTAGTATCGTATTACGATGGTCCTCACGCGGAATACACTCAAACACTCACTTTGCATTGTCTGAATGAAAACATTGAACTTCGCGGTGAAATGATGGAAAAAACGAGTTATCTTTACCGTGACACCATTGTCGATAATGCTTACGGAGTATTGGGTGTTCTATATCTCTCTGTTTACAGCAGTTGCATAATGCTCTCTGAAAACGATGAGGCACACACTTATCATACATTTGTGCTATCAGATGACAATTACGGCGACCTCTTTAATATGAATCAAAATTTTCAATCGACTGATATCAAACTTTTTAGAGAAAACACCCAAGAAGTAAGACTGGACCACACCAGTAATGATACGTCATATTTTTACAGGTCTAACTACCTATACGACTGCGAAAATTTTCCGTCCAATACTGATAAATACATTGGATTCAGAATCACCAAAGACGGAACATCTCGTTTAGGATGGTTGAAGCTCAACCTCATCGGTGATGAAACCGTTAAAGTCCATCTCATAGAAACTGCAATTCAGGAATAATCTTTAAATCTCTAAATAACAAAACTAAATGAACAACGCACTGATCACATTTGCGAAGCCGGACAACGAGCCTGTAAAAAGCTA
>JAILBC010000068.1 GCA_024681295.1 Bacteroidales bacterium
AGATGCCAGCGGAACAATTGCCAACCTGGCCCTTGGCACTATCACGAGCGGAACTGTACCCTTCACTTGTGATGCTAATACCGATGGTACCGCTCGCTCAGCTACCGTTACCCTCACCTACACCTACAACTCCACAGAGACCGTCACCAAGGACGTGACCATAACCCAAGCTGCAGCACCGGTGATTTACAACACCATCCCTGCTTTGTTTGCTGCCGCCACAGGCACAGCAACCAACGTGAATGTGGCATTTGACGACTGGATCGTTACCGGTGTGTCCACCAATGGCAAGAACGTGTTCATCACTGACGGCACCAATGGTTTTGCAATTTATAACAGTGGCGGAAATTTAGGTGAAACCTACGCTGTTGGAAACATCCTTTCAGGAACAACCACCGCTTCACTGAAACTGCAAAACGGATATGCACAACTCACCGATGTGGTCGCCACTAATTTGACTATCACCTCAGGCGGTAGTGTAGCCTTTGCTAACATCCCGATGGCCGACCTCGCAGGTGTCAACACTGGTGCCTTGGTGCACTACGACAACCTGACTTGCAGCGTAACCAGCGGTAAGTATTACCTGAGCGACGGCACCACCACTTTGCAGGTTTACAATTCCCTCTACGCCTTCGGGGCTCTTGAAGCTGGCAAGATCTATAACATCTCCGGTGTGTATCAACAATACAACACCACCTCCAACACCACCAAGGAAGTGTTGCCACGCAGCGCCGCAGATATTGAAGAAGTAGTCGTCAGCACTCCTGCCATCACCCTCGACACCTATCAAATCGATGCTACCGCTGCGGGTGCCAACGGAACGATCAATGCGACTTACACCATGATTGAGATCGCAGCTGGTTTGGATATCTTATGGTACGAATCTGATGGCGTAACTACTGCTACCTATAATTGGATTCTTGCCGACTTCGATACCGACAACAATATTGAGTACATCATTGACGCAAATGATGGCGCAGCCCGTAGCGCTTATTTCAAAGTTTATGGCATCGATGCCGGAACTAACGATGTTTATTCCAACCTCGTAACTATTAATCAAGATGCATATGCCGTTACCACCTACACGGTCACATACGCAGCCAACGGCGGTACCGGCACTATGACCGACCCGAACAGCCCATACCTGGCAGGCGTTGAAGTAACCTTACTCGCCAATGCCTTCACCGCTCCTGAAGGCATGAAGTGGGATTCATGGGAGGTGAAAGATGCCGACAACCAAGATGTAACTGTCAACGGAGGCAAGTTCACCATGCCAGCCAGCAACGTTACTGTTACCGCACAGTGGGTCGTTGATCCTGACGCACCGCAATATGAATGGGTACTTACCGACATTGCAGACCTTACATCTTCAGATATCTTTGTAATCGTTGGCAATAATGGCGACTATTATGCCATGACAAATGACAATGGAACCAGTAGCGCTCCAGCTACATCAGCTGTTACAGTTGCCAACAACAAACTCTCAAGCGCTCCTGCTGATAACCTGAAATGGAATATCGGTGGAAACGCTACAGATGGCTACATTTTCTATCCAAATGGGGATAGTGAAAAATGGTTATATTGCACTGATGCAAACAATGGATTGAGAGTCGGTACAAATAGCAACAAGAGCTTTGCTTATGAAGAAGTGACAACAACCAATAAGGAAGGTTATTATTTAACAATTACTCCTTCAGCAGATAAACGATATGTGTGTATATACAATAGTTCTGATTGGCGTTCCTATAAAGTTGGAAGCATAGTCAAGACCAACACCACATTCTTCAAACGCCAAATTGCTTCAACCGATCCAGTTCTCTACACAGATGATGTGGATATTGCAAGCGATGCCACCGCAGGTGAAATCACCTACACGCTTGAACACCCTGTTTCAGGAGGCGTGCTTACAGCTGCAATCACTGCTGGCAACGAAGGCAACTGGCTCACGCTCGGCACAGTCAGCACAACAGTTCCATTCACCTGCTCAGCGAACACTGTGACGACAGCCCGTACTGCTACCATAACATTGACCTACACCTACAATACCAATGTGACCTTAACAGCAACAGCAGTTGTTACCCAAGCAGCTCATATTGTTGATTACGCGACACTACCATTCGCTTTCGATGGCGGCAAAAACGATATCGAAAACACCAATGGTTTGACTCAAGAAGGTCTTGACTCAGATTACGGCTCATCACCTAAGTTGAAATTCAACACCACGGGGGACTGGGTCATTTTGAAACTCAACGAAGCCCCAACCTCGCTGTCCTATACCCTCAAAGGTAATGGTACTTCCTACGATGGCGGTACTTTCTCAGTACAAACATCAGCAGATGGCGTTGACTATGTTGACCTTGCCGAATATGTGACAACTACCCTCAACAACAAGACTTTCACCTATACCCACATTGACCTGAATGCAAACGTACGCTATGTCAAATGGATTTACACCAATAAGAGCAATGGCAACGTTGCCCTTGGCGATATCCATGCCACCGCCAACTACGACATCTACGGCACTGTGACTGTGGCCAGCCTCAGTGTTCCGGCAACCAAGACCTGCACCATCTACGAAGGTGGACAACTCATTCACGACACTGGCACCATCCCCGTTACCATGGTCAAACACGTCAAGGGTTACACCAGTGAGAAAGACAATTATTACTTGATCACCGTCCCGTTCAACGATGTCGTTGACCCCACCACGGTAACTGGCATGACCACTGGAAACTTCGACTTGTATGAATTCCACGCATGGGAGCCTGGACAAGAGTGGGCTAACTTTGAAGCTCAAAACAGTTTCGACGTCTTGCAACCCGGAGTCGGATACCTCTACGCAAAAGATACGGATATCGACCTCGAATTCACAGGCACAATTAATCCAAGTACCGACTATGAATATTACATGGGCTTCAACAATGATCCTACAGCCCCATTTGACGGATGGGAGATTGTAGGCAACCCGTTTGCATGCAACACCTATATCACTGGTGCAAGCACCACAGGAGAAGGAATGGCCTTCTATAGAATGAATACCGATGGCAATGGTTTCACTGCCGCCACCGGTGCCATCAAACCGCTGGAAGGCGTCTTTGTCCAAGCCACAGCTGACAATCAGAGTTTCACCTTCACCAGAACCGCCCCCGTCACCAGTTTCGGTCACGGCAACTTGAATCTCAGCCTCGCTCAAGTCGTTACCAATCGCGGCGAACAACCTGACACCGACAACGCCATCATCCGCTTCGATGGAGGCAGCACCCTCGAAAAGTACAGCTTCCGCGAGAACACCGCCAAACTCTATATCACGCAGAATGGCAAGGACTACTCGGTGGTGAACAGCGAAGCCCAAGGCGAAATGCCCGTTAACTTCAAAGCCGCCAATGATGGCACCTACACCCTCGACTTCAGCATGGACAACGTCGAGTTCGACTACCTCCACCTTATTGACAACAAGACTGGCATGGATATCGATCTGCTCCAAACCCCGAGCTACACCTTCGAAGCCACGACCCACGACTACGCAGCACGCTTCCGCCTCGTCTTCAGCGCCAACAGCGTCAACGAGAACAGCAGCGAAAGCTTCGCCTTCATCAGCAACGGCCAACTCATCCTTACCAACGTGGACAACAACACCACCGTTCAGATGATCGACGCCCTCGGCCGCATGATCGTCAGCACCAACGCCATGAACCACGTGTCAACCGACAACATGGCTCCCGGCGTGTATGTTCTCCGCCTTGTCAATGGCAACGACGTGAAAACTCAGAAGATCGTTGTAAAGTGAAGAGTTAATAGTTAAAAGTGAACAATTAAAAATAACATATCATGAAAAAGTTAGCATTAACATTCGCAATCGTTCTCGGCTTAGGCCTTTGCTCGTTTGCCCAAAATGGTGGTGGAATCTTCGGTTATGGTCAAACCTCCGAAGAAGAGGAATCCTACAACATCGCTTGGTACTCTTTCTACCAAAACGAGGAAGTGGACAACGGCCTCTTCGGACTCCTCCGCGCTGGCAACATGCCCAACCTGCCCATCCACGACCAAACCGGTAACCAGGACGCCCCCCTCGCCGGTGGTGCCCTCCTGCTCATCGGCTTCGGTGCTGCCTACGCTCTGAAGAAAAGAAGACAGAAGTAAGAAGACAGAAGGCAGAAGACAGAAGTCGGAATCTTCCGACTTCTGACTCCTGACTTCTGAATTCTGAAAAACGTAGAGCCGCAATCTTGCGGCTCTATGTTTTTTTGTACCTTTGCCAAAAATTTCCCCTATGAAAAAAACCTTACTTCTCCTCCTTTTGGTGATTGCTGGCTTCAGCGCTCAAGCTCAGGCTCCTACAGGCTATTACGACAATACAACTGGCAAGACAGGACAAGAGCTTCGCTCAGCCTTGCACGACATCATCACAGGGCACACTACCATAACCTACCAACAGATTTGGAGCGCCTTCTGGAGCACCGACAACAAAGGCAACAACGTCGTTTGGGATATGTATTCCGATGGCGCTACATACACCTATAGCTATCAAAACGGCAACGACCAGTGCGGCGAGTACACGCAAGAAGGCGACTGCTACAACCGCGAACACAGCTGGCCAAAGAGCTGGTTCGCCGGCGACGAACAGACCACCCCCGGCCGCGACCTGCACCACATCTTCCCCACCGACGGCTATGTAAACGCCCAACGCGGCAACCTCCCCTTCGGCGAAGTGGGCTCCGGAACCACCACCACCTTCCAGAACGGATCAAAATTAGGCAACTGCAAGACTTCGTTGGGCTATACCGGCAAAGTCTATGAACCTATCGATGAGTACAAAGGCGACTTCGCCCGCGCCTACTTCTACATGAGCACGCGCTACTATACCGAAGACTCCGACTGGGGCACCAGCGGAATGACCAACAAATCCGACCTTAAGGACTGGGCCGTCGCCATGCTGCTCAACTGGAGCGACAACGACCCCGTAAGCCAAAAGGAAATCGACCGCAACAACGCCGTATACGGCATCCAAGGCAACCGCAACCCCTTCATCGACCACCCGGAATACGCCCACATCATCTGGGAACCCGGCTGGACGGGAGTAACGTACAACATCACCATGGCCGCGGTCACTCATGGCATCATCTCAGCCCCTTCCACAGCCGTGGAAGGCACTATGGTGACCCTCACCGCCACACCCGCGCAAGGCTATATGCTCAACAGCTGGAATGTATATAAGACTGGCGACCCAAGCACCACCGTCAGCGTGAGCAGCAACGGCACCTTCACCATGCCCTCGTACAACGTCACGGTGAGCGCCACCTTCGTGCAAAACAGCACCTCATACACCATCGCCTGCGCTAGTGGCCTCGCCCACGGCAGCATCAGCGCCAATGTGAACAATGCCACCTCGGGCACTACCGTCACCTTGAGCAACAGCCCAGCCAACGGCTACATCCTGTATTCCTATTACGTTTACAAGACGGGCGACCTCAACACCATCGTCTATTCCGGCTCAGGCAACAGTTTCATCATGCCCGCCTATAACGTCACCGTTTCAGCTTCGTTTGTGCAGCCCTCCAGCTACAGCTATGTGAAAATCACCAGCGCACCTGCCGACTGGAGCGGGGACTATGTTTTGGTTTATGAGAATAGTGCCACCTCAGCCTACGTGTGGACAGGTGTGGATCTCGCCAACTGCTATACAGAAAAGACAATTTCCAACAACAGCATCGCCGACGACGGCATGGTTTCAATCACCATCGCCCCCATGACAGGTGGCTATTCCATCAAAGTGAATGGCGGCTCCAACGACGGGAAATACATCTCTGGAACCTCTGGAAGCAATAAGATCAATTTTGTAACCAGTGCATCGTTGAACACCATCGCCTTTGAAACCGAAGGAGTAACCATCACTTCCAACACCTCGGTGATGCGATTCAATAGTGCTTCAGATAATATGCGTTTCCGCTATTTCAAATCAGGCACCTACTCCTCACAGCAACCCGTCCAACTCTATAAGAAAACCGGCTCAGCCGCCACTCCCACCCACACCATCCAATTCAATCCCAACGGCGCCAGTGGGACAAGCTACCTGCAGACCGTGAACGAGTTTGAGCCTACCGCCCTGCAAGACAACCCCTTTACCTACGAAGGCCATGCTTTCAACAATTGGAACACCGAATCCAACGGTTCCGGAACCTCCTACTTCAACGGTGCCATCGTCACCTTGCTCAACGACCTCACCCTCTACGCCCAATGGCTGCAGCTCTACAACATCACCCTGACTGCCCCTGGCGACGGCAATAGCATCAGTGCCAGCCACAGTCAAGCCGTGGAAGGCGACATCGTCACCCTGACAGCCACCCCAGCAACGGGCTATGAGTTCGACAGCTGGAACGTCACCGCCGGAGGACAAACCGTCAGCGTTACTGAAAACAATTTCGAAATGCCTGCCGGCGACGTCACCGTGAGTGCCTCGTTCTCTTATGTCGGCACCTTCAACCAACAGTATTATAAGGTTACGAATGTCAGCCAACTTGTCGCAGGAAGGACATATCTGATAGTGAACACGACTGCTGGACAAGCCTTAAGCACCACACAAAACGGCAATAACCGCTCAGGTGTAGGGGTAACAATTTCCAACGGGGTCATCGCAACCATCGGCAGTATGGTATGCGAACTGACCTTAGGCGGACAAAGCAACGAATGGACTTTCTTTGACGCCAAATGGAGCAACAATACCGGAGGGTATCTTTTCGCAGCAAGTAGCAGCAGCAACAATCTGAAGACCCAAGCAACCAATGATGCCAACGGCGAGTGGAGCATCTCCATCGCTTCCGACGGCACCGCAACGATAGTCGCCCAGGGCAGTAATACAAGAAACAACTTGCGTTACAATCCCAATAGTGGCAATCCCATATTCAGCTGCTATGCCAGCACCAGTACCATGGCCAAGGTGGAACTTTTTATCCGCGGTGAGGAATACGACCATCCATCGAGCGAAACCATCGCCCACCTCTTCTCTTTCGACAAACACGTGATTCAAAGCGGTGCCACCCTCACCGTCACCGGAACAGCCACCTGCAATGAACCCAGCCAACTCATTATCGAAGAAGGTGGACAACTCATCCACCACAGCGACAACGTCCAAGCCACTGTAAAGAGAAACATCGAAGCCTACGCCAACACCAACGACGGCTGGTATACCATCGCCTCACCTTTCACCGCCTACAACCCCACCAGCGCCCTGACCACCAACAACTATGACCTCTACCTCTATGACGAAGATGCCGTCAAGGAATGGATCAACTACAAGGGTTCCGACGGTGGCTTCATCTTCACCAACGGTCAAGGCTACCTCTACGCCCACAACCCCTCCACTACCCTTCGCATGACCGGCACCCTCAACAACGGCGACTATACCACGACCATCCCCCTGAGCTGGGCCAACAGCAACGCTGACCTCCAAGGCTTCAATCTCCTCGGCAACCCCACCACCCACGACATCACCTTCACGAAAACCGACCAGGTCTCAGACGGTTACTATTATGTTGAAAACGGCGGTAGTTTCACCTATGTGGGCAGCAACACCGTTCCTGCCGGACGGGGTTTCATGGTCAAGGCCAATGCCACAGGGCAGACGGTGACGTTGAACTCCACTGCCAAACGGGGTGATGTAGGGACGCGCCATGGCACGTCTCTACTGAGGATTGACGTGGACGGCGAACAGGCCTATGTGAAACTGGCCGAAGGTGTCAGCATGCCCCTCTTCGAGTTCAGAGGACGCCATTCAAGCGTGTACCTCACCCGAGAAGGCCATCCCTACATCATGCTCGTCCGCGACAACGCCGACGCCATCGACCTCTGCTATCAGCCCTCGTCTGGTACGCACACGCTTAGCGTAACAGCCGAGGATGTTGATCTGGACTACCTCCATCTCATCGACCGCCTCACAGGCAATGACATTGACTTGCTGGTTACACCAAACTATACCTTCGAATCGGGAGTTAAAGACTACACCTCGAGGTTCCAGTTGGTGTTTAATGATGATAACAACCTGGTGGACAATGACATCTTTGCGTATGTCAGCAACGGGAAAATCCGTTTGCTGGCAAAGCCGTGTCCCGGCACGTCATTACAGGTCATCGACATGACAGGTCGCATCATTACGTCCGTAGAGACGTCATATCATGGCGTCTCTACAAACGGCATGGCCCCCGGCGTATATGTATTGCGTCTGATTACCCCTGAAAAGGTCAGAATCCAGAAAATCGTTATTAATTAATAAATTTCCATAATTCCATTGAAGTTTAAAAATTAATAGTATCTTTGCCACCGAGATCAAGTGAGCCAAAGTCAATCATCTTTAAACCTTGGAATTATGAAAAAAGACCCTATTGAAGAGGCTCGCCGCTATGTGCGGAACGCCCATGACGCTTTGGCCGACAACACCAAAGTGGACCCTGAAACCGAAACCTATGAAGACGCAAAGTATGTTCGTGCCGCAGGAAACTACCTATGGCTCGGCGTATTGATTGCTTTGGAAGCCGTATTTCATGTGGAGAAGAAAAAGAAAGAAAAGAAAGGGAAAGACGCTCGCGTCAGCGTGGATGACTATACCGACGCCCTCAGCCAACGCGACCATAAACTTCTCGACTGGGTGAACAGTGCCTATATGGTGATGTACCTTTCCATGAATTACGATGGCATAAGAGACAAGAGCATCTGCAGCCGAGGTTTCTGCCTCGCCAACCAGATCATCGACCGCTGCGCTATACTGTTGCCTAAATCGGCCTAGTAGTCGGATAGTTTTTTGTGAATATCACCCACTTGCTGCATTAGGAACTCATCTTCATCGTCCTCCTCGTGAACGATGACGTAATCGGCGCGTGCCACCTTCTCGGCCTGGGGCAGCTGATACGCCATGCGTGCCCTCACCTGCTCCTCGGTGCAACCGTCGCGACGCATCACCCGAGCAATGCGCACCGGCTCCGACGCCGCCACCACGATAATGGCATCGAACATCGACTCCAGATGCTTTTCGAAGATCAAAGCCGACTCATAGAGGACATAAGGTGCTTCCTGTTGCACCGCCCACTGGTCGAACCAAGCGTTCAACAAAGGATACAACACCGACTCCACGTAGCCCAAAGCACAAGGATCGGAAAACACCTTGGACGCCATACGTTTCCGATCAAGCTGACCCTCGGCATCGTACATCTCCTCGCCAAAATGCCCCATCATCTTCTGGCGGACATCCGGACGAATATACAGTTGCTTGGCTGCATAATCGGAGTCAAAGACTGGGATGCCAAGACTTTTGAAGAGCGCACTGACGTAGCTCTTCCCGGATCCAATATTTCCCGTAATCGCAACTTTCATCAGTTTATAATGAGATATTCTACCTGATCAGGCTCGGTCTTCATGACTTGAACGTGTTCCGGGACCTTAGTCAAGCGGATGTCGAGCAAAGGTTCAAGACGGTGCAGCTGGGCCGTATCGGCCAACACCAGGAACGAGGCAGCGTTGACATTGGCAAAATCGCGGATGGGCACCAAGCATTTCACCTTCATCGTCTCAGGAAAGAAACGGCAGTTGACCGTGTCGGTCACCTTCACCGGCACCTCAATGTCGGTCTCGGTGTACTGCTCCACTTCGACGGTGACCTCAGCCGTGGCTTGTTCAGAACGCACCATGCCACCGTAATAGTCTATAGACAGCGTCTGGGTAAGCCTATCTGAAGCATTGGCGGCACTGAATACAGCCGTGCGAACGCTTTTCAAGGTGTCGAGCACGTTCTTTGGCCCGTAGACCGTCACCAGGGCAGGCTCCACCTGGGGGTCTCCGTACACATAGTACTGCCGCTGCGTCTTCACGTCGATCGGCACCTCCACGGGAACCTCTTTCGACTGAAGCTCCTCCATATTGAAAAACTGCTTGTCGTCGTTGACGGTGACATTACCACTGGGCACGCCCAGCCAATCGGCCACCCGTTCGGCCACATACTGCGTGCTGTAAGAATAAGTGTTGCCTCCTTCGAGACGGTAGGGCACCTCGTTGAGCGAGACGGTAACCACACGCCGCTGGGGGCGCACCAAGTTATGGCGCAAGGTGGCAAAGCCATCGGCCACAAACGAGAGCTTCACCTGCTGCTCAGGCGTGGAGATCCACTTACTTGCTGGAACCTCGGTGTAGACCACAGTGAACTCGGTCTGCGTGGTGTAGTCCTTGGTGAGCTTGATGAGGAACCACAACGCGGCAGAAATCAACAAAAAGACCAGGAAGGTCAAGAACTTGCTCTTGTCCTTCCCGGCAATCTCTTCTTTTATCTCTTCAACGCTCATATCAGCCTTGTCCGCCAACCTGGGAAGCGTTCTGCACCAGGGCCGACTTCTCGATCTCGACGGTGATCTCAGGAGCAAGCGACACCATCACGGTGTGTTCCTTCACTTCGGTGATCTTACCATGGAAGCCTCCGATGGTGACGACCTTGTCGCCTTTCTTCAGCTCGTCGCGGAACTTCTGCTGTTCCTTGGCTTTCTTCGACTGCGGACGGATGAAACACAGCCAGAAAACAACGATTAAAGCAACGATCCAAATCAAACTGGTCCACATGGGTTTGGGGGCCTGTTGTGCTTCTTGAAGCAAAATAGTCAATAACATAGTAGATAGTATTTTAATATTATTCTATAATTGATCGGGGGTGCGAACTTCAGCTTTGACTCTCAGGGAAGTCTGTGAGGGTACGGTGTTGGCATTAACAACTACGGTCTTCGACTGGAAACCGAAGTGGCCTTTGCTGTCATAGGTGACCTTGATGTCGCCTCCTTGTCCCGGTTCGACGGGTTTCCGCGGGAAGTCACCTGTGGTGCAGCCGCAACTCTTCTCGACGCTGGTGATGATGAGTGGGGCATTGCCAGCATTGGTGAAATGGAAGGTGTACGACACCACCTCCCCCTGCAAGATCTTGCCGAAGTCGAACTCGGTCTTCTCGAACTGAATCACCGGCTTCACATCTGACGGTTTCTCGGCCGACTTCGGGTTGGTGACCAGATCGCCAGAGAGTCGCTGGTTGTCGTTGCGGCCACACGCCGCCATCATCAACGCCACTGCAAACAATATGATTATTCTAATTTTCATTGTTTTGATTTGGTTATGATCATCACCGCCCCTTGATACTGAATCTCCTCCTTTAGGCCCCTGCACTTGAGCACGTAGAAGTAAGTGCCGTCGGAGAGTCCGCCGCCGTCCCAGTCGTTCTGGTAGTCGGTGGAATGGTACACGATGCGGCCCCAGCGGTTCATCACCATGAGTTCGCTCTCCTTATAATAGTCGTTGATGGGAATCTCGCCGGATGAGCCATTACGGTCGCGGTTGATGCCGTTACCACCGCCAGGGGTATCACTGGCACTCGCCAAGGTAATCACGAAGGTGTCGTTGATGCCATCGCCGTTAGGGGTGAACACACTCGGGATCTTCAGTTTCACGGGACTGACGTAAATTTCCTTCATATACACGGTATCGCAACCGATCTCATCGTAAATGGTGAGCGTGGGATAGAAAGTCCCTGTCTCCACGTAAGTGAACACCGGCTGCTCCTGCGTCGAGGTCAGGTCATGTTCGAAAGTCCAGAAGAAATGGTCGATGCCCAGAGTGTCGGCTGAGAGGTTCTCGAAAGAGAACGTGGCATCGGGGTTCTGGATGTAGACCGTGTCGCCTGGGTCGCAGGTGATCTCAATCACAGGGGCAAGATAGGCACGGGTGTAGATGCTGTCGTATTGGGAACAGCCACGGCTGTCGGTGACTTCCACACGATACCATTTATAGGCCTTAAGGCCGATGGCCACGGAGGGGTCAGACGGCGACACATGCATAAGGCTCAAAGGTGACCAGCGATTGGAGCCGAAGCCTTCCTCCCAATAATAGGAGAATGGGCCTTCGCCGTCGCTGACGTTCACCTTCAGCTGGGCCGTACGACCATTGTCAGCATCACTATTGCTGCACGTCAGCCGAAGCTGACGCATCGAAGTCTGGAAACGAGGAAAAACCTCTACCGTGAAGCTATTGTCGCATATCGCAACACCTGTAGTATCAGTAACATAGACATGATAGGTAGTGGTGGTTCTGGGCTTCACCGTGATGACGTTGGTGGAGTAGTTGCCTGGAGTCCAGCTGTAGATGTAGTCCGCTTGAAAAGGGACGCTCAACTTCACTTTGGTCTCGCTACACACCGGCATCGTCTGGTCGCAACTAATCTCGCAAGGTTCCTGCGCTTTCAAGGCTGTTGGGAGGAGCCAAAGGATAGTCGCGACAACGAAAAACAATATGCTTGGGAGATTTCTCTTCATGGATTTCAATTAAGATTGCAAAGATAAAACTTTTTTGTGAGAGCAACGAACAAAAATCGTAAATTTGCGACTTCAACACAAATATCACCAACATGATTGAATACAACGATTTCCAAAAAGAGATCCTCGCCGGCATCCCCGATGAACTGCCCGAGGTGAAACCTTATGACCCCAATATCAACCACGCTCCGAAGCGCAAGGACATCCTGACCAAGGCTGAGAAGAAGCTCGCCATCCGCAACGCCCTGCGTTACTTCCCTGAGAAGTGGCATGCCACCCTAGCCCCTGAGTTCGCCGAGGAGTTGGAGAAATACGGTCGCATCTACATGTACCGTTTCCGTCCCTCCTACAAGATGTACGCCCGTCCTATTGAGGAATATCCGGCCCTCTGCCAACAGGCCGCAGCCATCATGCTGATGATTCAAAACAACCTCGACCCCGCCGTGGCTCAGCATCCCCACGAGCTCATCATCTACGGCGGCAACGGCGCCATCTTCCAGAACTGGGCCCAGTACCGCCTGGTGATGCAGTACCTCGCCAATATGACCGACGAGCAGACGCTGACCATGTACAGCGGCCACCCGATGGGCCTCTTTCCGTCGCACAAGGACGCTCCGCGCGTGGTCGTCACCAACGGCATGATGATCCCGAACTACTCGAAACCTGACGACTGGGAGCGTTACAACGCCCTCGGCGTGACCCAATACGGCCAGATGACCGCAGGTTCTTACATGTACATCGGCCCCCAAGGCATCGTCCACGGCACCACCATCACCGTGCTGAATGCCGCCCGTAAGCACGGCGGAAGCACCGCTGGCAAGCTGTTCATCACCGCTGGTTTGGGCGGCATGAGCGGCGCCCAACCCAAGGCCGGCAACATCGCAGGTGTGGTGAGCATCACCGCCGAGATCAACCCCGCCGCTACGCAGAAACGCTACGTCCAAGGCTGGGTCGATGAGGTCTACGACAACATCGAAGAGCTGTTCAAGCATGTCAACGTCAGCCTTGAGAAGAAGGAAGCCCGCTCGTATGCCTACCAGGGCAACGTGGTGGACCTCTGGGAATACGCCGCTGAACACGACATCCACGTCGACCTCGGCTCCGACCAGACCTCATTGCATAACCCGTGGGCCGGTGGTTACTACCCCGTCGGTCAGACCTTCGAGGAGTCCAAGACCATGATGGCCGAGAACCCCGAGCTCTTCAAGGAAAAGGTCCAGGCTTCGTTGCGCCGCCATGTGGCTGCCATCAACAAGCTCACCGCCAAGGGCATGTACTTCTTCGACTATGGCAACGCCTTCCTGCTGCAGAGCAGCCGCGCTGGTGCCGACATCATGAAAGAAGACGGCACCTTCCGTTATCCTTCGTACGTGCAGGACATCATGGGTCCCATGTGTTTCGACTACGGCTTCGGTCCCTTCCGTTGGGTCTGCGCCTCCGGCAAGCCCGAAGACCTCGCCGTCACTGATGACATCGCCTGCCAGGTGTTGGAAGACATCGCTCGCACAGCTCCCCATCAGATCCAGCAGCAGATGCGCGACAACATCCAGTGGATTCGTGGCGCCCAAGCTAATCATCTGGTGGTCGGCTCGCAGGCCCGTATCCTCTATGCCGACTGCGAAGGCCGCACCAAGATCGCTGCCGAGTTCAACAAGGCCATTGCTGACGGTCGCTTGAGCGGTCCCGTCGTTCTTGGCCGTGACCACCACGACGTGTCTGGCACCGACAGCCCGTTCCGTGAGACCTCTAATATCTACGATGGCTCCTCCTTCACTGCCGATATGGCTGTGCAGAACGTCATCGGCGACGGTTTCCGTGGTGCCACATGGGTCTCCATCCACAACGGCGGCGGCGTGGGCTGGGGCGAGGTCATCAACGGAGGCTTCGGTATGGTCCTCGACGGCACGCCCGAGGCTGACAGACGCCTCCACTGCATGCTCCACTGGGATGTCAACAACGGCATCGCCCGCCGCAACTGGGCCCGCAACGAAGGCGCCACCTTCGCCATCAAGCGCGCCATGGAACGTGAGCCCAAACTCCGCGTCACCCTGCCGAATTTGGTCGACGACAAGATTTTGGAGAATCTGTTTTAATATATCCGCACCCCATCGGGGTGCCACGTCGGTAAAAAAACGTACGACCACCATCGTATCCGCACCCCATCGGGGTGCCACGTCGGTAGGAAAACGTCATACCGGATGAAATAAAAATCGTTTATCGTATTCAACACCGAATTTTTCCAAAAACTCGATGTATTCCTCTAAAAACGTCCTTTTATGATGGTGTAATTCTTGATTCTCAATGTAATGGCACACCATTGGGATCTGACTCTTACTGTAGGAAAAAGCGCCAAACCCCTCCTGCCACGAGAATCGTCCCATAACAAGCCTATTATTGTTAATCCACTTCGCTGAATCTCGTTTCACCTCCATCATTAGATTTGATAGAGACTCATTTGGACGAAAGCCAAAAAACATATGGACATGATCGCCAACACCACCAATGGACAAGAGCTTATGGCCGTGGCTTTGAACAATGCCTGTCATATAAGCATATAGGTCACCCCTCCAGTGTTTGTTAATCAAAGATAATCTGTCCTGCACGGCAAAAACGGATTGGATATGGATTTGAGTGTATGTATGAATCATCGTTATTAATAATTTTGATTTTGCAAAAATAAAAAAATTATTTATATCTATTTAATAATTTATTTTCCCCCTACCGACATAGCACCCCGATGAGGTGCGGAGAATCAGGGCGTTTTTATTATTACCCTACCGACATAGCACCCCGATGGGGTGCGGAGAATCAGGACGTTTTTATTATTACCCTACCGACATAGCACCCCGATGGGGTGCGGAGAATCATTATTTTTTTATCTTTGCATCCTCAAATGGAATCGAACAATACTCATATTCTTTATAGCGGCCTCGTGGGATCGGCGAAAGCCTTCGCCGTGGAGGAACACTTCCGCCAAAACGGAGGACAGCATCTGGTGATCTGCGCCTCCAAGGAAGATGCGGCCTATTTCTATAACGATTTGGAGGCCCTCTTCGGAGAGCGGGAGATGGACTACAGCAAGAAGCAGATCCTCTTCTACCCCACGTCTTACAAACGGCCCTACGAGCCGGAAAGACCCGACAACACCTATATCCTTTCACGCACCGAGGTGCTGCAACGCATCTCCACCAGCGAAAGACGCACGGTCATCGTCAGCTATCCCGAAGCCTTGAGCGAGAAGGTTTTTACCCGTAAGCTTCTTGCCAAAAACACCTTTAAGGTAAAGCAAGGCGACAAGATCAACCTCGACTTCCTCACCGATCTGCTTTACGAATACGGCTTCGAAAACGTGGATTTCGTGGTGGAACCCGGGCAGTTCGCCATCCGTGGCGGCCTCATCGACGTGTACTCGTTCGCCAACGACAACCCCTACCGCATCGAGTTCTTCGGCGACGAGGTGGACAGCATCCGCAGCTTCGACATCGCCAGCCAGCTCTCCATCGAACACTTCAACAACATCGTGCTACTGCCCAACATGCAACAGCAGGCCTTCATGGAAGAACGCGAGTCAATCTTGGAATACCTTCCAAAAGCCACGACCGTTTGGATTGAACAGATGAACTTCTTCGCCACGCAGATCGACAAGGAATACGAGAGAGCGGTGGAAGCGTGGGAGAAATTGGCAGCATCCGCTTTGGCGGATGCCAGCTCTGTAGGAAACGCCCCTTATTCTACTTCATCCCCGTCAGGGGATGATAGACCCACGCCAGGGAAATTGTTCGCGAGGTCCGAGGAATTGATACAGCAATTATGGGAACATCCAACGATAGAATTCAGCAATTCCAACAATGTAGCATCCCTCCGGGATGCAAATGTGGATGGAGATGGCTCTGCTACAGAGCTAGCATCCCCTGACGGGGATGCGAATATGCTGGGGCTTTCCCATGCTACAAAGCTAGCATCCGCCTCGGCGGATGCCATTTTTCACACAACGCCTCAGCCCATCTTCAATAAAAATTTCAACCTCCTCATTGAGAATATTAATGATTATAAGTCGAAAGGCTACAGCATCGTTCTCTATTCGGAGAGTTCCAAGCAACTTGACCGCATCCAGGCCATCTTGAATGACATCCAGCATCATGACGAACTGCATAGTGACTTCGAAAGAAAGTTGATTGCCATCCATGCGGGCTTTATCGACCACGACAAGAAGGTGTGCTGCTACACCGACCACCAGATCTTTGAGCGCTACCACCGCTATCATCTGCGCGACAACTTCAGCACCAAGCAGGCCATCACCCTCAAGGACCTCTACGACCTGAAGCCTGGCGACTATGTGACCCATATCGACCACGGTATCGGACGCTTCGAGGGGCTGATGACCATCGAGGTCCACGGCAAGGAACAAGAGGTGTTGCGAATTACCTATAATCATGGAGATACACTATATATAAGTGTACACTCGCTACACCAGATTGCCAAATACAGTTCCAAGGACGGGGCCGAACCTTCATTGAGCACTCTGGGGTCCAATACCTGGAACCGACTGAAGTCCAAGACCAAGAGTAAGGTCAAGGACATTGCCCGAGAGCTCATCAAGCTATACGCCGAGCGCAAGCGCAGTAAGGGTTTTCAGTTCGCCCCCGATAGCTACCTCCAGACCGAGCTCGAAGCCTCCTTCATCTATGAGGACACCCCCGACCAGCTCAAGGCCACCAACGACGTCAAGCGCGATATGGAGAGCGAAAGTCCCATGGACCGCCTCGTCTGCGGCGACGTGGGTTTCGGCAAGACCGAGGTGGCCATCCGTGCCGCCTTCAAAGCTGCCGCCGACAGCAAGCAAGTGGCCGTGCTCGTGCCTACCACCGTGCTAGCCCTGCAGCACTACCAGACCTTCTCCACACGACTGAAAGGCTTCCCGGTTAACATTGAATACCTCAACCGCTTCAAGAGCGCCAAGCAACAGAAAGAGATTCTGAAGAAACTTGAAGACGGTCATATCGACATCATCATCGGCACCCACCGATTGACTGGTAAAGACGTGAAGTTCAAAGACTTGGGATTGCTCATTATCGACGAGGAACAGAAGTTCGGCGTTGCTGTGAAGGAGAAACTCAAGGAGATGAAGGCCAGCGTGGACACCCTCACTTTGACCGCCACCCCAATCCCCAGGACGTTGCAATTCTCGATGATGGGCGCCCGCGACCTCAGCGTCATCAACACTCCGCCGCCCAACCGTTATCCCGTGCAGACCGAACTCCGTGCCTTCGACGGCGATTTGATTCGTGAAGCCATCCTATTCGAGATGTCACGTAACGGTCAGGTGTTTTTCATCCATAACCGCGTGCAGAACATCATGGATGTGCATGACCTCATCATGAGTTATGTGCCCGGATGCCGTGTCGCCGTGGCCCACGGTCAGATGGAGGGATCGAAACTCGAGGAGATCATGCTCGACTTCATCGGCGGTGAATACGACGTGCTGCTCTGTACCACCATCGTCGAGTCGGGCCTCGATATCCCCAACGCCAACACCATCATCGTCAACGACGCTCACCGCTTTGGGCTCAGCGACCTGCACCAACTGAGAGGCCGTGTAGGAAGATCGAATAAGAAAGCCTTCTGCTACTTGCTCACCCCGCCTTTGAACACCCTCTCCGAGGAAGCCCAGAAGCGCCTCCGAGCCTTAGAGGAGTTCTCCGACCTCGGCAGCGGCATCAATATCGCCATGCGCGACCTCGACATTAGAGGAGCAGGCAATTTGCTTGGCGCTGAGCAGAGTGGCTTCATCAACGACATCGGCTTTGAGACCTACCATAAGATTCTCGATGA
>JAILBC010000086.1 GCA_024681295.1 Bacteroidales bacterium
TGCTCCAACGCGCTGAGCGTGAGCATGAGATCATATTGCGAAGCCTCGGCAAAGGTTTTTAACTCTTTGACCACGTAATCGCGCCGTTCGGCTCTAGAAGGGATAAACTCAGCTTTTCGACACAACTCTCATTTCAAACCCGTCATTGAACAGTTATCCAGTCAGCAGCCGTCTCGATGATGTTGTCGATGCCTTGGGCGGTCAAGGCGGGGTCGAGGAGTACGTGTACATCGGGCGGGACACCATTCTCGTATTCAGGATGTTGTCCATCAGCGGTGAGGCCACGTGAGATGCTGAAGCGATAGGTCCAGCCGTTGGGTAGGGCGCCGCCGTTGGGCATGCCCATGCCGCCTCCGGTATAGTCGCCGAAGAGTTTGATGTTGTCATAAGCCATGGTGCAGACGGCGCAGAATGAAGTCGAGCTGAACGAGCCGCGGTCGATCAGGACAGCCACAGGCTTGGTGTAGTAATGCTGACCTAACAAGCTGGAGTCGGGAGCGTGGACGGGGCGAGGCTCTGTGAAATTGTTGTGTCCTGGACCGGCTTTCATCTGGTTCATCATAATCACTTGTCCGTGGTTGTCGAAGATGCTGAGCAGCTGTTCGATATTGGAGTCGGTACCGCCGCCGTTTCCGCGCAAGTCAAAAATCAAACCCTTGCAGTCTTTGTAATGATTGATGAGGTAAAGCATGTCTTCGCTCGAGATGTTGTTGGAGAAGGAGCTGTAGCGGATGTAGGCCACGTCACCATTGCGGATGGCGTTGTGGGCGAAAGCACCAGTGACCTGATAGTTAAATGTCAGATAGTTGTTTAAAACCAGGTCCTTGTTGAATTGGCTTTGGGTGTACATCATGTAGGTCAACGAGTCGGGGGTTGAGACGTTGAAAGGGGCTGTCAAATTGGTGTGGCCGTCTTGCAAAGTGTTCAGCATGGCGGCGCAAACGGCGAAAAGACTATCGTCGCTCATTTCGTCATACACCATGGGGCGATATTTTTCATATACTGCGTCCCAGTCCACGTTTTTCACGTCAAAGAAGGCATATTGTTGGTCCAACTTGTTCCAAAGGTAGTCGAACACGTTGATAGGGTTGTCCGGCTCATCGGAAGGACTGAATGCGTGTTGGCAAGAAGCAAGGCCGATGGCAAAAAGACAGAGTATCAGAGTGCGAATATTTTTCATGGCTGAATTCATTTAAGGTTAAACACAAAGGAGAGGTTAAGGGTATGGTAGGCATTGTCGTAACGCCAGATATCCTTTTTACCCGTGCTGATGTAATCCCAGCGGTAGCTGAGGCCGATACGGTTTTTGTTTCTCATGTTGAACCACAAGCCGAAGTCGGTGCTGCATCCCGGGAAGAACTTGGCAAAGGTTTGGTGTCCGCCGAAGATGCTTTCAAGAAGGCCCAAGCCCTGTGCGTCATACACGTAGGAGTATCCGGGACGATTGGCCAAGCCGATAAGGGGAAGACCTAACTTGCCGTAAGCGGTCATCCGGTAATGTGTCTTATCCTTGCTGAGGGCGAAGTCGTATTCCACCAGGTTTACCGAACGGAGATCGCCAAAAACGGAAAAACAGACGGCTGCATTTTGCAAAGAGGGTATGGATTTCATTTCGCCGTAACCCTTCAGTGCCCCACCGGTGTGGAAACGGAAACGGTTGTCCTCAGAGTTGATGCAGCGGTAAAGGTATTCGACGTTGAAATCGACAGCCGCATCAGTCCCTTCAAGGGTCTTCAGTGTGCTTTTTAGATATTTGCCGTCAATTTGGATTTGATGTTGGTCCCAAAGATAGTTGAAGCCCCAGTTGCGAACGTTGGTGCTTCCGTTATTGTGGTAGGGTACAGTGCCGAGGTCATAGTTGTCGATGGTACCTATGCCAGCGCTTATGAAAAGGTTGAGCGATTTTTGTGCAAAGGCATTCATGCCCAACATGAGCAATGCGAAAATCAGTAAAGGAACTTTTTTCATTTTTGAAATGTTTTGATTCGTAAAATTTGGCGGCAAAAGTACGGAATAAAAGCTGTTTGAACGAATTAAAAATTCATTCGCTTGAAGAACTTAACCAGCATTTAACGGTGCTACTCAGTCTTTTTGTGTAATGCAAAAAAGTTTTGGGAAAAATGAAACATTTTGGAGGGTTGGGTTACTAAAAGGTGAAGTATTAAGATTTCGATAACAATATGAAAACAGCAAGCGAATTATTTAAAGAATTGAATTCCACCGATGAGAGTGTTTGGATTGAGGCGAAGCGAGCCTCTGATGTTGGGAAAAGTATTTTGGAGACCGTCTGTGCCTTTGCTAATGAGCCTGATTTAGGAGGCGGTTATTTGCTTTTGGGAGCAGTCCGAAAAGGCTTTGACGAGCAGGGATTTCCTATATATGAGCCAGAGAACATTGCGAATCCCGACAAAGTCCAATCAGACATTGCCAATCAGTGTGCCTCTGCTTTCAATATCCGTCTTCGCCCTCAAATCAAAAAGGATTCGATTGAGGGTAAGACTGTTATTGTGGTAAAAGTGGATGAAGCCTCGACTGCTCAAAAGCCTGTGTTTTTCGAAAAGAGAGGCTTGCCTCAAGGTGCTTACCGAAGAATCGGCCCTACCGACCAGAAATGCACGGAAGAAGACATGCCTATCTTTTATTCGTCAGCCGATACTTTTGAGACCACTATTGTAAAAGGCTCCGGATTGGACGACATTGACGAGAATGCGCTTTCCTACTACAGGAAATTGCGAAAGCAGGTGAACCCTCTTGCTGAGGAACTTGCTTACGATGACACCGATCTATTATTGGCGTTGAAAGCCTGTGAGAAAGACCGTTATGGGAACATTGTGCTTACTAATGTGGGCTTGATCGTATTTGGGAAGGCTATGGCGCTTCGCCGATTGATGCCTGCGTTAAGAGTTGATTATATTCGTGTGGCAGGCAATCAATGGGTTGAGAGTTCCGACGCTCGTTTCGATTACACCATCGACATGCGTGGGGCGTTCATCTTGTTGTTGAATCGGGCGGTAAATGCCATTGTTGACGATTTGCCCAAAGGATTTGAGCTTAAAGACGGCGAGTTGCAAGCCTCTACACCGATAAACATCCCCAATGACACTTTGCGCGAAGCCATTGTCAATGCTTTCATGCACCGCTCATTTAGGGTGAACAGGCCTATACAAATTATCCGCTATTCCAATCGTGTTGAAATCAACAACCCTGGTTTTTCGTTGAAGTCGCCTGAACATCTGGGTGAACCAGGTTCAGAGTTGAGAAACCCATTCATCAGTGCCATTTTTCATGACACCAACTTGGCCGAGACCAAAGGTACCGGCATCAAGTCCATGCGAGACCAGATGAAGACGGCGCATCTAATGCCTCCCACTTTTGAGTCCAGTCGCGAAACCAATGTGTTCACCATACGTTTGCTGTTGCACCATTTGTTGGGTGAGGAAGACGTCAAGTGGCTTGCTTTGTTTGCTAATCTTGACTTGAGTAATGAACAAAGGCTTTCACTTATTTTCATGCGTGAATTAGGTGCCATTGACAACATCACCTATCGGCAACTGAACAGCGACATCAACACCCGAAGAGCCTCTCTTGATCTTCACCGCATGTGTGAAATGGGTTTGTTTGAATTGAAAGGTCAAGGAAGGAATGCATATTACGTTGCTGGAAGGGAATTTATGTTGCTAAATAGTAGAAGTAAGGCAGAAGTGTATGGAGGTGACGAGAGAATGTATGGTGCTAATGTAGAAATGTATGGAGGCGGCGAGGAAATGTATGGTGCTGATGGAGAAATGTGTAAAGCTGAAGATTTACCTAAAGAGTTGAAAGAAAGAGTTGAAAAGACGGGAAAGAGGATAACTTCAAAAGAGATGGAAAGCCTTATCTTAGACTTATGTTCTTACCAACCATTAGCTTTGTCAGAGATTGCTTTTTTATTACGCAGAAGCAAGGTCTCTTTGAGAAACCACTACTTAAATCCTTTAATGGGAAAAGGTGAATTATTCTACACCATTCCCGAAATGATCAAGCACCCCAATCAGAAATACACTACAAAAAAGAAAGTAAATACTTAGATCCCTGTGCCAGTCAATAAAAATGCATTGATTCGTTATAGGGTGATTGACCAGTGCTTGCGCAATAGGTTTAAGCTGATCCGAATTATTCCATTGATAAAGCGTTGTTTGAAGAAGGAGATATTTGTGTCATCGAAAAAGATTGCCCTAAAGGAGGTTAAATAATAGTAGAAATAAGTTCAATCGAGTACTCTTCGCTGATATCCAGCCCTTCGTCAGTATGAATGATGATACCGTCATCTTCAACACGAAGCACAGTGCCGTATTGGCTCAAAGGCAGTCCAATCCTACTGATTCTTACTTTGTCAGAGGGATGAAGTCCATGCTCATTACATTTAACTACGAACCTGTAGTTCTGCTGTTCATCCTCATTAAAAGACCAGTCTGTATATGTTTTAGGGATTATTGGTGTTTCTCGTTTTGTGTGTAATTGCACCATGTCGAACAAGATCGAATCCAACGCTTCTGAAGAAGGATGATTTAACTCTGGGCGAAACAACTTGATGTTGTCGGTATAATAATCTGCCCAATGACGGGCATATTCGACAAGGCCGGGATTCACTTCTTTGAGGTTGTTCTCCTTGCTCTGTCTTTTCAGTGCTAGCAATTCATTGATTTTCTGACGGATATCTTCTTCTTTTACGGTGCCATTCACCAAGTCGATGAAAAGAACGGGTGGCATGGATCGCCGTTCCTCCACCCAGCGGCAAGCGAGTATACCTCGCAAATAATAAAGAAAGCGTTTGAGCGGATAAGCGGTATTCTGAAGATAACGCCTGTCGTGTTTGATGTAGATGCTACCGTAATGGTACATGGTCTTGATGGGGTTGAAATAGGTGGGCTCCAGTCCTCTCATGCGTGAAAGGAAAACCTCATCGGCACGATAAATAATGGGAGAATGAAGCCATTCCATCAGTGCGGGGTTGGACTTCTGGAACAAGCGTAAGGTTTTACGCAAATCCCAACCCACGAGGTCAACATCATCGTCGTACATGTGTTCAATTACGTCACGACCATCATTCACCTTTAGATACCAGTCGATTTGATGGACATAAACAAAACGCACATCCCAATCACTTTCGGGGGAATGGAAGCCCCAAGCCCTGCTCCCTGATTCAACAGCAAGCAGGACTTTCACATTGTTTTCGCGTTCCACATCTTCCAAATGAGACAGAATGATTTTCTTCATATTGTTGTTTTCGTTCATCTTATAAATGTTTTAGCCTTTTACAACACCGATAGGATATAGCGTCTCGATGGGCTTCACTAGGTCGGCTTGATTCTGCATGACGATGTCGATGTCCTTGTAGGCGCTTGGGGCTTCGTCCAGCTGATCCTGCTGGGTAATGGAGTGGACGATGCCTTGGCGGTTCATGAACTCGATTTCCTGTTCAAGACTGAGCGTGCGGATGGCTTCCTTACGACCCATCACACGGCCTGCGCCGTGGGAACAAGACATGAAGCTCTCGGGGTTGCCCAGACCTTCCACGATGTGGGAGTGCGACCCCATGGAGCCAGGGATGATGCCGATTTCGCCCTTGTAGGCACGGGTGGCGCCTTTACGGTGAACGATAACGTTTTGGCCAAAGTGGTTTTCCCATGCGGCATAGTTGTGAGCGATGTTGATCATCGGCTCAAAAGTAGTCGAGCGTACCTGCTTGCGGATGATGTCGCAGATGCGGTTCATCATCAGCTTACGGTTGGCCAAGGCAAACTCCACGCAATACTTCATCTCGTTGAGGTAGTCCTTGGCGTATGGGGACTCCATGGGCAAGAACTCCAACCCAGGGATGGTCTCGGAATACCAAAGCTCGTTCCAGTGCTTGGCAATCTTTCCATATTGGTCAGCAATCTTCTTGCCGATGTTACGGCTGCCGGAGTGAATCATTATCCACAAGGCGTCATCGGAAACAGCGCGTTGCAGTTCGATGAAATGGTTGCCGCCGCCAAGGGTGCCGATTTGCAGCAAGGCCGACTGGTAGAGGTTTTTCATCATAGGCAAGGCCTCGATGTCGAATCCTTGAGGCATCAATGCTTCGTCCTGAGGCTTCTCGTGGTGGTCGAAGCTGACGGGAATGGCCTGATAGATTTTAGCGATGATTTTCTCAACGGTGGAACGATGGATGCGCTTGGCATTGATGCTGGTCTTGACAGCGCACATGCCGCATCCGATGTCAACGCCTACGGCATTGGGGACGATGACCCCTTTGGTGGCCAACACCCCGCCGATGGGCATCCCCAGACCCGTGTGAGCATCGGGCATCAGCGCCACATGGTGGTAGGCAAATGGCAGTGAAGCCAGATTAATAGCTTGTTCTAAGGCACTGTTCTCCAAATTAGTGACCCACATCTTGATGGGGACTCTGTTTCCAGTGATGACTTCCATGTATCAAAAAAACTTACAAAATACTAGTTTGTCTGATTTCATTTTTTCATTCAATTAATCTTTTCTTCAATCCTTCAACCCCAAAATAGTCTAGCACATAAATAGGGAATGCGCTTAACACCGCCACTTCTGGGCATTTGTGTTGGATATGTTTCTTAAGTTGCTTTTCGAAAATGGTGCTTTGTGACTCTATCTGCGAAGGCAAGTCGAAAACATCGTGAACCAGATAATTCATTTTGGAAACATGGGCGCGAATCAACTCTTGCCAGACATCCTTGGTGTATTTGTTGATGTTGGTCAATTGAGGTAGACATTCTGCTGCCGAAACCGTTTTGTAATGCGGTTCTTTCATGCAGGCTTCCGCATCCCCGCAATCGTCTTTAAATGGGCAGTTCGATCGTTTGCATTTGACGGTCAGATCCTTAAAAGTCTCCATGTCCTTATAGTGACGAATGGCTTCCAACATCGGATAGCTGATATATAACATCCCGTTTTCGGTTTCATTGTCAAAGAAGTTGAGCATTTTCGCTATTTTTTCATCGGTAGCCAATGTGGAATGGGCATCATAGTCAAAGAACAAGTATATATAGGCAAAACTGTCACGCGTATAGTCTCGCAATAGTTCTGCATTTTCCTTGCTGCGTTCTTTGAGAAGATTCACCATGTCGAAAGCAAAATCCTCGTCTTTCAATTGCCTGTACAACTGATAGATCTCGGCATCATAGACACACTTCACCGAAATCTTTTTGCCAAGGAAGTGCTGTTCGAGCTTGTCCACATAGTTTTGTTCAGCCCGAACACCTTCAAACACAAATAAATGTAATTCGTTATTCGACATGGAATGCGTTGGCTCTATAGATTTTTTCGATGTTATGTCCAAATCTCAACTCCTTTTCGGTGCAAGCGTGAAGAGGTTTGATTTTGTTGTTTTGAAGAATGAAGTTGCAGTCGGGACGCAATAGGTCGTTTGTCATCAAATAGGTGTTGTGGGATGAAGTAAAGACCTGGCAATCCAAGTTGAACAACAACTTGCATACTTCATACGACAACTTGAAATGATAGAAAGCGTCAAATTCGTCGATAAAGACAAATGAAGCGGCTGACATTCTCTTAATCCACACATACAACACTTCCAAGGCTTGCGTGCCTGTTGAGGCCATTAGCCAGAAGGGGATCGTGTTGCCACCAATTTCGCAATACAGAATTTTGTCGCCTAACTTGGGGGTGGCAAACTTGAATACCTGTTCACTCACCCTGGCCAAGAATTGAGCGAAGTCTTCAACAAACTTGTTCTGGATGATAAACTCTTCCATGCCAAAACTCGCGGTTTCAAGGCCAATAAACTCACGACTATCCAAATTCTTGAACCAAAGCATTGAGTTGACAAACAGAATCAGTTTGACGATATAATGGTTTTCAGGGAAGGGGTACGAAGCTATCAAAAAGTTGATGACAGAAACACTGTTTACATTTTGTTTGAAGTTTTCTTTAACCGTGGCGTCAATCTTAAATTGTTCGTCGTCAATTTCAAAAACACTATCATCTTTTTTAAACACTTGTTTGTGATTAACAACAAGTGATTCAGCGACGAGCGATCCAAGGGAGTTTTTCGAGTATTTGTATTCTAAGAGGTCGTCACCAAATTTAAATACATATTCAAACTCAACGGGAGACTCGGGATTCCCCGTGTAAACAAAGTTTGAATAATAATCCGTTTTTTTCCACTTTGTGGAAAGATGGTTCTCAATATCAAAGATGGCCAATGCGAAGTTTGACTTTCCGGATCCGTTGGGACCATAGACAATGCCATTTTTGATGTTGCCATCTTTTATGGCGTTTTTATTGAATTCATAATTGCTGGGGTGCGACAAATCCCATTCAATCCTCTCGGCAAAGCCTCGGAAGTTTTTTACGGCAAAATTGGTAAGCATTGATCTCGATATTTGAAATTCAAGTGCAAATATAAATAGATTTTTCGTATTCCGTAATTTTTTTACGGAAATTTTTGTTTAAAGAGTTTGATGCTTCTCACGATGTGTGGAATGGATACGTCATCTTATTCTTGATCCTCAGAAGACTCTGCAATTCCGACAGCCCTTTCTCCGGAAGCAATGGTCCTGGCGTTTTCAGGTGAAACTATGGAGTGACCCAGTTCTTGCTCAATCACTTGTCGAGCACCATGTGCAGCTTTGCCTCACCGATGAGCAATTCCTGCGCTTTGAGAAAAGCCTTGTGGGTTTTCTTGTTTGGAGAGTTCGGTGGTGGTGGCTTCGGCTAACATATTGATGGCAATCTCAAGGTCAGTCATGTTGTCGCGGAGATTTTCTTTTTTCAACCCCTTGTATTGCTTATATTGTTTTGAGGTGAAACCGCTCCACTGCTGGTAAATATATCAGCCGCATCGGTCTTGTATTTCTTACCATCCGATGATAGCATTTTCAGTTGGTTACAATTTGTAACCGACTCATTTCCCTCTTTTATCAGCCTGTGTTTTAAGACCTTCCAATAATTTCTTGGGTTGGGACTATCAGTCAATACTTCCACTACATCGACAATGGAGAAATACCATTTTTCTGCTTCATCATCCCATACAGTGCGGACTTTTTTCTGCTCAAAGAGCTGTAATGCTTGTTTCTGTGTCATAGGTGCTTCTTTTATTAGTTACAAAATTACGAATCGATTCAAACATAAGTAGCACTTGACATAGAAATGTTTCAAAAAAAGAACAAAAAAACTCCCGCCTCATCGCTGAAGCGGGAGTGTTTGGTTGTTAGTGGGTTTCAGAGGCTATTACTTGACCTCCTCAAAGTCAGCGTCAGTGACATTATCATCGTTTCCGCCGTTGTTGCCATTGTTTTGGCCGGGGTTGCCGCCTTGGAAGCCGCCACCCATGTTGTTCGGGTCGAAGCCGCCTTGAGGGCCACCTTGGGCGCCACCGGCGTTGCGGTACATCTCCTCAGAAGCTTTCTGCCAGATGGCGTTCATCTCGTTCATGGCGGTGTCGATGCCGTTGATGTCCTTGGCCTCGTGAGCGGTCTTCAGTTTGGCGAGGGCAGCCTCAATCTCCGACTTCTTGTCGGCCGGGAGCTTGTCGCCGTATTCCTTCAACTGCTTCTCGGTCTGGAAGATCACGCTGTCGGCCTGGTTGAGCTTGTCGATGCGCTCACGCTCCTTCTTGTCGGCTTCGGCGTTGGCTGCAGCTTCGTTTTTCATGCGCTCGATCTCGGCGTCGGTTAGACCTGAAGAGGCCTCGATACGAATGCTCTGGGTCTTGCCGGTGGCCTTGTCCTTGGCGCTCACGTTCAAGATGCCGTTGGAGTCGATGTCGAAGGTGACTTCGATTTGCGGGATGCCACGTGGCGCTGGCGGGATGCTGTCGAGGATGAAACGGCCGATGGTCTTGTTCTGGTTGGCCATGGGACGCTCGCCTTGCAGCACGTGGATCTCCACGGAAGGCTGGTTGTCGACAGCGGTGGAGAACACCTCCGACTTCTTGGTCGGGATGGTGGTGTTGGCGTCGATCAATTTGGTCATCACGCCGCCGAGGGTCTCGATGCCGAGGCTCAAAGGAGTGACATCAAGCAGCAGCACGTCCTTCACCTCGCCGGTGAGCACGCCGCCCTGGATGGAGGCGCCGATGGCGACCACCTCGTCGGGGTTGACGCCCTTCGAAGGCTCTTTCTTGAAGAAGTCGCGCACGATGTTCTGGATGGCGGGGATACGGGTGGAACCGCCCACGAGGATGACCTCGTCGATGTCGTTGACGCTCAAACCAGCGTCTTGCAGGGCTTTACGGCAGGGTTCGAGGGTGGCGTGGATCAGATGGTCGGCCAGCTGTTCGAACTTGGCGCGGCTCAAGGTGCGGACCAAGTGCTGCGGGATGCCGTTGACAGGCATGATGTAAGGCAGGTTGATCTCGGTTTCGCTCGAAGAGCTCAACTCGATCTTAGCCTTCTCGGCTGCTTCCTTCAGACGTTGCAGAGCCATCGGGTCCTTACGGAGGTCGATGCCGCTGTTGTCCTTCATGAACTCTTCAGCCAGCCAGTTGATGATGACTTCATCGAAGTCGTCGCCGCCGAGGTGAGTGTTGCCGTTGGTGGACTTCACCTCGAACACGCCGTCGCCGAGTTCCAGGATGGAGATATCGAAGGTGCCGCCGCCGAGGTCGTAGACGGCCACTTTGGCATCGCTCTTCTTTTTATCCAAACCGTAAGCCAGAGCAGCAGCAGTAGGCTCGTTGACGATACGGCGCACCTTTAATCCAGCAATTTCGCCAGCCTCCTTGGTGGCCTGGCGTTGTGAGTCGCTGAAGTAGGCCGGCACGGTGATGACGGCTTCGGTGACGGTCTGGCCGAGGTAGTCCTCAGCGGTCTTCTTCATCTTCTGAAGCACCATGGCGGAGATTTCCTGTGGGGTGTAGGTCTTTCCGTCGATGTCGATACGTGGGGTGTTGTTGGGGCCCTGGATGACTTTGTAAGGCACACGCTTCATCTCGGCTTGGACCTTGTCGTAGGTCTCGCCCATGAAACGCTTGATGGAGTAGATGGTGCGTTGCGGGTTGGTGATGGCCTGACGTTTGGCAGGTTCGCCGACCTTACGCTCGCCGTTGTCGGTGAAAGCGACAACGGAAGGGGTGGTGCGGTGGCCTTCGCTGTTGGCGATGACGACCGGCTCGCTGCCTTCCATGACGGAAACGCATGAGTTGGTGGTTCCTAAATCGATACCAATGATCTT
>JAILBC010000112.1 GCA_024681295.1 Bacteroidales bacterium
ACCGGTCTGAGCGATGCCAAACGGAATCTTCATGCGGCCGGTCTTCTGCACGTTGAGGTAGTTGACGAAGATGCCCTGTGCTGTTTCGGGACGCAGGTAGATGGTGTCGGAGCCGTCGGCCACGCTGCCCATCTTGGTGGCGAACATCAGGTTGAACTGACGCACGTCTGTCCAGTTTCGGGTGCCGCTGATGGGGCAGACAATCTCCAAGTCGAGAATGAGCTGCTTGATGGCGTCGAGGTCGTTCTTCTCCATGGCACCATACAGGCGGTGGCTGATTTCCTCGATCTTGGCCTTGTGTTCCAGCACGCGTGGGTTAGTGGTGACAAACTGTTCCTCATTGAAGGCATCACCGAAACGCTTGCGTGCTTTCTCAATCTCCTTATTAATCTTGTCCTCGATCTTGGCCATATAGTCTTCGACCAACACATCGGCGCGGTAGCGTTTCTTGCTGTCGCGGTTGTCGATCAAAGGATCATTGAAAGCGTCGACGTGACCCGAGGCCTTCCAGGTGGTAGGGTGCATGAAGATGGCGGCGTCGATGCCCACGATGTTCTCGTGCAACTGCACCATGGCTTTCCACCAATATTCGCGGATGTTCTTTTTCAGTTCCACGCCGTTCTGGCCGTAGTCGTAAACTGCTGAAAGTCCGTCATAAATCTCGCTCGAAGGGAAAATGAAACCGTATTCCTTGGCATGAGCGGTGATCTTCTTAAAGAAATCTTCCTGATTCATAGTTGCAATCTTAAAATTTGGTGCAAAAATAGTGTTTTTTTCTAAAACTTTTATTATTTTTGCCATCTAATAAAGGTCCAAGCGAGGCTTACTTCTTCTCTTTAATGAGGGTTCGCCCTTGTATTTCAGCTTCGCAATTACCTTATTAAAATTAAAGAAGATGAACGAACAAGTTCTCCAAAAGGTTGCCCTACGCTATAGGGCAATTTTTTTGCCTGTCGAGCATGACGGGCTGAACGGCCCTTTTGAGCCGACGGTGCCTTTGATGGCTTTTGTGAAACGGTTGAAGGAAAACGGCTACAGCGTAAGCGAGGAGTTGCTTCACGCCTTGGCCAAAGTCCCCGCCAAAACGCTGGGCGAGATCACTCAGTTGATCAATGAGACCTTTAGGGTCGACCTCAACTGGATGCCGCTGGTGAAAGGCTGGGATGTGCCCACAGGCGAGACCCGCATGGACCATCTGTTCACCTTCCTGGCCAACCTGTTTGGCGGCGAGGAAGCCGGGCTGAAAGGCACCACCCTGCCCTGCGGACACTTCATCCCCGAAGGGACCTTCCCGCTGGAGCGCTACAACGGCTGCCCCTATTGCGGAACCCAGTTTGTCACAGCCGGCTTCGTGTATCACGGCCAGGGCAGCAAGCTCAAGGAGCTGAGGCTGTTCACCAAGAACGACATGCAGGATGTTTTTGAAAAACTGTTGGGCTCCCCCACTCCACTGGACGCCACACAACTGGATTCACTAAAACTATTGCTGGATGAGTTTGAAGTGCCTGAGAATGTGGAGATTACCATGAAAGAAACTGCCATGGTGGTGGTGATGGCCCATCCCGAGATGGGGTTCAAACTACTGAAGACACCAACCGACATTTTAAGGTTGTTCTGGTATGAGAAGACTGGATTGGTGAAGATCATCGAGCCCAAATTGCTGGTGGATAACGCCCTCAACTCGGGTCGCAACCGCTGGTTGCCCGCCGACAAGAGCAAAGAATTGGCCGAGAAGAAACGTGAGGAGCTGAAACTGAAATACAACCGCAAGCACTGCCGTCTGGCTGCCGAGTGGCTTAACGCTGTTCCCATGTCCGCTCAACAGGCTGCCGAGAACATGAACCCGAAACGGGGCATGTGGGTGCGGATGATCCACGCCCTTCGTCTCGGCGAATACTCCCGTCGGAAAGGTTTCGAGCATTTGGCGGAGATTCTCGACGTGTTCTACAAACAGGACTATGAGACTTGGGCTGGACGCCTCGATCAGGCACAGCGTGAGAACCGCGCCGACGAGGTAATGACCATGCTGAAGTCCCGTCCCGGCATGTTTGCCCGCTGCCTGTTCTCCACCATGCTGCGTTTTGGCAAGGACAAGACCTTGGAGGCTTTCCAATCGGTGACCAATGAGCTTCCAGCACGACTGGTGCTGTCGTTGGGCAATGCCGCCGACAGCTGGTTCGACACCGAGAACACCCGTGTGGCCACGCCCATCACCGGAGGCACCCACCCCGTCCAGCCCCATGCTCTGCTGTGGGTCTACACCGAAGAGGAGCGCAAAGCCATGGCCCAAGCCGTCAACGACCTCTATGCTGACACCATGCGCCACCGTTTTGCCCAAGTTAAGACGGAATCCAAGACCATCTACATCGATCCGAAGCTATATGACATCCCCGTCAGCATAGGCGATCGCAGTGCCACCATCCAAGACACCTCTTGTGCCTTGCAGGGCACCCGTTTCCCCGTGGAAGGCGATGCGGTAAGGCTCTTCATGCATTGGGGCAAAGGGCTACCGGCACAGCATCTCGACATGGACCTGAGTTGCGCCATCGCCTTGAGCAACAATCTGGTGTTTGAGTGTGCCTATTTCAATCTGACAGCCCCAGGCGCCAAGCACTCGGGCGACATCATCCACATCCCCGACCAAGTGGGCACCGCCGAATACATCGAACTCTCGTTGCCCGAGCTGGACAAGGCCGGAGCCAAATACGTCACCTTCACCTGCAACGCCTACTCGAGGGGCAACCTGTCGCCCAACCTCATGGTGGGCTGGATGAACTCGGCCTATCCCATGACCATCTCCAATGAGACCGGTGTGGCTTTTGACCCCTCGTGCGTGCAGCACATGGTGCG
>JAILBC010000116.1 GCA_024681295.1 Bacteroidales bacterium
GTCATTTCGACGATAATCCAACCAGAGCCCAACAAAGCCAGTTCAGGTTGGATTATCGCCTAAAGGCGATGAGCTTCGGTTGCTTTGTTACCTCCCTTCGGTCGGTGAGCCCTTCGGGGTTCGCTCCGCTCGCAATGACGGACATGTACCCGCAAATCAAAAACGAACCCATCGACCCCCACCCTATTGGTTGGTATCGTATCACCATTGGTGAAGATGGTGAGCCTGTGGTGGAAGCCGATGATGAAGACGGCGCCTTCTATGCGCAGGTTACACTGAATCAGCTGCCTCGGCCCTTGCAACCGACGACCATCGAGGACTGGCCCGACCTACCCTACCGAGGCTTCATGCTCGATGTGGTACGCGACTTCAGGACGGTCGACGAGGTGCTCCAAATCCTTGATCTGATGGCCTCTTGGAAACTCAACACCTTCCACTTCCATCTGGCCGATGACGAATCGTGGTGTTTGGAAATCAAGGACTTGCCCGACCTTACCGAATACGGGGCCCATCATGCCCTCCCCGACTGGGACCTGCAAGAGACCACCGCCCTGAAACCCACGGCCAATGGCAAGATTGGCAACGTAACCTATTATACTTCAGAGGAATACCAGCAAATTCTCCGTTATGCTTGGGAACGTCATATCGCCGTGATTCCCGAGTTTGACACCCCCGGCCATTCCAGGGCCTCCATCAAGGCCATGCAGGCCTACGAACGACGCACGGGCGACAACAGCTTCCGCTTGCAAGACCCCGACGACACCTCGCATTACTGGTCGGCACAGGACTTCACCGACAACGTGTTGAGCGTCGACCTGCCTAGTGTGTACAAGTTTTACGGCGTGGTCTTCGACGAGGTCATCCGCCTGCACCAAGAGGCCGGCGTGCCTTTAAAGACCATCCACATTGGTGGCGACGAGGTGCCCAACGGCGCCTGGGCCGGCCGCGACCGACATGAGATGAAGGAGACCTTCATCAACGGCATGCTCGACTTGGCTGAAGAAAGGGGCATCCTGCTTGCTGGCTGGGAGGACATCGCAAGGGGTCTAGAACCTCCCACTGCGGAACGTCTCAAACAATCTTTGTATTTCATCAACATCTGGAACAGCGATGGCATCGAGGGATTCCCCGTGGTGCTCTCGCCCGCGGCCTACACCTATCTCGACCTCGCCTACAACGATTCACCCGACCAGATTGGCCTTTCCTGGGCAGGTTATTTGGATGAGCGCAAGACCTTTGAGTTGCGACCCGATCAATACAAAGGCGACATCATCGGGGTGCAAGCCCAGCTCTGGTCATCGCAACTCCGCAGCTTCGACGACGCCCTCTATCAGATGATTCCCAAAATCTTCGGCACCGTGGAACGGGCATGGAACGCCTATCCTGAATGGCCTATTGAAAAAAAAGATTAACTTTGCCGCCCATAAGAACTATCTACACCTCATCACCATGAAAAAACATTTACCTCTGTTTCTGTTATTATTCGTATTTGCTGGCTTAGTCAGCGCACAAAGGCCTACATCATCGTCGGACGTGATTTCTCCTGCGGCTACGGCTACCTTTGCCGAGGGTTATGTATGGAGTGTGAATAATGACAACGGCAATAACATTTGCAGGTCAGGATTTGATGCCGCCAATAATCTTATTGGAGCACCCGAAGTGATGGTTGCCAAATAAATAACCAATAGTAATATGATGAATTTCATAAAGTTAATAGTAGCCATAACGTTAACCATGGCGATGGCGTTTGTCGCAGGATGTAAACCAGAAGATGGCCCTAATAACGACGGAGGAGATCATGGAGGTAACACTTACAACGGCCATGAGTATGTGGATTTAGGCTTGCCGAGCGGCACCCTTTGGGCCACCTGCAACGTTGGAGCAGACACTCCAGAAGGATCTGGCGACTTCTTCGCTTGGGGCGAGACCATGCCGAAGACCACCTACAATTGGAGCACTTACAAGTACTGCAACGGCGGTGATGGACTAAATACGCTCACCAAGTACTGCGGTGATTCCAACTTCGGCTACAACGGCTTCACCGACAATCTGACCGTGTTGCAGATGGTGGACGATGATGCCGCCACGGCAAACTGGGGCAGTGGCTGGTGTATGCCCACAATCGAACAATGGAGGGAACTCTACCTGTACACCACTCACACATGGATAGCGCAGAACGGAGTGAACGGCAGGTTGTTCACCGCCTCTAACGGTAACAGTCTCTTCCTGCCCGCTGTCGGCTACCGATGGGACGACGTGCACAACAGTGCTGGCAGCATCGGCTACTACTGGTCGAGTTCGCTAGATACCATCAGCCCGTACAACGCGAGGAACTTCAACTTTAGTTCGGGCGGCTACTACGTGTTTGACTACCCCCGAAGCGAAGGTCGCTCTATCCGTCCTGTGCGCTCCCAATGATTTGTTCTTCCAAAAACTCAGCGGCATCAAAACGAGACCAGCACCGGTAATAGCGCCACAGGTTCCTTCCATGTTGCCCATACCAGCACCGAAGGGAGCGGCAAGTCGCATAGCGGTTTCTTCATCGATGCCGGCAATGTCAGCATAAGCAGCATGACCCCGAGGGAGTTCAGGAAAGGAAAGTGATATCTTTCGGGTACGCTACCTAAAAATGCTATCTAAAACGCGAACTCATAACCCGCCCCCAACCAAGCTCGGAAGCCAGTCTCTTTGGTATAGGATTTCAGTATCGTCCCTTCGGCATTGGCGTCCACTTCCTTGTCGATGCAGTAGTCGCCCATGAGGTATAGATTCAGGGTGCTATTGCGGTTGAGCTTGATGTCGACGCCGAGTGAACCGCGATAGCGGTTGATGTAGCCGCCGTTGAAGCCCTCAAGGAACCAACCTGGGTCGCCTTCCTGCACCAGACCGTCGATAGTGCCGTAGTTGATACCGTCATAAGCGGCGTTGATGACAGGAGCGTTCAGATAGTTGCGCAGTTCAAAATAAGCGTATGGCTCCACCTTGCGAAAACCAAGGTATTTCGCCATCAGGCGACTTTTAAGCATCAGGGCGTTGGCAGGATTCTGATACACGTTGTAGTCGCCGGTACGATGGGTGAGCTGCAACCGCTCTTTGAGCGAAAGGTTCCAGTCGCCGTACTTCAGCGTGCCTTTCACGTCGATCATGAAGCGGTGACGTGCATTCTTGAAGGCATTGGCGCTGGAGCTGTACCCATTGATGAGGGCGTAGCCTGCGCCAATCTTGATGTTCGGGTGTATCTTATAATTGAGGCTGAGGGTGCTCTGCAAGCGGTCAAAAGCCCCGAAATTGTTGTCAAAGCGCACCTCCTCTTCAAGGGAGACATGCAACCTCCTGACAATCTTCTTATCCAACGTAAAGGAAAGCCTTCCGCCAAATTCCGGGTCAAGGGCATTGTCGGTTTGCGCCGTTGCCAAAATGGGGAACAATAGTCCTAATAATATGATAATCTGTCGTCTCATAACTATTCACTTTTAACTCTTAACTCTTCACTCTTAAAACGGTCCTCCACCACCGGGTCCTCCCCCGCCGCCGTTGCCACCCGTATAGGATGATAAGCTGACCGACGAACCGCCGCTGACGGAAGCGTCTTGATACAACAAACCTTCAAAATAACTTGTGCCACCACTTACCGTAACGCCCGATGAAAGTGTAGGAGTAGATGCACCCGATACCACCAAAGGCGTGCCACCGCTCGAAGGCGTCTTGAAAGCGTAAACGGTGGAGCCAACGGTTAAGGCATACCAGGTGTTCTGCGACCATGATGAAGCCGAATAGCAGTCCTGCGTCAACGATGATCCGCTCTCCAGTCCGCCAATGGCGATGAGCGTGCCGCCTTCCACATAGAGTTTGTAACCGCCTTCGGTGTTGGCATCGACAGCCACTTCGGGCGAGCTTGAGCCGATGGCATACACCACGCCGCCTTTGATATAGCAGTTGCCGTTGGCATCGAGGCCGTCGTTGCCTGCCGAATAGCCGCAGACATAGCCTCCGCTGATGGTGAATTCGCCAGCCGAGTTGATGGCGTCATCAGACTGCGAGTAACTGTAAACCTCACCGCCGCTGATGGTGATGGTGCCTTTTGACTCCATGCCTTCGTGTGAGGTGGCTTTGACGATGAGCTTGCCGCCCGTGATGCTCAGATTACCATCGAACTTGATACCCTTGGCACTCACGCCGTCTGAACTGTTTTGGCCACCTCCAGGGAAACCGCCACCGCCGCCCGACGAGCCGTAGTTGCTTCCTGTGACAGTCACATTGACAATGCCGCCTTGGAAGATGCCATAGCCGTCGCAACTGATTCCTTTGGCGCCGGTGCCGCTGCTGGTGAGATTCAGCGTACCTCCGGTCACTTTGATATAGTCATTGGCCTTCAAGCAGGCAGGTTTAAGCGTGTCTCCAGCGCTCACTGTAACAGCAGTGGTGGTGTTCACCGTGACGGTTCCTTCCATGAAGTGAAGGTAGTCATCACTTACGATGCCGCTCTTACCCGAGGCTGAAACAGCCAGACTACCCGTGCCGCTGAAGACCAGCTGGCCTTCGCTGAACAGCGCTGCCTTCTCGTCCTCGGTGGAGGGGGTGTCGGTGTAGGAAGTGCCATCGGCCAAGGCGTTCGTTCCCTTGAGTACGATGAAGGTTCGTTTGCCCTTGTTGGGTGCCGAGGTCGGACCTTGCACGTTGATGGCTGCACCGTTGGGGTTGGTGAGGTTCACTCCGTTGAGGGTGATGCCCTGTTTGCTGCTGCTATAAAGCTTGAAGAAGCCGGCGGTAGCAGTGCCGCTAATCTCATACATCACATGTTCTTCGCCCACATAAACGATGGTCACGTCGTTACCGTTGATGGTTACAGTGAAATCATCGGTTGCTCCTGTCACAACGGCATTGTCATTATCTGAGAAAGCCACAGAAACAGTTTGGGCGAAAGTGGTGCCCGAGATGTCATCATTCACATCGTCCGACGTGGCAATCCTATCAACGCTGACGATATTGTCCTTCTGGCAGCCTGTAGCCCAAAGTGCCAATACAACAAGAAAGCACAGCGTTCTAAAAAGGTGGATTCTATTCATTATCATGTCCTTATTGATAGGTTATCAACGTAGAAACTGCTAAATTATTGCCTATTGACTGCGACTTTCCACGATAGCCCAAAAAACCAAGACCTTAAAACAAACACCTCCGCAAAGGCACAGCGCCCTTGCGGAGGTAATTGTCAATTTATCGGTGTCTGGATGCCGGGAAACTCCTCGATGCTAACCATGTGCTTGAAACAAAAATCAAGGAAGTCTGTCCGCAGGTTATCCTCATCCAACTTTAGTCGTTCGATAATGTTCAGCGTCAGTCGTCTCACGGATGAATTCTCCGTCTGCATGGCCTGATCAATCAGTTCATCGAGCATCACCTGTAGCGCTACCAACTCCTTGTCTGTGGCCTTAGTCAGCCCCCATAAGGCGCTCCTCGCCACACGATAGTCCGAGTCAAAAACAAAACGTTGTGCAAAGCCAAGGAAATCACCCTCAGCCCTGACTTCCTGATATATTTCCTGGGCACCACCCTCGGAAAACGTCTGTCTCAGTCTCTCGCTCGTTATTGCCATATCAGTTTCTTAATTCTAAAGTCTTCCAAAGTCGCTCCAGCCGGATTATTTCCGCGCG
>JAILBC010000154.1 GCA_024681295.1 Bacteroidales bacterium
ATGAGACCTGTAAGACTTACACTTGTTGACGTTGTGTTGATGGGCACTAATTGACCTCTGAACCTAAGCTCGCCTAGTTGGAACGAGTTGCCACTTTGGACTGCCGATACCTCGAAACGGAAGTAACGGTAGGCATTGGTGTTGTTAAGTTCGAATTCATAGTCAGTGAAGTTCACATCTTGCATCACATAGTTGTTAGTGACGTTGGCGATGGTCGTCCACGAGTCGCCGGCTTCCAACTTGGCCTTGATGACCCAGTTCTTGGGGTTACGGCCATGAGCCGTCTCATTGTCATTGCCAGTGGTAAGGATATAACCTGTCGGAATGAAGCTCAATTCACTATGAAACTCGATATAGACATTGTCTTTCGAGCGGCACCACTTGGTAGTCCTGTCGTTATCAACCAGATTGGTATAGTTCTCGCCTGTGTTATATCCTGACGTCCCATCAGTAGCCGTGTAACCAGTAATAATCGGATCGATGGCATTGACAGGAACACTGTGATAGCTGACGGTATAACTGTCTGCCCCAGCTATCGCCGTCCAGCTGAGATCGGCAGTAGTCATGTTGACATCATCGACAGTAAGCGTCGGAGGGTTGCAGTAGAGAACCGGAACAAAACTCACCTCGTCAGTCCAATCGGTATATGTTTCGCCGCAAATGGCACGCACCTTGACCGTATATTGGGTCTGCGCATCCAAACCTGTCATCACATATTGATTGGTGTTGACAGTAATCAAATTGTTTTCATCACCACCAATGCGAACCTGCCATTCGTCGGCGGTGCCATGATCATGCCAGCCCAACGTAGCAGCGTTGAGGGTGCATTCCACCACCTCAAGTTGGGTCGGCGGATAGCAATAGAAAAGCGTGCTGAAATCGACCGCATTGCTCCAACCGCTATACTCCCCTCCCCTTTGCGAGCGCACCTTAACGGTGTATTGCGTATCAGGAGTCAAACCTGTCAGGGTAAACGGATTGGTGCTGGCGGTGATAGGTGTTTCATTGTTAAGCTGTATTTGCCAACTGGTTGCCTCGCCATTCTCCGTCCAGCTCAGCGTGGCGGCATCAATAGTGATATCGTCAACGGTTAAGCTGCTTGGCACGATAAAAGTGGTAGAGAAGCTAAGGGTGTCTGCCACCATGCTGATAGATCCCGAGCAAACACCCCTGACCTCGACTTCATACGGTGTCTCGGGAACAAGGTCGGTGAGGGTGGTATGGGTGACGGCGGCCGACTCCACCGCAGTTTGCCATGCCCCTAAAGGCACAGGAGAACTGAGTCTTACGTTGTCGATATGAAGTGTGAGCTCATATGGATTTTCAATTTGCTCAACATAAAAGGCGACACATACGTTTTTACCCGCATAGGCACTCAAATCAATATTGACATTTTCTCCTGTATTGGAGAGATTGTTCCACTCCCGATGGATGTTCCAAGTGCCTTCGCTTTCGTCATAGACAGCCACAATGAACCGGTCGGTTTCATTGGTAATGGCTGGACCTGGAAATAATCTCGTCAAAGCAATATCGAAATTGAGGAAACTTCCTTCGTTGATGGCAACGCTTGGCGAAATGAGCCATTTATACATAGTGCCTTGAATGTCAATATAGGCATGATCGTCAAAAAAATCAACAAAACTGCCGTAGGACCAGGAATGGTCATCCGTCAGCGTCACTGTTCCGTTTTGCACACCCGACAGCGAGCCAGCTTTTTCGCTCCATCCCGAAGGCGTGGAGCTAATGTTGGTGAAATCCTCAAAGAAACCTACGTCATGAGCCTTGTTCCTATATCTCACCATAAACGACTCGCTCTCACCCGACCAGTCCAGTTCAGCGGTGTTGTGAGTGATGTTGCTGACCGTCAAGCCAGTTGGGCCGGGACAACCAGCATTTTTAGTAATGAATATAAGCTCCTCGCTCCATCCGCTGTCATTACCCTGATCGCAATGCCCCTGCACCTTGACGACGTAGGTGTGCTCAGGATTCAGACCTGTAAGCTCTATCGACTGGTTAGTGGTGGTGACTTGGTTCAATCCAACGATATTATTGTATTCATGGTTTTCAAAGTGGCCTTGAATACAAAACCCCATATCAGTAATGCCACTTGGGTGAACCCATGTACTTCCGTTAAAAATCCATCTGCTGTTGGAGACGGTCGAATGGTCCATGGTCATAACCATAGTACCCCTTTCCTCAAGGGTAATCCAAATATCATATCCCGTAAGGAATACAGGAGTGTCTAGAATCACCAACTGATAAGAGTTTGGGACGGCAGTCACCACTTTGGTTAACAGAAGATCCTGTGGGGCATCGTTGCCAGAATAAACCCGAATGGTAATATCATTGGTATTATAGGCGGTATTGTAAAATCCGATTTTTGTCAATACATTATGATTAACCAACATTCCATGGGTGAAGCAAACGCCCCAGTTCCAGGTTTCTTCAGTAGTGCTGCCATAAGATGCAGCATATACCATATCACCATATTTTAGAACCTGTAATGGGGTATATGGTGACACATAGGGTATTCCATACGACACGGTGTAACTGTCAGCATTTCCATTCCAACTAATAGTGGCTGAGTTGGATGTAACGTTTGAGACGGCAACGTCTGTTGGGGTAGGACATTGTGAAAACGCTCCCATGCAAGGCAGAAGCAAAGCCAACAGGGCTACTAAATATCTATTTTTCATTTGTTTATGTTTAAACAATTAAAGAAAAACCAAATTTTACGAATGAAAAAAAACGCAAAACTAAAAAATAATTTGAATTATTTGAGATTAGTTTTGAATTTCAAAGAATTATCCGTGTTTTTTGCTATTTTTGCTTTTTTGAAAAAACTGCGAATTGAAAAGACGAGAATTCATCAAAATCACTTCAACGGCAGCCTGTGCCGCGGCTTTGCTGCCTTCTGTAGGCGGCTTAATGACCGGATGCAAGGATTTGAAGGACGAAGGGAAGGCCCCCGTCACCAACGACTCATGGAACTTTGACGAGGTGGTTGACCGCAGCCCGCCTACTGCCTCATCCCCAACAAGGAATTAAGAGAGCCTTATCTGAAACATCTCAGGGACCTTAAACTCGACGAGGCTCCCATCCCCAGTCTGGTCGCCACCATCGCCGCTTATACCGAAGGGGGGCCCTGGCTCCAATCGCTTCGGAAATACTTTCAGGGCAACGTCCAAGAGGTCGTCGATTTCTTCTCCAACAACGATTTGGGCATCAAGGCCATCCCACCCCAAGCTTCTTTCCTCGTTTGGTTGGACTGCCGTGCCATGGGGTTCCAGCAAGATGAGCTGATGCGCTTTTTCTCCGACAAAGCCGGGCTCCTGTTAAGCAATGGCGCCATGTACGGCCAAGGCGGAGAAGGCTTCGTCCGCATGAACATTGGCTGTCCACGGAAGATCCTGAAGGAAGCATTGGGAAGGTTACTATAATCTACTACATTCTTTGGTCATCTGACGAATTGTTTGTTTCTTCGCCGCAATTTCTATTTACCTTTCCATCAATTAGAAGTTGCGCCCGACACGAATTAGGGTTAAAGAGATGAACATCAACGATTTCAACGACCGTAAAGAGATGAACGTCCAAAACGGTCTTCTCGA
>JAILBC010000161.1 GCA_024681295.1 Bacteroidales bacterium
TTTCGGCGTGTTGATCCAATAATGACACAAAGTTTCAAATAGCACTGGAATTGCAGTGGAAACATTGTTGCTCATTCCAATTCTTACCATAATCAGGTTTTGGTAGGGGTTGACGTATAGCACCTGTTCGCAGATGCCCAAGGCGTAGTAACCGGGATAAGGTGACTTGCCATAACCTTCGTATCTAAGGTTATACCAGTTGAAATGATAACCATAGTTACTAGGGTCATATTCCGATGACATGCGTATCCATTCCTCGCTAACGATGCGTTTGCCATCCCATACGCCATGGTTCAGGTAGAGTCGTCCTATCTTGGCAAGGTCCTTTATGGTGAGCGTGATGCCGCCAAAAGCATGTGCCACGTCGTGTTTACGACTGTCGATATTCACTAATGCCGAAGATTCCATTCCGAGTGGTTTCCAAACTTTCTCGCTGAGATAATCGGCATAGCGCTTCCCAGAGGCCCGTTCAATGACAACCCCCAGTATCGCTGACGTCATGCTCTCGTAGCGGAAATCAGTGCCTGGTTCACAACGGAATTTCAAACCACGGATCTGCCTCATGATATCGTGTCCGTAGTTCAATCTTGCTATGGCATTAACACGCTTCAAACCCTTCATGGAGAACTCGTAGGTGTCGTCGAAGTCAAGTCCGCTTTGCATATCTAGCAGATGGCGGATGGTGAGACGTCCCCACCTCGGGTCCTTTCCTTTCAACTCCGGCAAATAGGTTGTGACGGGATCGTCAATACTTCGGATATAGCCGTCGTCAACGGCAATGCCGCATAGCAACGATGTAATGGATTTGGAGACAGAAAAAACGGTAGCCATGCGTTCCGCAGAGAAATCGCCCCAGTACTGCTCAAAAACGATGCTGTCGTTATGGATGATCAGCACCCCTTGTGTTTTGCTTTCCCTGGCTATCGCTTCAACAAAAGTCGCGTTATTATAACGCGGTGGATCGTTGAAAAAATGCAAGGTGTCTATCCATACAGGCCTCTCTGCCACGGGGAAATGAAACACTTTATCACCATTGGCAATCGTGTCGTGCTCACAATGTTCAAAGCTGAAAATATTTGGGCCATACAAACCATCAGCCCTATAGCCTCTGACAATCGCACAGGATGCAAAGGCAAACGCACAGATGACGAAGGATAAGTATTTGATGATGGATTTCATGGCATTTATTTAAGCAACTCGGCAAGCATCGCATCCATTTCTTCCAGCTCGCCACGGGCAATGATCTCGCCGCTTTGACAGTCAATCAGCAGTGTGGTCGGGTAGCCTCGAAGGGCGTAATCTTGCCTGACTTTGCTGTCCTCTTTACTTCCTCCGGTACCATCGCATACATTGACCCACGCAAGTTGGCGTTCTTCAACAAAAGACCCCCATAGTTTGCGATCGGAATTCACAGAGAGACCGTAGATTTCCAGTCCTTTCTCATGGTATTTGGTGTAAATCTCTATCAATTGAGGCATGGCTTCCACGCATCCGGTACACCAAGTAGCCCAAAAATCGACAAGGACATAGCGGTTATTGGGGTCGTTCACCACCGAACTCAGACTGACCGGTTTGCCATTCACATCGGGATATTCCATTTCGATGTAAAGAGGAACAATGTCACTGCCTTCCGTCCGGGGTTCAGTCTTTATGCGTTGTGTCAATTCTTTTCTCAACTCGTCGATATAGGGCAACGCTGCCAATTCGGGCGACAAACGATCTAAAACACCCAGCGCTTGTGCAGACGACTTGCACCAATATTCGACCTTTGCCAATGCCAATGCTCCTGTTTGTTCGGCATTAAGCACGGAGTCCTTTATGGCTTGGGCAGCTTCCTGATTTCCACTTTGGCTAAGCGCATAATACTTGTAATCTATTTCGTTGGAAGGGGTTCCTTTGGCACCAGTTTCGAGGTCCTCCTCATCATTGGCATCCACTTCGACGAGAATCGTTCCTGGCTCCAAAATGAAGTCCTTCAATTGCATGCCTTCTTCTACATAAAGATACGCATGGGTGGGCGACGAAACATCAGGGTGAATCTCAAAGGCACCTTTTTTAACCGTTCCCGTGCCTACAACCTCCCAATGGTTGAACGCATCCAGCAATTCGAGTTTGGTGCCGTCGGGAAGGCCTTTTACGGTGCCCTTTACGGTGCAATAATCAGATTGTTTTTGGTTGGAATGGCAACCGCTGAAGCCTATCATCAGCGATAATGCGACAGATAAGAGTAGTTTTGTTTTCATATTAGTTAGTATTTGTTATTTCAGAGCTTTCACAGGGCATTCCTTGGTGCATTTATGGCACAGGATGCACTCGGTGGCGTTTTTACGTTTGCGTGAGTCGTTGTTCACTTCCACTTCCATCGGACACACTTTCAGGCATTTGCCACACTGGATACACTTGCTCTCATCGCAATGGATGCGCAGCAAGGAGAAGTGGCTCATCGGCTTAAGGAAGACCGTGACTGGACAAATGTATTTGCAGAAGGCGCGATTATCCTTGAACACCACGGCAAGAAGAATGCCCACTACATAATAGACCAAATTGCCGATGAGAAACAGCATAAACATGGTGTGCTTGTTGGCTTTGTCGAAATGGAACAGCAGGAGGACGAGGATTAGCGACAACGCAAACACGATGTAACGGATGAAACCAATCTTTTTTCTCGGACCAGGTGGTTGTTTGTAGGGGAGGAGGTCAAGGATCATGGCGGTCCAACACGCATAGCCGCACCATCCGCGTCCAAATAGCAAAGGACCGAAGATCTTGGCGATGGCGTAATGCAGCACACCTGCGCCCAGCATACCTGAGAACAAATAATACCAGAACCCCTCGATCTGCATGTTCTCCTTGCAAATCAGGCCCAAGAAGACCAGCATGTAGGAACCCACGCAAAACTGCACGAATTCGCGCGCGTGTTTCCAGCCAGCCGCCAACAAGGCAAGCCCGATGCCCAGCGTGCATCCGATATATGAAAAGTTGAGAAGGTAGAATAGGCTGCCGGTGGTGAGCCACAACAATACCGCAATGGCTTCAAAAACGGCGAAGAGGATAATGGCGGACTTGTATTTCTTCATTATTTCTTTGGTTTTTCCTCGTATAAAACGGAGAAACCTGGTGAAAGTTACAGTTACGTTAAAAAATTTAACTAGCGCTTATATAAGTTATTGTTTATCTTTACATTTTTGTGACAAACATTGTTTATGAAAAAGCACTGTTTACTTTGCTGGCACCTCCCTTGAAAACGGGATGTATTTGGTTAGGGTGATATCAGAAAACGGGGTAACCTTCGTAGCTCAGATTATACCAATTGAAATGATAGCCACGGTTGCTGGCGTCGTATTCAGAAACACGGTGGTTCCATGCCTGGACCGTCTAAGCCATCAGTCCTTAATCCCCTGAGCAGCGCACATGATGAGATGCCCAGTGCGCAAAAAACGAGCAAAGTTTTAGCAATAATTGATTTCATGCCTCAAAGTCCAAACAAGCTCGTTGAACGGTATAAGGTCTCACTTTTGTGTTGGCCACCGCCAGATGCTCAGGATGCTGGGCGTAGACCTTCAACGCCTCTTCATCCTCCAGCGTGCAGTCCAACATCAAGTCGGCCGTGGATGAGGCCAACCGTCCGTCGATCTGTACATTTACGTCAATCAGTCCAGGAACCTTGTCCACCAGGCCTTCCAGACCTTCTTTAATTCCTTTTTTAACGGCGCTTTTTTCTTCCTCCGTCAGTTCAGGATTCAATGTCCAAAGTATGATGTGTTTTACCATTTTTAATAAGGTTGAGTGTTTGACGGGCAAAAATAAACTTTTTCCCGTATATTTGACCCCTCAAAATCATGACTGCCCCCTAATGCCGTTCACGAATATGTACAACAGCCTCTGGAGGTATATCCCAATCCCGTTTCAGATATGCTTTACCTTAAAGATTTCCCTGGCAATAGGGTAGGGTATTCCATTTTCAATGTTCTAGGACAGGAAGTGGCTTCAGGGACCTCTAACGGGAACATTTCTGTGGCCACATTGGAGAAAGGAATCTATTTGTTGCAGATCAATGACGGGAACGTCCTTAGAACAACGAGATTCGTTGTGAAATAAAAAATGAGAGCCAGCCCTAAGGTTGGCTCTCGTTCTATCTAAAAACTAGATGTTTTAGATTAGAGGGTGAAACCGAGGCCGACGAAGAGGCCGTTGGCTTTGGTGACCACATTGTCGCTCTTGTTGAGGTCGAGCAGGCCAAGACGATAACCACCGAAGAGGTTGAAGTTGGTGAACTTTACGTCAGCACCAAACACGGCATAGAGGTTGAAACGGCTTTGGTTGCTGTTGTCACCGTACCATTCAGTGGTAGTAGTAGTACCAAGAAGGGTCTCGCTGAATTTGGTGGAACCCGTGAGGGCTAAGCTGGGCATAGGACCAACAAAGGGAACGATGGCCAAGTCACGATTCACGTCGATCTTGTAGTTGAACAAAATCGGCACATCGATCAAAATTTGGCTTTCCTTGCTTGTTCCAGTAACACCCAATAAGGTGGTGGACTCGCTTCTCATGTTCATACGGAACTGACCGCCAGCGGCAACGCCGATACCTTTGGCGAGGTCGACATTCTGGACAAAGCCAAGGGCAAAGCCTTGATAGCTGGAGCTGTTGTTACCCGTAACAAAAGTCTCGGGAGCGTAAGCAGCGTAAACGGTTGATTGAGCCTGTACATTTCCGGCGATGAACAGAGCGGCTACGAAAGCCACAATAGCTAATGCTTTTTTCATAGTTTTCTATTTTAAAAAGGAGTTACTTGTTTTGTAACTCCCTGATTTTCATTTTGTCGGGGCAAAAGGATTCGAACCTTCGACCCCCTGCTCCCAAAGCAGGTGCGCTAGCCGGACTGCGCCATACCCCGAAAAAAAAGACGACTCGTCATCGTCTTTCTTTGAGCGGAGAAGGGGGGATTCGAACCCCCGGTACCCCTTGCGGGATACGACAGTTTAGCAAACTGTTGGTTTCAGCCACTCACCCACCTCTCCAGCGTGCGAATTGCGAGTGCAAAGATACGCTTTTTACCCGTATCCGCAACTATTTTTTAATTATTTTTTCAAAAAATAAGATAATCTATTGATTATCAATGGATTGTTCATCATCAAATAAGGCTAACTGGTTCTCGGTCACATACAACTCCGGCGGAATCTCGTACTCGTAGTTGCTGATGAACCGCGAGATACACCGCTTGATCAACTTGATGGGCGTGGTCTTACGGGCCTTGCAGTAGTTCCGCAACGAGCGATACTGCCCTTGCGAGAGCTTGAAGGTGACGGCATGATACTGGTAACTCTGCCGAGATCGTTTGTTTTTCTTTTTCATTGTAATATGTCTTTGCAACTCAAAATCAATTGGGCGAACCGCTCGGCCTCGGCCTCCGACTTACCCTCAGAGTAGATGCGGATGATGGGCTCGGTGTTCGACTTGCGCAGATGCACCCAGCCTTCCTCGAAGTCGATCTTCACACCATCAATGGTGGTCACCTGCTCGTTCTTGAACTTCTCGGCGAACTTGGCCAAAATGCCGTCCACGTCCATCTCAGGGGTGAGCTGGATCTTGTTTTTCGACATGAAGTAAGCAGGGTAGGTCTTCTTCAGCTCAGAGCACTTGATGCGTTTCTCGGCCAGTTGCGTGAGGAACAAGGCAGTGCCAACCAAAGCATCTCGGCCATAGTGGATGGCAGGATAGATGACGCCTCCATTGCCTTCGCCGCCAATCACGGCTCCTACTTCTTTCATCTTTTCCACTACGTTGACTTCACCAACAGCGGCGGCATAATACTCCTGCCCGTAGGAACGGGTCACGTCGCGCAAGGCACGGGTGGAGGAGAGGTTCGACACCGTCGGACCAGGCGTGTGTTTCAAAACGAAGTCGGCCACCGAAACCAGGGTGTATTCCTCGCCGAACAACTCACCGTCTTCTTTCACAAAGACCAGACGGTCCACATCGGGATCGACCACCACGCCAAAGTCGCAGTGCTGCTCCTTGACGTAACGGCAGATGTCGGTGAGGTTCTGTGCCAACGGCTCGGGCGTATGGGCGAAGTTGCCCGTGGGCTCGCAGTTGAGCTCAAGGATATCATCCACACCCAAGGCACGCAGCATCTTCGGGATGGCGATGCCGCCCGTGGAGTTGACCGCGTCGACCGCCACCTTGAAATGCGCGGCTTTGATGACGTCACGATTCACAAAAGGCAGGTCGAGCACCATCTGGATGTGGCGCTCAATCCATCCGTCGACTTGCTGGTAGCTCCCGATCTTCTCAATCGGGACAAACTCGAACTCGTCCTTGGCAGCCACGTCGAGCAGCCAGGCTCCCTCGGCAGCAGAGATAAACTCACCTTTTTCATTCAGGAGCTTCAGGGCGTTCCACTGTGCCGGGTTATGGCTTGCGGTGAGGATGATGCCTGCGTCAGCCTTCAGTCCCGTGACGGCGATCTCTGTAGTAGGGGTGGTGCTCAGACCAATATCCAACACCTCAGCACCCATGGCCTGCAAGGTGCCGCAAACCACTTGGTTCACAAAAAAGCCCGACATGCGTGCGTCACGACCCACTACGATGCGGGGACGCTCAATGCCTTTGCGCTGCACGAACTTCACGAATGCAGCAGTGAATTTCACCATGTCGATGGGAGTGAGGCTGTCGCCGGGAACGCCGCCAATAGTGCCGCGAATGCCCGAAATGGATTTGATCAGTGTCATGTTATACTAAATTTGTTACTTTTCCGTTATTGAAATAAATTGCAAATATAGACTTTTTATAAAACAAAAACAAATGATGAAAAAAATCGTATTCTCCATATTGGCATTTCTGATCTGCTTCGTTGCCAATGCCCAAGACCTTAACCGTACCGACAGCCAGGGACGTCGGCAGGGCAAATGGGTTGACTATTATGCCAACGGACAGATTCGCTATGAGGGACAATTCAAAAACGGGAATTGCCAAGGGGAGTTCAAATATTATGACGAGCAGGGCAACCTGAAAGCCACCAATACCTACGATAAATCAGGCAATAAGGCGCTCAACAAAACCTATTCACCCGACGGCATTTTGATTGCCACAGGCTATTATCTGAACCAGAAAAAAGACGGGGAATGGCGCTATTTCTCCAGGGAGAACGGTGTCCTCATCCTTGTGGAGGAGAATCGGAACGGCAAGGCGCACGGGACTTCAAAGGTGTATTACGAGACGGGCACGCTGATGATGGAACGCCAGTTTGTCGATGACCGGCTTGAAGGCCATGCCAAGATATACTATCCTTCAGGTGCCCTGAAAGAGGAGGGCGACTACCTGAACGGCGAGAAGACAGGCATCTGGAAAGCCTATAACGAAGACGGCGACGAAATCAGCAGCGAAAACTACACGAGGCCAGACTGATTATTGGGGACAAGTCTTGACGTAGTCGTCCATGTTCTCACGACCGTCGCGCTCGGCGGCCCGGTAATAAAAGCACATCATGTCGAAATCGTTGAGGATGAAATAGACTCTGCCTAATGCGAACTCAGCGTCGGCGTAGTTGGGGCGGATCTCCAACGCTTTCTCATAGTCGATGATGGCTTCGTTGTACAAGCCACGGCTGAATTTGGTGCCTGCTCTGTAGTAGTAGGCTTCGCTATTATTCTTATCGTATTGGATGGCCAAGGTAAACTGTTCCTCTGCTTCGGCAAAATGCGAAGTGTTGTACATCAGCTCAATGCCTTTGTCAAGGGCAATGCGGCTTTTCTCAATATTGGAACTGCAGCCAGCAAAAAGGATGCAGAACAACAACATGCAAGCGAAGGCCTTGACAATGCCTGATACTTTCTTCACCACGTCTTTCAATTTGTGCTCGTCCTTGGCTTCAGCCAGGAAGCGGAGGTATGGCTCGGTGTTGGAAGGCCTGATGTTGAACCACCAGTCGGGGTAATCAAGACGGTAGCCGTCGAAGTCGAGATAGCGTTCAGGTTTTTCAAGGTCTGAATAATAGTCGCGCACGGCATCCATGGCCTCTTGTTTGCGCTCCAACTTGAAGTTGATTTCGCCGGAGTTGTGGTATTGTGAGATTTCCTTGACGATGTCGCTCATGGTACGGCCTTGGCGTTTGAACTCCGCAAGAAGTCGCAGCACGATGGAAGCCGCCAGCAGGGCAGAGTCGGAATAATAGAAATCGCGGAAATAGTAGTGCCCAGCAAGTTCACCACCATACACGCCATCGAGTTCGCGTAGCTTCAAAGCGGCGTAAGCACGGCCGACGCGCCAGGTCTCCACCTTGGCTTGGTAGCGGTTGAGGTATTCCTGGATGGCGCGTGAACTGCGGATGTCTTGCAGTACGATGCCTTTCTCGTGACGCTCGCCAAGGAAATAGTTGCCCAGGAAAGCAATCATCAAGTCGGGTGAGATGAAGTTGCCCAGTTCGTCAATGAAGGTGATGCGGTCGGCGTCCCCATCGAAGAGCAGTCCGATGTCGCATTTTTCTTTTTTCACCAAGGCCTTGATTTGTTCCTGGCTCTCGGCCTCCAGTGGGTTGGGCTCGTGGCTGTGGAAGTTGCCGTCGAGGGTGTCGTTGATGTAATGGGCCTTGCCGATGAGTTGGTGAACGAACAATGACGACATGCCGCTGCTGCAGTCCACTGCGATGTTGAGGCTGGAAAGGTCGCCTACGTAGGCACGTTGGAAAGCAAGGTAGTCATCCTTAACTTCCTTATGGCGAATGACGCCTTTCTTTTCAACGGGAACGCACTTCTCGTCGCTTTCCACAAAAGCCTCAAGACGGTTCAAACCCGTGTGGTAGCCCACCGGGAGGGCGTTGGTGCGTGAAATTTTCAGTCCGTTGTGGTGTTTGGGGTTATGTGAGGCCGTGATCATCACGGAGGCGTCGTAGCCATATTTGGCGGTACTCCAGTAGACCATCGGGGTGGTGGAGAGGCCTATTTCGTCGACGTTCACACCGCTATCGGTAATGCCACGGGTGAGGCATTCGAAGAAGGTATCTGAGGACAGGCGCATGTCGCGTCCCACCAGCACGGTGTCAACGTCCAGTATTCTGTGAAGGAAATATCCGATACGGTAGGCGATCTCTTCGTTGAGGTCGGTGCCCCATTCGCCTCTGATGTCGTAGGCTTTGAATGCTTTCATAGGTTTCTTCTGTATTTTTCTGCGTTACGGTTGTGTTCACTCAGGGTCTTGGCAAAGACATGGTACCCTGAGAAGTCATCTTTTGCGCAAAAATAGTAATAATTATGTTTCTCTGCGTTCAGAACCGCATTAATTGATGCCAGGGAGGGGATGCAGATAGGCCCTGGAGGCAGTCCGGGATACTTGTAGGTGTTGTAGGGCGACTCCACTTCCTTGTGCACGTTGAGCACCCGTTTCAGTCCGAAGTCACCCACGGCGAACACCAGGGTGGGGTCGGCTTGAAGCAGCCAGCCACTCTTCAGGCGGTTCAGGTACACGCCGGCGATGCGTGCCATCTCGTCGGTCTTGTTGGTCTCCTTGTCGACGATGGAGGCAAGGATGCTAACTTGCACTGGGGTGAGGCCTATGGCCATCGCTTTGTTCCGTCGTTCTTCGTTCCAATAATTGTCATATTCCTTCTTCATCTTTTTCACAAACTGTTCTGCGTTGCTGTTCCAGTAAAACTCGTAGGTGTTGGGCAGGAACATGGCGGGAATGGTCTGTCGAGTGAATCCCAACTCAGAGATGTTTTGAATGTCGTTGAGATATAGCGCAATGCTTGCCGAATCAGCTTCAATTTGCTCGCTGACACGTCCTGCCAACATGTTGACATCGCGCATGTTGTTGAATGTCACTTTGACAGGGGTCTGCAGTCCGCCTTTAAGCATTTCGCACAATTTCTCAACGCTCATCCCTTTCTTCAGAAGATAATGCCCAGGTTTCACATGATCGGGATACTTCCTGAGTTTAGCCCAAAATTCAAAAGTTTTGGGCTTGGTGATGACATTGTTTTGATAGAGTGAGTCTTTAACTTGCTCAAAGTCGGCTCCAGTAGGTATATACAACGAAAATGTATTTTCTCCATTAGGAGGAAGGACGGCGGAAGTAGTCAACCTAGAGTAGAATATGGCGATCACGATCATGGCAACTACGCCAAGAAAAGCTAAAATAGCGGAAAGCACTTTTTTCATGGTTTGATGATTTTTTGATAGAAGACAGTGTCGAGATAACCATCAGGTGTCTTGATCCAATCTTTACGGCGGCCACACTCGCTGAAGCCCAGACCTTGGAAAAGGTGGCGGCTCTCCTCGTTCAGCACGTCAATGAGGCAGTGTACCTGATGCACCATGACATCGTGTGCCAGATATTCAAGACAGAGTGTCAGTGCCTGGGTGGCGATGCCTTGACCGCGCCAGGCTTTTTCGATGAGAATGCCGATGCCGATGCGGCTGTTGACGGGATCGAAATCGAACAAGTCGATGCTTCCGACAGGATGCTCAACCCCTGCCAGACACACCATCAGTCGTAGCTGTCGGTTGGCCCATAAATCACTGTTACTCAGCAGGAACTGCTCCACCTGGAATAGGGAAGTGGGGCAGCTGGTTTCGCTCACCCGCCATACGCTCCGGTCGTTCTCCCATTGGTAAATTTTGGCGGCATCTTCAGGTTCTGCTATTTTTAGTGAAATTTTTCCGTCAGAAATGAACATATGGCATATTTTTTGATTATTTTTACCCGCTTTTTTCCTGACAAAAATACACTTTTTAGTGCAATAAAGTTTGAAAAAAAGCATTAATGTAACTAGAAAACCGAAACAAGTAGAACATAATGCGAATGAAAACTAAATGGATGACCCCCATCGTGGCGGTCACGATTGCTATGGCCCTTTTCGGCATGGCATCGTGCAATAGTAGCAGCCTCGCAAACCACGAGGCCCAACAGGTGAACAATGAAGTGGAACAGGCTCAACCAGAGGTTCAGACCTATCGCACGGCGTTTGTCCCGACCGAAAGCACACCCGATTTTGTGGATGCCGCCGAAGCCAGCGTCAACGCAGTGGTTCATATCAAGACGACCATCATCCAAAAGGGTGCGTCGTACAACGATTTCTTCGGAGCGTTTTTGGAACAGCTCTACGGTCCCCAGACCAACACCATGGTGGCCTACGGCTCCGGCGTGGTGATTTCACCCGATGGCTACATCGTAACCAACAACCACGTGGTGGAAGGCGCCAATGAAGTGGAAGTCACCTTTAATAATAGGGTGGTGAGCCAAGCTGTTATCGTGGGTACCGACCCCTCGTCGGACTTGGCTCTGGTCAAGGTCGAAGGCGAGGGACTCGATTATCTGAAGTTCGGTGACTCTGACAAGGTGAAAGTGGGAGAGTGGGTGCTGGCTGTCGGTAACCCCTTCAACTTGACCTCCACGGTGACGGCAGGCATCGTCAGCGCCAAGGCCCGTAACATCGGCATCTTGGGCGAGGGCAGTAATGTGGAGTCGTTCATCCAGACCGACGCGGCCGTCAACCGTGGCAACAGCGGTGGCGCCTTGGTGAACACCCGTGGCGAACTCGTCGGCATCAACGCTGCCATCGCTTCGCACACGGGCTCCTACGAAGGTTACTCCTTCGCCATCCCGTCGAACATCGTCCGCAAAGTGGTCGACGATCTGTTGATGTACGGCGAGAACCAACGTGCTTACATCGGCATCTACCCCCAGGAGATGAACGCCTCGCTGGCTGAGAATGCTGGGATGAGAGATATTAAAGGCGTGTATGTGGCAGGTGTCACCAACGGGGGCGCTGCGCAGAAAGCAGGTATTCAAATCGGCGACGTGGTGACCCGTATCAATGGCACCGAAGTGAACACCACCACCCAGTTGCTCGAGGTGGTCAACCAGTACAGGCCTGGCGACAAGGTCGATGTCGACATCATTCGCAATGGCAGGGAACGCTCTTACACCATGGCACTTCTCAACGAGTCGGGCTCGACTGATGTGGTCAAGAAAGGCGATGCGTTCTTCAACTCCTCCATGGGTCTCATGCTGCAGCCCATCAGCAAACAGGAGATGAACAACCTGCGCATCAACGGTGGGCTGAAGATCGTGGAAATCCGCCAAGGCGTGTTCCAAGGCGCAGGCGTCGAGGGTTACATCATCACCGCTGTGAACGGCAAGAGCGTCACTTCGAAAAACGATCTTGAGGCGGCCCTTAACTCAAACCGTGGAAGAAAGACCTACATTGAAGGTGTTTACCCCAACGGCATGAGAATGAACTTTGAGTACTATAATTGAATATAAACATAAACAATCTAAATACATAAAAACAGCAAACACAATATTAACAACCACAACAACTAAAACCAGAACAACATTATGAAACAACTGAAAATTACGAAATCCATCACGAATCGTGATGCTGGTACTTTGGAGAAGTACCTCCAGGACATCGCGAAAGAGAGTTTGGTCACTCCCGAAGAGGAAGTGGAACTGGCTCAGCGTATCAAAGCAGGGGACCAGCAAGCCCTTGAACGTCTGGTCAAAGCTAACCTGCGCTTCGTAGTCTCCGTGGCCAAACAATACCAAAACCAGGGCCTGACTTTACAGGACTTGATCAACGAAGGCAACGTCGGCCTCATCAAGGCGGCACAACGCTTCGACGAGACCCGTGGCTTCAAATTCATCTCGTACGCTGTGTGGTGGATCCGTCAATCCATCCTGCAGGCCGTGGCCGAACAAGCCCGCATCATCCGTCTCCCTCTCAACCAAGTAGGCGCCGTCAGCAAGCTAAAGAAGACCGCCGCCATGCTCGAACAGGAGTACCAGCGTAAGCCCTCCGTCGCCGAGTTGGCCAAGGAACTCGACATGCCCGAGGCCAAAGTGCGTGGCCTGATGGAGATGAACATGCACCAGATCTCGACCGACGCTCCTCTCGACGATGACGACGAGGGAAACTTCCTCGATGTGTACATCGACCAAAGCTCCACCGCCACCGACGAGGCTGTGGAGAACGAGTCGGACAACAGCGCCATCCAGCGCTCCCTGCTGGCGCTCACCGAGAAGGAACGCCAGGTGCTCTCCATGTACTACGGTATCGGTACCGCCCGCGAATACTCACTCGACGAAATCGCCCTCAACTTGGGCATCTCGCGCGAGAGGACAAGGCAGATCAGAGACCGTGCCCTGAAACGTCTGAGAAGCAACCCCAACTCAGCGCTTTACCAGATGTACATGAGCCAATAAGATGTCCTTTTCGGCTTTGAACAAACAACGGGGCATAAAATAATTTGCCCCGTTTGTTTTTCTAGCGGTTTTTTTCCTATTTTTGCAGACAACTACTAAATTATTCACAAAAATAAAATATCATGGACAATTACGAAAGCTCACTCAAAGCATGGAATGAGAACGAAAAAGCCGCTAATGAACTCATCAACATCGTCGGACGCTTATGGTACGACAAGTCAGTGGAACTGATCCTTCTGCGCTCGCTGTTGGTCAACCGTGGATCGGGCAAGATCCTCAACAAGCACCTCCGCGCCGAAGCCGTCCTGGGCAAACCTGTCCGCGTTCAGGACTCACTGCTGATCGCCAAGGCCCTCCTCGCCGAGAACCTGGCTCCCGCCCGTATCGACATCGGACGCCTCAACTCCGAATGGACCGACGAGCATGACAAATACAACAACGATGTCACTGCCTTCGTGCGCGACAAACTCTCCTACATCATCGACGCCGTCCCGCGCAGCAACAAGGTGCAGGATGTCATCCTCTTCGGTTTCGGTCGTATCGGCCGTATCCTTTGCCGTGAGATGACAGAGATGGCCGGCAGAGGCGACGCTCTCCGCGTTCGTGCCATCGTCACCCGCAAGAACTCACCCGATGACATCGCCAAGCGTATCAACCTGTTCCGTACCGACTCCGTGCACCGTTACTTCCACGGTGTGTGCCGTCCCATGATTGAGGAAAACGCCATGATGGTCAATGGCCAGAAGATCCTCTTCCTCGAAGCCAAGAACCCCGAGGACATCGACTATACCCAATATGGCATCAACGATGCCCTGTTGATCGACAACACTGGTGCCTTCCGTGACCGTGAGAACCTGTCACGCCACCTCCAGGCCAAGGGCGTCAGCAAAGTGCTGCTCACCGCTCCCGGCAAGGGCGACATCCCGAATGTGGTTTATGGTGTCAACCAAGACACCCTTGACCTTGAGAATGAGCACGTCTTCTCAGCTGCTTCCTGCACCACCAACGCCATCGTGCCCGGTCTGGAAGTCATGCTGAAGAACTTCGGCATCGTGAAAGGCCACATCGAGACCATCCACAGCTACACCAACGACCAGAACCTCCTGGACAACTACCACAAGAAAGAACGCCGTGGCCGTTCCGCCGCCCTCAATATGGTCATCACCGAGACTGGCGCCGGCAAGGCTGCCGCCAAGGCTATCCCCGAACTGAAGGGCAAACTGACGAGCAACGCCGTCCGCGTTCCTACGCCGGATGTCTCATTGGCAGTCCTGGCCCTCGACCTTGAACGCCAGACCACTGTGGAAGAAGTAAACGAAGCCTTCCGTATCGCTTGCCTCGAGGGTAACCTCATCGAGCAGATCCGCTTCAGCAGCAACACCGAGTTTGTCAGCAGCGACGGCATCGGCGACAGCTGCGCCTGCATCTTCGACGCCCCGGCCACCAAGGTCAGCGAAGACGGCAAGACCGTGATCCTGTATCTGTGGTACGACAACGAGTTCGGCTACAGCAACCAGGTGATCCGCCTCGCCCGCCACATCGGCCAAGTGAAGAGCTATCGCTACTATTAATCCAAGCAGCGAGACGATCGATTTTAGGACATGGGACTTCCACTCCCATGTCCTTTTTTTTCTAAAATGCCCTTTTGGTTTCCTTTTTTTTCGTATTTTTGCCGTCTTATTTTGACAAAAAATGAACAAATCGTCACTTATTGGTTTTATTCTCATAGCAGCGATCCTGTTCGGATGGATGTGGTGGATGCAACCTTCCAAAGAACAGCTCGCTGAGCAACAACGTATCCAGGATTCCATCCGGATGGCGCGCCAAGAGGCTGCCATCCTTGATTCAATCCGTTTGGCAGAAGAACAAGCAGCAAAAGCCGCAGCGGACACCCTGCCGCTGGCCGCTATTCCCGAAACCATAACCGATCCGGATGCCCTGGCACAAGTCCAGTATCAGCAAAGCCGCGACAAATTCGGCGTGTTCGCCTCGGCCTCCAACGGCGAGGAACAGGAATGGACAGTTGAAAACAACTTGCAACGCATCACATTCTCCAACAAGGGTGGCTACATCAAAAAAGTAGAGCTGAAAAAATTCTACGACTACGACCCAAAAGATTCGGTGCAGGTGGTTAGCTTCGACCCGGAAACAGCAGTCTTTGACCTCTCGTTCTTCTCCAATAACCGCATCATCAACACCTCGCAGCTGTACTTCCAGCCAATGGTGAACGGTGAGCCTTTCCAAGGCGGCAACCTGACCGTGGGAACAGGGGAGACCTTGAACATCGCCATGCGCGTCTACGCCGACACCCCCGAAGGAATGCGCGACGAAAACCAATATCTTGAATACACCTACGTCATCCCTGACAACAACTACATGCTCGGCTTCAACCTGAAGACCGTGGGACTGAACGGCGTGATCGCCAACAACGTCAACTACATGAATCTCGACTGGAAAGTCGACCTCCTGCAGCACGAAAAAGACGTGGACCGCTTCATCAACACCACGGTGTATTACCGGTCGATGATCGAGAAAGACGTGGACCGCCTCAACGACCGCAAGCACAAGGAGGAGACCATCAACTCCTCTATCAACTGGGTGTCGTTCAAGGAGCGCTTTTTCTGCAATGTGCTGGTGGCTGAGAATGGCTTTAATAGCGCCAAGATCGGTGTAGACACGGAGCAATCGTCCAACCCGAAATATTTCAAGACCATGTCGGCGGCACTGGAGATTCCCTACAACCCCAATGCGGAGATCAACGAGTTCCCGATGTCGTTCTATTTCGGCCCCAACCACTTCAAGACCCTGAAGAGCTACGACCTGAAGCTGCAACGCCAAATCGATGTGGGTAACTTCTTCCTCATCCGTTGGATCAACTACGGTGTCATTTATGTATTCAACTGGCTGGGTTCCTACGGCTGGAACTACGGCATCGTCATCCTCATCCTGACTATTCTCATCAAGATCTTGCTGTTCCCAATCGCCTTCAAGTCGTATAAATCGACAGCCATCTCTCGAGTATTGAAGCCTGAGATGGAGGAGATTGCTGCCAAGTATCCCAAAGAGGAAGATGCCATGAAAAAACAGCAGGCCATCATGAACCTGCAAAGACAGGCAGGGGCTAGCCCGACCTCGGGATGCATCCCCATGCTGCTCCAGTTCCCCATCCTCATCGCCGTGTTCCGCTTCTTCCCCTCGTCCATCGAGTTGCGCCAACAGTCCTTCTTGTGGGCTGAAGACCTCTCCACATACGACAGCATCCTTGATCTTCCGTTCAATATCCCGTTCTACGGAGACCACGTGAGCCTTTTCTGCCTGCTGATGACCATCACCACTTTCATCTACACCTATGTGAACAACAAGCAGATGGACACCACAGCAAACCCGCAGATGAAGGGGATGAAGATTATGATGTATATTATGCCCATCATGTTCCTCGGCATCTTCAACAGTTACTCTGCTGGTTTGAGCTACTACTACATGCTGGCCAACATCATCACCTTCATCCAGATGTTCGTCTTCCGTAAGATGATCAAAGAAGACAAGGTACGCGCCACCATCGAGGAGAACAAGCGGAAACCGCAGAAGAAATCGCGTTTCCAGCAAAGGCTGGAGGCCGCGCAAAAAGCACAACAGCAACAATTGAGAAACGCTAAACGTTAACCTATGAACACGTTGGAATCCTTCCTTGAAACAATCGCTGAGACCCGCAAAGTGTGGCTGCTCGAGGCCATGACGGGCATGTTCGCCATGCTTGAAGATGCCGATGGCAACTCCTATATCCCCGTTTGGGATGCTGAAGACAAGGCCCGCCAGGCAGCCGTCGACGATTGGAGCGGCTACGATGTCACCGAGATGGGATTCTCAGAACTCATAGAATGGCTCAAAGAACTCTCTCACGATGAAATTGACATCGCCGTAGCTCCTGAAAAAGACGGCGAAATCATCGCCATCAGTTCCTCCAAATTCCGTAAATGGCTCAAGCCTATGGACGACCAATCCTACCACGAGGAGCCTGAAGAAGGGGAGGAGGACTCAGTTTCCGGTTCAGACGATTTTGACTACGGCGAAGGCTGGGCAGAAAAATGGTGACGCCTTATGAAAAGCAGGCTGTTTGGAGTGCTTCTATTCATTGAGACAGCGGCACTGCTGCTGACTGCTCTCGTTGCTTGGCACTACCACCGCAGCCTCGGTGAAAACGATTACCAATCCTTTCTGATTACCGCTGCCATCACTGGTGGTGTGGGTTTGGTGCTTTATCTGTTTGGTAAAAGGAATAAAAACGGAATTGACAACGACGACACCTTTGCTGTCGTGTCGTTGTCATGGATTCTTTATTCCTTGTTCGGGATGCTTCCTTTCCTATTAAGTGGATCCATAGATAATGTTACCGATGCTTTCTTCGAGACCATCTCAGGCTTCACCACCACAGGATCGACCATCTTGAAGAATGTAGACGAGCAAACCCACGGCATTCTATTTTGGCGTTCCATCATGCAATGGCTGGGAGGATTGGGAATCGTCGTCTTTACCCTTGCTTTCATTCCGACGGTGACAAAAGGGTCCAGAAAGGCAACCCTCTTCGCCGCTGAAGCCCCAGGAATGAGCGTTGAAAAGCTATCCCCTTCAATGCATATCACCTCACGGATTCTTTGGGGTATCTATATCCTGATGACGGTGCTCTGCGCTTTCATGTATTATATGGGTCCCATGTCGCTGTTCGACGCGGTATGCCATGCTTTCACTACCATCTCGACAGGCGGTTATAGTACCCATCAAGAGAGCATTGCTTACTTCCATTCCAGCTATATCGACTATGTGGCGATTGGATTCATGATCGTCTCGGCCATCAACTTCTCAATACTCTATTTTTTGATTTCAGGTCGTTGGAATTTGCTCCGAAAAAACGAGGAGGTTCGACTCTATCTGAGTTCTTTGGTGGTGATGACTTTGGTGTTTATGGGCTTGTTTGTGCTCGCCCCACATCTCAATGGGGTCACCGAGGAACAACTGGCCAGTTATCCCAAAGAGGGGAAGGAAATCTTCAAGACCTCATTCTTCCATGTGGCCTCCATGCTCTCGAACACAGGTTTTTCCGCGGAGAATTCCAACTACGACCTCTGGGGAATGCTGTTTATCATCCTAACGTTACTAATGCAGATTGTGGGTGGCTGTGCCGGGTCGGCCAGTGGCGGTGTCAAAATGGCGCGCGTCATCGTGTTGTTCAAGTTCATCAAAAACGTATTGAAGGAGCTTGTTCACCCCACTGAGGTATTTAGCATCAAAATGTCTGGACAGACCTTGGACGAACTAACAGTGAGGAGAGTCTGCAATTTCTTCGCGTGGCTATTGATCCTGCTGGTCCTCAACGTCTTTGTGCTGACGTGTGCTGGGATGAGTATGGAAGACGCGGGAATCGCCTTTTTGACGTGCTTCAGCAACCTGGGCCTGGGCTCAGGAGCCACAGGCCCAGGTGCGAGTTTGGCCGACCTGCCGTCGATGGCCAAATGGGTTCTTTCTGCCGACATGCTCCTCGGCCGTCTGGAAATCATCACGGTGCTGATGATTTTCTTCCGTTCCACGTGGGTTACGACGAAATCGGTTAGAAGTTAATTCTCAAAGGAAAGTTTCCCGTCTTTGACGGTCACCCTGATCGGTTTGTTCTTATCCACCTCGTCGGCGAGGATCATCCTTGACAATTCATTCAACAACTCACGCTGCATCATACGTTTCACGGGACGTGCGCCGTACTGCGGGTCGTAGCTCTGATGGGCGATGAGGTCGACCGCCTCATCGGTGATGTCGATGCTGATGCTGTTCTCGGCCAGCATCTTCTTCACTCGGTTGAACTGCATCCGCACCACTTCGGCAATCTGGCTCTCGCTGAGGTCGTCGAAGATGATGATGTCGTCGATACGGTTCAAGAACTCAGGCCGCATCACTTGACGCAGTTCGTTCATTACCGCATTGGGATCTTTCAAACCGGCGCCCACATTGGAAGTCATGATGATGATGGTATTCTTGAAGTCGACGGTACGGCCCTTATTGTCGGTCAGACGGCCGTCGTCAAGCACCTGAAGCAGGATGTTGAACACATCCGGGTGAGCCTTCTCGATTTCATCAAGCAAGATCACCGAGTACGGCTTACGCCGTACGGCTTCAGTAAGCTGACCACTCTCTTCGTAGCCCACGTATCCTGGAGGCGCACCGATCAAACGGGAGACGGTGTGACGCTCCTGGTACTCCGACATATCGATACGGACCATGTTGTTCTCGTTGTCGAACAGGAACTCCGCCAAAGCCTTGGCCAGTTCGGTCTTACCCACGCCGGTGGTACCCATGAAGATGAAGGAGCCGATAGGACGCTTCGAATCTTGAAGGCCTGCGCGGCTACGACGGATAGCGTCGCTGACGGCACGGATGGCCTCGTCCTGGCCGACCACACGCTTATGCAGTTCGCTCTCGAGGTTCAGCAGTTTCTCGCGCTCGCTCTGCATCATTTTCTTCACCGGGATGCCCGTCCAACGTGACACGATCTCGGCCACGTCCTGATAAGAGACCTCCTCGTCGATCAATGGATGGTCGCCTTGGGTCTTTTGAAGGTCGGCCTTGGCCTTCTCGATGGCGTTCTCGGCATCGCGGATCTTACCGTAACGGAGTTCGGCCACACGACCGTAGTCGCCGTCGCGTTCAGCCATTGCCGCTTGGCGTTTGAACTGTTCGATATTGTCCTTTTGGGTCTGGATGATCTCCACGAAATGGCGTTCTTTCTCCCATTTGGCCTTGATTTCGGCCTTCTGGGCGTTGAGTTTGTCGAGTTCCTGGGTCAACTCGGCCACCTTCTTGGTGTCGTTCTCGCGTTTCAGCGCCTCGCGTTCGATTTCCAGCTGACGGATGGCGCGTTCCACTTTCTCGAGATCCTCAGGTACTGAGTCAATCTGCAAACGCAGACGAGCCGCGGCCTCGTCGATCAAGTCGATGGCCTTGTCGGGCAGGAAACGGTCGCTGATGTAACGCACCGAGAGCTGCACGGCGGCCACGATGGCCTCGTCGAGGATACGGATGTGGTGGTGGTTCTCGTAGCGTTCCTTCAGTCCACGGAGGATGGAGATGGCCGAGGCTTCATCTGGCTCGTCGACCATGACGATCTGGAAACGACGCTCCAAGGCCTTGTCTTTCTCGAAATATTGCTGGTATTCTTTTAAGGTGGTGGCACCTATGCATTGCAGTTCGCCACGCGACAGGGCAGGCTTCAGGATGTTGGCTGCGTCCATGGCGCCGCCAGTGGCACCCGCACCCACCAAGGTGTGTATCTCATCGATGAACAGCACCACGTCGCCGGCGCTGTCGACCACCTCTTTGATGACGCTCTTCAGACGTTCCTCAAATTCGCCTTGGTATTTGGCACCTGCGATCAAGGCGCCCATATCGAGGGAGAACACCATTTTCTTCTTCAGATTCTCCGGCACATCGCCGTTGACGACACGTTGGGCGAGGCCTTCCACGATGGCGGTCTTACCCACACCAGGCTCACCAATCAAAATAGGGTTGTTCTTCGTACGGCGTGATAGGATCTGCAACACACGCCGTATCTCTTCGTCACGCCCGATCACAGGGTCGAGCTTGCCCGCCCTCGCCAATTCATTCAAGTTCTTGGCGTAGCGGTTCAACGATTCATACTTGTTTTCCATAATTATTGATTTTAGATTTTTGCCCAGACTCCATCAAATTGTTCTCCAATCCCTTGTAATACGACAATCTGTCAGTTATATGGTTTTTGTTACGACAATTTGTCATACTGTGATTTGTAAACGGAAAAACACTATTTTTGCGGCTTCAAATCTGAAAACGATGCAGTGGGTTATCCTCTCTCTGATATCAGCCTTTTTACTGGGCTTTTATGACATTTTCAAAAAGAGCACGGTGGTCAACAATGCCATCATCCCGGTCCTGTTCTACAGCACCATGATCAGCGCGCTGATTTTTTTACCCTTCATCATTACCTCATGGGTCTGTCCCAACGCTTTTTCCGAAGGATTTTGGAATGTCTTTTACGTGGAGCCTTTGACTTGGCGCCAGCACCTGCTGATCTTCGGCAAGACCGCCTTGATCCTAATCTCTTGGATGTTCAGCTATTCCGCCATGAAGAACCTGCCCATCACCGTGGTGGGACCTGTGAATCAGCTCCGTCCAGCCATCTCGTTGGTGCTGTTGTTCATCATCTTCAGGGAGCATCTCAATGGGACCCAGTGGACTGGTGTGATTTTGGCCATGGTGTCGTTCTGGCTGATGGGCCGTTCCGGAAAGAAAGAGGGCATTCAGTTCAAGACCAACAAATGGGTTTACATGCTATTGGCTTCGGCCCTGTTGGTGGCTTTGAGCGGTGTTTACGACAAGTTCCTTCTCAGCAAGGAGAGTATCTCGCCGGCCACCATACAAGCCTGGTACACCGTTTATGACTTCCTGATGATGGCCGTGCTGTTCTTTGCCTTCTGGCATCCCAAGCGCAAGCAGCAACCCTTCCAGTGGCGATGGGGCATCGCGGCGATGGCTGTGTTTGTCACCGTGGCCGATGTCATTTACCTTTCGGGTCTGGCTCAAGAAGCGGCCGTCATCGTGCTGATCCCATTAATATTATATGGTGTGCGTCTGGTGGTCTCCTTCGTCTACGGCGTTTTCTTCTTCAGGGAGAAGAACATCCGCAGCAAGATTGTCCCGTTGCTGATGGTGCTGGCAGCGTTGCTTTTCATGTGCGTGAAGAGCGATATCGTGGGCAATTTCTTTTCGTTAGTGAAAAATATTTTTTGAGCCTAACGAAATTATTGTATCTTTGCAAGTTGTTGCAATTGAAAACGAGCAACTAAAAGTATGGAAATCAAACGAATATTCGATCTTCTTCCGAATTATTTGGAGAAGTATCCCGACCTGCCTGTAGCGTTAGCCGGCAAAAAAGACGGCGCTTGGCGCGAATACAGCATACAGGAATATATCGACCTGACTAACAAGCTAAGCTACGCTTTGATTGAATTGGGCATCGAGCCAGGCGACAAAGTGGCGTTCATCGTCAGCAACCGCCCCGAATGGAACATCATCGACATGGCCGTCATGCAGATTGGTGCCGTTAATGTGCCGATTTATCCCACCATCAGCCAAGAAGACTATCACTTCATCCTGAACGACTGCGAAGCCAAGTTCGTTTTCCTCGACGGCATCGCGGTGATGAACAAGGTCACCAACGTGCTTCCTGACATCCCGTCGCTGAAGTACGTCTACACGATGATTGACCGAGAGAAGTATCCCTTTTTCGCCCAACTCATCGAACTCGGTACCCAACATCCCCATGCAGAGGAACTCGAGCGTCGCAAGGCCGCTGTGAAGACCACCGACTGCATGACCCTCATCTATACCTCAGGCACCACGGGTACGCCCAAGGGTGTCATGTTGTCGCACTCCAACGTCATCCATCAGATATTGGGCGTCGAGAATATCATCTCCTGCAAACCAGGCAGCATTGCCTTCTCGTTCCTGCCGGAGTGCCACGCCTACGAACGCCTCCTCATCTACACCTATCAATATAAGGGCATGGCCATTTATTATGCTGAAAGCTTGGCCACCCTTGCCGACAACATTCGCGAACTGCGTCCCTCGATGATGTGCTGCGTGCCTCGTGTGTTGGAGCGCTTCTACGAGGGTATCATCGCCTCGGGCAAGAAGATGAAAGGCATCTCCAGGATGATCTTTTTCTGGGCAGTGGGCCTCGCCGAACATTACCGCATCGACGATGACAAGCGTACCTGGTTCTACAACGTGGAGCTCCGCATTGCCGACAGGCTTGTCTACGCCAAGATCCGTGAGAAGATCGGCGCCGACCGCTTTGAGCGTATCGTCTCAGGCGCTGCCGCATTGAACCATAAGATTGCTGCTTTCTTCTCGGCCATCAAGATGCCCATCTTCGAAGGCTACGGACTGACTGAGACCTCGCCTGTGATTGCTGTGAGCGACCAAGGCCCGCACCAGCGTGAGGTAGGCTGCGTAGGTCCCCCGTTGAAGGGCGTGGAGGTGAAGATCACCGACGAAGGCGAGATCATCTGCCGTGGCCACAACGTGATGATGGGCTACTACAAGAGCCCCGAACTGACCGCCGAAGTCATCGACCAAGACGGATGGTTCCACACGGGCGACATGGGACGCTTCAACGAGCATGGCCTGCTGATGATCACCGGTCGTCTGAAGAGCCTCTTCAAGACCTCAGGGGGTAAATATATCAACCCCGACGTCATCGAGACCAAATTCAGTGGCTCCAAGATGATTGAGCAGATTGTAGTGGTGGGCGAGAACCAGAAATTCGCCGGTGCCCTCATTGTGCCGAGCACCCAATTCCTCAAAGCCTGGTGCGCCAAACAGAAAATCAAGTTCACCACCCTCGAGGAAATCATTCAGAATCCCGAGGTCCAGAAGATGTATTTCAAGGAGGTGCAGTCTCTCAACAAAGGACTCGGCGAGACCGAGAAGATCAAGAAACACGTGCTGATTGCCGACGAGTGGAGCGTGGCCAATGGCCTGATCACTCCCACATTGAAGGTGAAGCGCAGAGTCATCTCGGCGAAGTACAAGGACGTGATTGAGAAGATGTTCAACGAGAACTAATACACAAAGAATCCCACAACACCCGACAATACGATGAGTAGAATCGGGTTGGCCTTGAAGAAATAGGAGGCCACGAAGGCGAGGACACAAATCACGATGCTGATGTTGTTCTCGC
>JAILBC010000168.1 GCA_024681295.1 Bacteroidales bacterium
GGCCATCGCCTATATCATCGACTGCCAGCCCAAGGGCGTCAAGTCGGTCATCCTCTCTTCGGGCCATGCCTCCAGCTCGCTGTGGGCCAGTGAGCAGCACCGCCTCATCAAATACATGTCGGCAGAAGACCAAGAGGCCATTCGTCATGCCGAAGCCACGGGGAAATGGGACGACCCCGACTATCTCCGCGCCAACGAGCATTACTATGAGCGTTATGTCATCAGCGTGGATGAAAATTCGCCCGAGTGTATCCGTCGCCCGAAACGCGCCGGCAACGAAGCCTACCTCTACGGCTGGGGACCCAACGAATACCAACCCTTAGGCGATTTGGCCGACTTCGAATACACCGACCGTCTACACCAAATCACGCAGCCTTGCCTCATCTGCAGCGGCACCCGTGACATCTGCACCCCCGTGGTGGCTGCCTCACTCTACGAGAACATCCCCAACAGCCGTTGGGAAGTCTTCAAAGGCGCACGCCACACCTGCTTCGTCGAACAAACCGACAAATACTGCGAGATATTAGAGAAGTGGCTGGAGGAATGCGATTAAGCTTCTAACCCCCTGCGGCTAAAAGCCCCCTCTCCCCTACTTGCAATGCTCCACAAAGCAAGAAAAAATCGCCAAACTATCCTTATCCATCCTGAATAGATATTCAGGATGCCATTGGACTGCCCAGACAAAACGCTTGCCTGGTAACATGAATGCTTCAATGATGCCATCGGGTGCGATCGCCATCGGTATCAAACCATTACCGAGATCCTTGACTGCTTGGTGATGCAGTGTGTTCACTTCGAGAACTTCTTTGCCCAACAACGACTGGAGGTCACCATTCAATATGACTTGATGTGTTGGCACACCGTAAGGTTTGCCTTGTCGGTGGACGATCTCTGAGGGATGCTGCGTTGGGAGATCCTGCCAAAGCGTACCACCCATAAAGGCATTGATGAACTGTAGGCCACGGCAGATGCCCAAAACAGCCTTGTCGGCCTGCAAAGCTTTAGAAAGCAAAAGCTTTTCTACCTTGTCGCGTTCTGGACTGGAAACGATGGTTCCCGTGGCATCCTTCATTCCATAAAGCTCCGGCGAAACATCCTGACCGCCTGTAAAAAGGAATCCGTCGCATGTATTCACAATTTGGTCAACATCCTCCTCTGAGACTTCCAAAGGCAGGACAATAGGAATCCCTCCAGCCGCCTTGATGCCGTCCAGATAATCCGGCAACATCCAAACGCTCTGGCGTGCCGCATCCCACAGCGGGGTAACGCCAATCAACGGAGCCTTATTGATAGACCGTTTCATTCTTCAGGCCCCTCCTCCATCTCCGAAGCTTCAATCTCAGCCAGCAGCCGCATGGCCTTTTCATAGTCCTTGTCAAAGACAAACACCGAGGCATCGCCTTTGATGGTGTTGGCCGCCCAACCTGCCACGAGGCTCTCTTCTTGGAAGTTACGGATCAGGAATTGGATGTCGTTTTCTTCCAACACACTGCCGATGAACTCCGCATTGACGAAAGAGCCGGAATAAATTCTTTTGAGTTCGTTTTCCATAATCCTATTGATTTGATGAGGTTACAAAGCTAAGCAATTTACTTTCCCTTCACAATAACAAACAATCGTTGGCACGATTCAAGCGGGATGTTCCACATGTCATCGAACAAATTGATGTCGAGTTTTTCGTTATAGTTCTCGTTTTCTGCGTTCCTGAATTCTTCGACCGAATCCTGGATATAGAAATGTGTCTCATCATAGCCCACCACTGGCACATAGTGTAACGACTTGCCATTATAAAGCATCAGAACAATGACTGGAATGCCTTTGCTTACAGCGTTTTTCAGGTCATCGGTTGAGCCTGTGTAGTATTCAGTCGTGTAGTTTTTGTATTGCTCTTCAAAAAGGATTTTGAAACATTTCGGGTAAGCGCCTTCGGCAAATTTGCATGGAAAATCAGGTTGATGATACAACTCGACGCCATTGGCCGTTTCACCGTAAAAGCGTAACAAATAGGCACTTGAACATCCTGCACATTCATATTCGCCTTGGGTGTCGGGCTTAGGGTTATTGGTGATAATAAACGAATTTGGATGCTCATAAGTGTTGGCGTAGGGTGCAGTGGCCACAAGCCAGTGCTCTCGGGCATACGCCAGTTCTTCCTCTGACATGTTACTAAACTGGTCTAGCAGAGAAAGTTCTTCTTTGTCTTTATTGCAACTCAATAATGCAAGAGACAACATGAAAACAAAAAGACAATTGATGGTTCTCAGGGTTCTCATAGTGTATTTTTTTTCCAACATTTAGAAAGGATATTATTTTTATCAATAGTTTTATTGAATAGAATTAAGAATTTATCTACTGTTTTACAAACTTCCTTGTCTCTCCGCTTGCATGAAGCACATACACGCCTTTGGGCAAGTCGCTGATCACAATCCGATTCACCGCATTGTTGAGCCGAATGGTCTTCACTGTTTTTCCCGTGATGTCTATGATCTCCGCTTGGCCATCTTTGGCTTCCACAAAAACATCGATAAAATCGGTGGCAGGGTTAGGATGAACATTAAGCGATGATTCGTGAACCGAATGCGCTGGCACCGCTGTGAACAAAACATCTGAATGCGCTTCGATCATGGCTTCAATCGTGCGATTGCACACAGCGCAGAAAGGTGCATAATCGCGCATCATGCAATGCTGTTGCGGTCGGTACATGCCTTGCTCCAAATAGCCACCACCTTCGAAAGCACCTACCGTGTTGTAATACTGATAGGTCTCGGGCGTTGGAATGGGTGTTTCAGGTGCCACAAGGTCAGCCCATTTCGAGTCAAAATCCACCAAAGAGGTGATATTGGGCTCCCAAGGCTCGACATTCAAGTTGTAAAGCAAAGCAAGCGGGTTGTCCGGCTCTTCGTATTCATCAGCCAAGCCGGCAAAAGCATGACCAAACTCATGAATGATGACGCTGGCCGACGACATGTTACTCGCCGTGCTCATCGAGTAAAAGTTGTAGAACCCTCCACCGCCGTACTGGCTACTGTTCACCAGAATGTAGATCTGGTCGTAAGGCGCATTGGCCGCCACGTCCTTCACCGAGAAATAGTTACGGGTGGTGCAATAGCGGTCCATATAGAAGGTATCGAAATGCGCATTGAGGATGGTACGTTTCCAGGTGTGGGAAGCGGGAATGTCAACGCCGCTTTCCTCGGAAGGGGCCAGCACAGCTCGGAAATTGAAGTCGTCGATATGGCTTGCGAATGGTTCCTGCTGGGTAAACACATCAACCAATGCCTGACAATCTTGCTGAAACCGAGACATTTCACTGGCGGTATAACCTTCGGGCAAAATCACGATATCGACCTTGCTTTCGGGCGTGCCATTGACCAGGAGATCATGAACGGGAAACACGTAGCGCTGCTCGGTAGTATTGAAGATCTCGTTAGGCTCATAAAGCTTTGAGAAGACTTCCTCAAACACCCCGTCGAAATTCCTGATTTCAAGGATGACGTAGGCTTCGTGACGCGGCAACGGAACGCTCACGGATTCTTCATAGCAGCGTTCCATCACTCTTGCCTCGTCGGTGGTTTTCCATTCTTGAAACAGTGTGTTGTAACCTCTTGAATAGACCAATGTATTCGTTTGTGCATCTATCACTTTCACTCGATTCGTCCCAAAGTTGAATGGGTCGATCAAGTTGACTTTGGAACCCCCGAAATGCGGCTCAATGACGAAACGTTCAAACACATAGCGCGAGCTGTCGGCATTGCCACATTGGAACACATCCATGCGCAACGAGCCTTCCTCAAGGAAATACTGCTCAAAGCTGATGTTTTGCGCCCATGAAAGCACTGACCACGCCAGTGCAAACAGGATCATAATGGTCTTTTTCATCATAATAGATTATCTACTTGTTGGAGATTTCTATTTATTTAATCGTCTGTTTTTCCTGTTCAAGTTTCTTCTGTGAACACATCCAATACAGTTTCCTGGTAAGAATGACGCATATTGTAAAATGCCGAAACCTCGTGGACAAAATTGGCATTGCCGAGTGTGTTGAACGTCTCGATATTGGAGGAGAAAATCGTAGATAATCATCATGGCCATCTCCTTCTTAGCCGCCGCCTTATGGCGTCTCTCGATGATGGCCGACGTGCCGAAAGTCAGTATGATGGAGAAGGTGGTCGCAAGAAGCGTCAACAGAAACTGTTTGATGCCGGACGAAGGTTTTTCTTTCATATTCTTTTCATTTTAGTTGGTATGTCTTGTATCGTTTCCATTCCTCTTGGAGGTCAGCCTTATGCTCACCCATGAAGAATGTGGCTTGTAGGTCATCCTTGAAAGGCGTCCAGTTGCCGCAAATCACGCCGTCGTGGGCGATGATAGGCTGGAAGATGCCACTGTTGTTGTGTGCCTTATGGCTATAGTCAGGCGAGAGGACGATGTCGCGGCTCTTGTAGCCGATGAGGTATTCGTCGTAAGGCGGGATCAGGAGATATTTGCCTTTGCGGAAACCTCGGGTGCGGCAATCATCTGTAATATAATATTTCCTGCGTTGTTGTTGTAGAGACGCGCCATGGCACGTCTCTACATGCAGGGAATTACCTAATATCTCAATTCCCCGTCTGCAATCGTTGATGTTCAGTCCAGACCACCACACGAAATCCTCCAAAGTTGCTGGTTGGCGGCTTTGGAAATATTTCCGAGCCAATAACGCCAAAGCCTCATCGCAGTCCATCTTGACGCGGGTCTTCACCTTGTTGGCAGTAAGAGCGTAGGTTGCTTTCATTGGCAACAGGTCGCCACTACAAAGCGTCCCCGACAGCTCTGCATATCGGATATGGTACGACAGGCGATGATCATCCATCTGGATGTCTTTCTCTGCCAAAGCTTGGGCAAAATCTTCCTTGGTGGCACTTCCCTTATCGGTAGCAGTCCGAATCAAAACCTCCCGAATTTGCTTCACTTCTTCCTCTGGGATACTAATCTTGTTGCTACTCATCCATCCCTTGATGACTGCCAACGCCTTCGCCGAGCAAAGTTCAAGCAGAGGCCAATAGTCCTCGGCCGACACCAATTGCCAGGTGCCACGCATCAGATGCAGACGGATGATCTGACCGCTGTCGAAGGCCTTATTAAAAGCTTTGGCCGAAGGCTTTTTGGTCCGCATCGCCACCGCCCAGCGCATCAGGCGGTATTCCTGCGCCTGCATCGCCCCCATATAACCGACCAGTTCTGACGGCGTGTCAAACTGAGGACAGATGAGTTGCTGGTTAAGCAATCGGAGGGCGACGGGATTCATGATGAGGCTTATTGGAACTTGGACATGAACTTCTCGCTCTCTACAACAAATCGTTCGTGAATACCTTCGCCGACAAGGATTTCGCCTTCATAACATTTCACTTCGAACACCAAACGACGGCGGTCAACCTCAACGAGTTCGGCCTCACAGCGGATGGTAGCACCCACCGGACTGGCCTTCAGATGCTTGATGTTCACTGCAATGCCAACGGTAGTGTTGCCCTCGCCTATCTTATCGCAAACCCCCATCAGGCAGGTCTTTTCCATAAGGGCAATCATAGCGGGAGTGGCGAAGACCTCCAAAGCGCCCGAGCCATATACAGCGGCGGTATCCTTATGCTCAACCACAAGCCGTTCGCTGTGGCGTAGTCCTTTCAAGGCTTCAAATTCTGTCATAGATAAAATGATTTTTGTGCAAAGTTAAACTTTTTTAATAATTTTGCGTCTTTCAATCTCATCACCATGACGCGTTATATCTTTGTGACGGGAGGCGTGGTTTCCTCCCTCGGTAAAGGCATTATTTCAGCCAGTATCGGCAAGTTGCTGCAAGCCCGTGGCTATACCATCACCATCCACAAGTTCGATCCTTACATCAACATCGACCCAGGGACGCTCAACCCCTACGAGCATGGCGAGTGCTATGTAACCGTCGATGGGATGGAGACCGACCTCGACCTCGGCCATTACGAACGTTTCACAGGGATCCGCACCACGGGTGCCAACTCAGTGACCACCGGCAAGATTTACAAGGCGGTGATCGACAAAGAACGCCATGGGGATTATCTTGGAAAGACCATCCAGGTGGTGCCTCATATCACTGATGAGATTAAAAGAAGAATATTACACAACGATAATGTTGATTTTGTTATTTCAGAAATCGGAGGTACCATCGGTGACATCGAATCGGCGCCCTTCCTCGAAGCCATTCGTCAGCTGAAATGGGAACTGGGCAACCGCGCTGTCAGCGTGCACCTCACCTACGTGCCTTACCTGAAGGCCGCTGATGAGCTGAAGACCAAACCCACGCAGCACTCCGTGAAGGAGATGCAAAGTGCAGGTATCCAACCCGACGTGCTCGTGCTGCGCACCGAAAAACACCTCTCCGACGGCATCCGCCAAAAGGTGGCCTCGTTCTGCAACGTCGAGCTCGACTGCGTGATCCAAAGCGAGGACCTGCCCAGCATCTACGATGTGCCCGTCAACATGCAGAATCAGGGACTCGATGCAGCCTTGTTAAGGAAGTTCGATGTTCCCGTGGGCGAAACTCCGAAGATGGAGGGCTGGCATCGTTTCCTTGAATTGCAACGCACCGCCACCAAGGAAATCCACGTGGGACTGGTGGGCAAATACGATCTCCAAGATGCCTACAAGAGCATCCGCGAAAGCCTCATCCTCGCTGGCATTTACAACCATGTGAAGGTGAAGATTGACTTCATCAACAGCGAGAACATCACCAAAGAGAATGTTGCCGAGAAACTCTCAGGCGTGGCCGGTATCCTGGTCTGTCCCGGATTCGGACAGCGTGGCATCGAAGGCAAAATCGTCGCTGTGGAGTATGCACGTGTCAACAACCTACCCGCTTTTGGCGTGTGTCTCGGCATGCAGATGATGGTCATCGAGTTTGCCCGTAACGTATTAGGCTACAAAGACGCCAATTCGAGCGAGATGGCCGACACGCCGCACAACGTCATCGACATGATGGAAGAGCAAAAGACCATCACCAACATGGGCGGCACCATGCGCTTGGGCGCCTACTACTGCGAGCTCCGCGAAGGCAGCCGCGTTTATGACATTTACGGCGCTGCCCAGATTAGTGAACGCCACCGCCATCGTTATGAGTTCAATAACAAATATAAAGAAGAATACGAGAAGAACGGCATGATGTGCGTTGGCACCAACCCCGAGAGCGGACTGGTGGAGATCGTCGAAATCCCCAGCCACCGCTGGTTCATCGGCACCCAGTTCCATCCTGAGTACTCCAACACCGTGCTTCACCCACATCCCTTGTTTATGAGTTTTATAAAAGAGATATCATGAAAAAGTTATTCATCTTTCTGCTAGCCCTGATGACCTTGCAGCTGCACGCCCAGGATCTGGAGCAGTACAAACAGATCATCAAGGAACTGAGTTCCGAACAATATCAAGGTCGCGGCTATGCCAAAGGCGGTGCCAACCTGGCCGGAAAATACCTTTACAAAGAATTTGAAAAAACCGGCGTGAACACCGTCGTCTGTCAGCCTTTTACCTTAGATATCAATACCTTCGCCGGTGAAATGAAACTCTGGGCCGACGGAAAGGAACTGACCGCTGGTGTGGATTACTCTATGCGCGAATACTCCCCTGGCGTCCATGGCGAGTTCCCTGTGTATCATGTGGACACTTTGAATTTTGATCCCGAAAAAATGTACGCCGAC
>JAILBC010000018.1 GCA_024681295.1 Bacteroidales bacterium
GCGAAATTGGTTGATATTATCATATTGTTGAAAAGCAGTAAACAACGTGCCAGCAATTTGGTGACTAATGATTATCTTGCAAATGAGTTTAGCCACATTATTGATGGATGTGTGTACGAGATATATTTCCCAAATGAGATGGCGAGTTTAGACCTCTCAATTGTGCCTCAATTATTAACTCAAACAGAAGGTTATCCCATTGATTTAGAGTCTGTGTGGCAGTTGTATTCTGCAATTGACAAATCAGGCATAATTGAATCTATTAAGTCATTATCATTTTCAAAATCAGAAGTGTTAAGAACCATTTCATTATCATAGTCCTATGGCAACAATATCAAAAATTGAAATAGAAGGATTTAAGGCCTTCCCAAAACACTTTCCATTGGAATTGGGAGAGCACAACCTTTTAATGTATGGCGAGAATGGAAGTGGAAAATCTTCCATTTACTATGCTTTACACGTCTTGCTCCAAAGTGTATTTAAGGACGATAAAGGAGCAAAATATTTTAAAGTGGTTGAGGATAGTTCAACGGGTACTGGAAGCATTGCAAACAGCGAGAATCTAATCAACATAAACCGTATAAACGAAGTTAAGTCAGGTGGATTTCAACCATTTGTAAAGATCACACTTGACAATGGGAATGTATGGATTCTAGATAGAAGTGGACTACAATCAGAAAATGGAACGGATAATAGTGAAATTAAAATGATGAATAAGAATGCTGTTTTTATAAATCATTCTTACATTTCTCGTTTTCATTCTGCAAGGAATTCAGAAGATATTGATTTGTGGAATGTGTTTTATAAAGACATTCTTCCCTTTTATTTGCCCGTTGGAAAAGATTGTTTTCTTGCAACAAAATACGATGAGATATATCAACAAAGCGAATCCAGTCCATCCCTGTCAAATAAAGCATATTTAAACTCTATTGGCGATTTTAATAATGATTTGTCTATTTTGATTAATGATGCAAATAAAAGGATTTCTGCAATATATAATAAGAATTTTAAAGATTATGATGATAATAATATAGAAATTACGCTTTGCTTTTACTCTGATAATGCAAGTGAGAACAGCAATCATTACCCCTATTATTTGTTTTACGGCAATAATAGATTTAGTGAAAAAGTCGAGAAGAAATTGTATGAACCCAAAATAGGGATTCAAATCAAAGAAAACGGGCAAGAAATTTATAAGCCTCAAACATATTTCAACGAAGCTAAATTAACAGCAATAGCATTATCAGTTAGATTTGCCTGTTTGCCTCAAACTGTTGAAAATGGTGCTTTTATGGCTTTAGATGATATGCTGATTAGTCTTGATATGAGTAATCGCATGAAAGTCATACATTACCTATTAGAGGATGTCATAAAAGATTATAAACTATACGTTTTTACACATGACCGCCTGTTTTATCATACATTCAAACGAATAATTGAAACGCAGTATGATTGTACAAAATGGTTATTTGGAGGTCTTTATCTGAATGATTGGGAAGATCCTATTGCACCAGATTTTAAACCAGAAACAAAAAACAAAATCGACCTTATTCATGAAGCGTATTCAAGACATGATTATTTCCTATGCGGTACATTGTTGCGCAATTCATGTGAAAAATGTCTAAAAGAATTGTTGCCAGACTCATTACGAACCAAGCCAGATAAGCAAACAAGTCTATCCATTGAGAAAAATTTGGACGAACAAATATTATCATTGGAGGACTTTTGTAAACATGAGGGTATTGATTTTACACCATTTAAGAATCTGAAATCATATAAAGACTTGTTTTTGAATTCAACTGCACATAATGATATAACATCGCCTTTTTATCGTAATGAGATAAAGGCTTGTATGAAAGCATTGGAGGAACTAAATAGAATCAATAGGTCAAAAGTAATTGGGTGTAATAATGATTTATCTTTTCAAATAACAGATCTAAAAGGAAATACACATATAATAGGTTTAAGACTTAGAGAAAGACTCTTGTTGCTTGAATATGATTCTGTAAGGCGGGTTTCATATTATTCAAAATGTGAAGTTCGCAAAGACATCTGCGGTACAGAAATTATTGAAATAAATGAAGGTTTTGAATCTTTATATGAGGCGTACAAATCTGTTTGTACTAAATATGGAATAGAAGCCAAAGGAGATTTAATAGACATGCTAAAAGACAGGGATGGGGCTTTACGAGATAAATTATGAAATAAAAAATGAGAACTTGCATTTTCTGCCATAAAGATTCCTCAAACTCAAAATGCGTAGAGCATATTATTCCCGAATCGCTTGGGAATAAGCATCACTTTTTGCCTAAAGGATACGTGTGTGATGAATGCAACCATTATTTTGCCATTAAAATTGAGAATGAATTATTATCGCAACCCTATTTTGTTTCAATGCGTTTTCGAAATGAAATTCTAACAAAAAAAGGGAAATTAGTAAGGCAAAAAATGGTTTTCCCTGGAGCAATGAGAAGCACTGATGTTGTAATGCAAACAACAGAAAACGGTATAATTGCATCTTTTGATGATGATGAACTATATGAGGCAATAAAAGCAGGAAAAACAAAAACAATGATTGGGGCATATATTCCTGAGCCAGAATATCCCAATAAAACAATGTCTCGTTTTCTTGCAAAATGTGCGTACGAGTATTTCTTGTACAATATGGGTAATGAAAAATATGATTTGTGTGTCCAGGAGCTGCTGTTTAAAGAATCTGATATATTGAAATCTTTGCGTGAGTATGCTCGATTTGGCAAAGGTGAGTATTGGCAATATAACCAACGCAGGATATATTCTGAAGGTGATGTTGTGTTTAATCAAAATGAGGATTTAAACTATGAGATACTTCATGAAATGAAGTTCTTTACAAGAGAACACAAACGTTTCCCTAATGGATATGTTGAGGCCGAGGTGTATTTTGTGATGGCTATAGCAGGAATAGAGTATGCGATTTGTATATCAGACCCCAATATCTCGGAATATCAAAAATGGATAGAAGAGCATAACGGTTTTTCTCCGTTAAATGATGATGCGGAGACTTTGTCATTTAGTTTGTCCGATATAAATCCAATGTTAATAAAGAAAGATGACGATAGAATTCATTGATAACACGAACAAATTCCTTAACGATGTTAAAGCATTGGGAAGAAAAAACTCTGCCACGTTGGGTTTTATGCCCGAAGGTGGATTTGAGGACCATGCTCGGAACAAGTGTATTATTATCGCGCGCCAAGAGAATGAACTTGTCGGTTATCTGATGTATCGTGTCGTTTCCCGTTATTCTCGTATAAGTATTGTGCATTTATGCGTGGCAGAAGCATATAGAGGGAAAGGCGTTTCGACATCATTGCTGAATGCCTTGAAAGGAAAATACGAAAAGTTGTTTAGAGGCATTTCGTTAAGTTGCAGGAAGGATTTTACCCATGCAACAACCATGTGGGAGAAATATGGTTTCTCTCCAATCAAAGAGGTCAGAAGTCGTAGTTTTGACGAAAACTATCTGAATACATGGTGGTATGATTTTCACCAGCCAGATTTGTTTTCCCATGCCTCTTACGAAACGTCCAAAGTTAAAGCGTTACTTGACACAAATATTATTGTAAAGCTTAGAGATGCGAAAGACAATGCTCCTCATAATCCGACAGAGGATCCTCGCGGGTTGTTGGCAGACTGGCTTGTTGATGAAGCAGAATTGTGCTATTCATCGGAAGTTTACAATGAAGTAAATCGTGATAATGATTCTCAACGGGCTAAACATACCAGAGAATTTCTACCGAATTTCATACAGGTTCAATTCGATTCAGACGAGCAAAACCAAATTGCTTCAGAATTGGAAGCAATCATACACGGTAATTCGGCAAATGATGTATCTGACAGGAAACAACTTGCATCATGCATAGCCTCACATACGCCCTATTTTATCACTTATGATGAAGGAATACTAAATAAGAAAGATGATATCGAATCAAACTATTCGATTCAAATATTTAATCCTCAAGAATTTATAATACAAATTGATCAACTTTTACATGCAGACGAGTATTTGCCCAATCAAATAAAAGGTGTTGTTTTTCATTCGGTTTCCAAACTTAATCCTAAAGATATGCAATTTTGTATTGACAAGTTTTGGAAGCAACATGACGGAGAGGCAAAAAACTCATTTTCAAATTTAGTGTCTCAAATAATAAATAGTGCTAATGGAAGGCTCTTTACTGTAAGGAAACAAGAGGAAATTATCGCATTTTATGGCATTTCAAAGGAACAGAATCAAGAGATTGTTGAGTTTATTCGAGTAATTGACAACTCGTCTTGTAATTCTTTGTTTTGTCAGATTGTGTTTGATGTTTTAAGCAATAGCTTGAAAGAAGATAAAGAAAAAGTTCTCATAAGGGAATCTTATTTGAAGACAGAATGGGAAAACACTCTTGTCAAATTTGGTTTTATTCCATCACAAGATGGTTACACCAAGTTTGCTTTAAATCGGCAAATTAATAGGCAAAAGTTGAAGTCGATTATTCAAGAATCAAACATTCCACTTGAAGTTGATGATAGCGATGAAGCCGGTCTGATAAAAGTTGAAAAGCTTTTGTTCCCAATAAAAATATCAGGACTTACTATTCCAACATATATCATACCGATAAAGTCTTATTGGGCAGGGCAATTGTTTGATTATGGCATTGCTGGTGAAGATATGTTTGGAGCAGATCCAAACAAGTTGTGGAGTTTTGAGAATGTGTATTATAGACACGTTAACCCTTTGCATGAAAATGCACCTGCTCGAATTCTGTGGTATGTCAGTGGTGGAGACAAGGGCTTTTCTCGGTCGAAGACCATCGTGGCTTCTTCGTATCTTACTGAAGTTCAAACAGGAAAGCCGAAAGAACTGTTCAGATTGTACAAACATTATGGAATTTATGAATGGAATCATATCTATGAATTGTGCAATAAAGATATCACACAGGACATTAAGGTTCTGAAGTTTAGCCATACTGAAGTTTTTGATAATCCTGTTAGCTATGAAAGAGTGATGGAGGTTTTTAAAAATAATGGAAGACCTACAAATACGTTTGCGTCACCTGTAATTATTTCAGAATCCATCTATTTTGAGATTTATAATTTAGGAAAACGGAGAACATCGGAATGAAACGACATAAATATTTGTTTATTGCAGTAAAACCAGAATATGCTTACAAGCTGATTTCTGGAGAAAAGGATATTGAGCTTAGAAAAACAAAACCTCATGTTCAAGCAGGTGACTATGCCATTATATATGCATCTGCACCTGCGAAAGTCGTTTTAGGATATGGAAAAATAAAGAGAATAATACTATGCTCTTCACAAGAAATGTGGGATAATTTTTCTACACGATTGGGGATAAAAGAACAAGATTATTTGATGTACTATAAGAATTCAAATAAATCTGTTGGGATAGAGTTTGAGATGATAAAACCTATAAATCCTATCAGTTTGGCGGAATTGCGACGTGTTGATCCCAATTTCCATCCTCCTCAAATCTATAGGTATGTTTCAAATGAAGAAATACGTAAAGTGTTGGTAAATGAGTAGTTTATTTATGCAAATTATCCATGGTATTGCAACTCTAAATCAATTCAAGACAACATGAAAAGGCTTTTCGTCGTACCGTTTGCTGTTTTCAAACCCATCCATCAGTACGAAATGGTGGCATTTCATGTTGAATAACGAACCTTCCCCCAACACCTATTTCACAATTCCAGTAAAGCAACTGTAACAAAATAGGGTGGCCTGAAAAGGTCACCCTATTTTTAGTTAGGAGCTTTATATACTCCTCACTCCTCACTTTTTACGTCGTTTCGCAGCTGCGTAAGCAGCCCCGAAGCCGATGAGCAGGAGGGTGCCACCAGTGAGGGGAGCGTCCTGGTTGCCGGTTTGTGTAAAAAACGGAGGATACCCGTTCAGTGAAAACGGCGATATCCGTTCACTTTTGTCGGTGCAAAATTAGATTATTTTCTCATACTCTGACCTTTTAGTTCAAAACGTATTGCCGTGTGGACGATTCTGTCGAGGATGGCGTCGGCTGCGGTGGTGTTGCCCTGGAGCACGTCGTACCAGTCCGCGACGGGCAGTTGCGACACGATGATGGTGGCCTTCCTGCCGTGCCTGTCCTCGAGGATCTCGAGGAAGTCAAGCAGCTGCTGACCGTCGAGGGCCTTCATGCCGAAGTCGTCGATGATGAGCAGGTCGGTGGCGGCCAGCTTGTCGAAGAACCTCAGCAGCGAGGCCTCGACGCGGTGGATGGTCACCTGCTCGAAGAGCTTGCTGAGGTTGAAGTAGGCGGTGTGGAAGCCGCAGAGGCAGGCCTGGTGGCCGAGGGCCGAGGCCAGCCAGCTCTTGCCGGTGCCGGCAGGGCCGGTGATGAGGATCGGGAGTCCCTTTCGTATGTAGTCGCAGGTGGCGAGTGACATCACCCTGGCCTGTTCGATGCCCCTTTTGGGGTCGAAAGAGACCTCCTCGATGGAGGCCTGGTAGCGGAAGCGGGCCTCCTTCAGCAGCCTGGCGTTGCGGTTCGAGGTCCGCTGTTCACGCTCTGCCTGGAGCATCAGCTCCAGGCCGTCATGTAAGGACAAGCCGTCCATTCGCCTCGTCTCGACAAGGCTGTCCCAGCACGCTGCCATCCCTGGCAGGCGCAGGCTCTTGAGTTGCATTGATATCTCTTCCATGTTGAAGTGTGTTAAGTTGTGGTTATAGGTGTTGTGGATAATGATAGGTGTGTCAGTCAAACTGCCCTTTCCCCCTGACGTTGGCGTGGTTGGATGGCGGTGGCTTGACCATGTTGTCGGCGGTCTCCACACCGGAAAGGTTGCTGTCGACGAGCGACTTGATGAAGCCATAGCGGTATCTGCCGTAGTCCAGCGCCGTCTCGCAGGCCCTCTTGAAGAGGTCCGGGCGTGTCGTCCTCTGGAGCTTCAGCAGCCCGTCGCAGCCCTTGTAGAAGGTCTCGGGCGGCACCCTTGACGTAAGGAACATCAGCCGGATGACCTCGGCCAGCTCGTCGGACACGGTCCTGGCCTTGTCCTCGTAGTATTGCGGCGAGCGGCTGCGATAGGCGTTGCTGCTTGAGGCGAGATGCTCTTTCGATATGGAGTACTCGCCGGGCCTGCGGTCCCGTTTGTGGACAGCCGCGCACTCGCCGTCGCAGAAGACCTTGACCAGTGTACGTGTGTAGATGACCAGCGTCTGCTTGCCGACAAGTTGGTGCGGGACGCTGTAGTAGTGCTTGTCGCGGCCGAGATAGACGCAGCAGTTGCATCCGACCTTCAGGCTGGCGTAGCTCTTGATCTCGAAGTCCTGTGCCGGCAAAGGTGCAAGCACAGGCCTCTCAAGCGAGAGGAAGCGCTCTTCGCGAGTGAAGGGGACCTGTTGCATCCGTCTCCGGTTGTAGGCCTTGACATGTTCCGCAACCGCCTCGTTGAGCTCGCCGATGGAATGGAACGTATGGTTGCGCAGCGGGGCGTATATGTGCCTGTACACCGCCGCCACGTTGCGTTCCACGGAGGCCTTATCCTTGGGATGCCCGGGGCGGGCGGGGATGACGGCGCAGCCGTAGTGGTTGGCGAAGTCCTCCATCACCTTGTTGATGCCGGGCTCGTAGGGGTCGGTCTTGGTCACCGCCGCCTTGAGGTTGTCGGGGACCAGTATCTTGGGGACACCGCCCATGGCCTTGAGACACTGTGCGATGGCGAACAGGAAGTCCTCGCTGTTCTGGGTCGGGACGCAGATGGCGAAGACATAGTCTGTCGCGGGCATGCAGGCCACGAACACCTCCACCTTTACCTCCTCGCCAGTGTCGATGTCGACATACGAGAGCTTGCCGCCGGCGAAGTCGATCATCAGCCGTTCTCCTGGGGTGTACAAGTCCCTGATGACGGTGCTGTGGCCTCTGGAACCTTTGGCCTTCGCATATTGCCTGTAGTGGAACCTGAACTGTGTCAGGCCGTATCCTTCCGGATGTTCCGCCCTGTACTCCTCCCACAGGAGCCTCAGGGTGACTCCCTTGCGCCTCAGCTCGCCCTCGATGTAAGGCAGCATCTCCCTGAACTCGTCGAACCTTGGGTCGCTGTAGGCGGCGTTGCCGCTGTGAAGCCTGCGCCCAAGCTCGGGATCCTCCAGCTTGAGAAGCCCCTCCAGGCCCTCCGGGAGCGCCTTGGCCTTGTTGACGTAGTTGTTGACGGTCTCCTTGTCCATCCCGAGAACCCTCGCGATGGAGCGGTTGGAGACACCGTCCCTGTGCATGATTAGCAGTTGTTTGATCTTGCTCATCTCTTTTGTCTTTCCTGTCATAGTGCCGCGTTTTGGTACGGCGGCAAAGTTAGCAAGACAAAAGTGAACGGGTTTGCTCCGTTTTTCGCTCTCTTCCAGCCCTTTGGGTCACAAAACTGAACGGACTTGCTCCGTTTTCCGTCGCTCTTTCCCTCCAAACTCTCCCTCTCGGTCGGGAGTGAACGGATTTGCTCCGTTTTTTGGGGTGGTTTTGGGCGTTTTGAACGGACTTGCTCCGTTTTTTTGAACCCTTTTCAGGCTTCTTAGAACCCTTTTTGAACGGTTTTTAGCGTTTAAACTGGGTGGATATGCTCCGTTTTATACACGGTTTGTTCGTGGATGGGCAGGCCGGGCATGTTGCCAGCGCGGAGGAGTCCGAAGAGGCCGTTGTCCACTTCATCGTTTTGGTAGAAAGAGTACCAAGCGATGTTGTAGGATTCCTCTTCTTCGGAGGTTTGACCATAACCGAAGATTCCACCACCATTTTGGGCAAATGAGCAGAGGCTCAGACCGAGAACGATTGTGAATGTTAATGCAAGCTTTTTCATTTTATGACGATTTTTTGTGTTTTCACATTGTTTCCATTGACCAAACGTAACATGTAGACGCCGGCGGCCATGTTCTCGGTGGAGATGCGGTTTGCGCCGTCGGTGCTGTTAATCATGCGTCCGGTGATGTCGAAGAGTTGTACGGTGGTATTACCGGTGACGCCGCTGAGGATGATTTGTCCGTTGCTGATGAAGGCGAACTGATCGTCAGTGGTGTTGGTGGTAGCGAACACGAGTTTGAAGCGTGAGGCATAATCGGTGTACTGAGCGTTGAAGGTGTAGCTCGGGTTGGCTAGCAGGTCGACGTCGTTGCCAGTCTTATTATCAATAAGGCGCAAATAGCCGAACTCGACATTTTCAGCGGTGAAGTTGAGGGTGTAGTTTCCATTCTCTGCAGCCTTGAAGTTCACGGAAATATCGCCTTGGGCTTCGGCGTTGACCACAGCGTAGTCTTTACCGTTCTGCGGAATGTAGACCTTGGTGATATCGTCGCTAAAGCTTAACTTCTCAAGGACGCTGCCTCCGTCGAAACGGACGATGGCATTGTCGGAAACAGGCTGAGCGTCGCGGGTAGTGGTGACTTGAGCAATGTTGATGTTCAGGTTGCCAGTGCTGGTGATGGGAGCGGTGCTTTTGAATGTGACAGTCTGGTTTGTGGCGTTGGCTTGCACAAAGATGCCTTCCATTGGGGCGATGGCTCCTGTTGCTGCAGTTGTTGTAATAGCATCTCCATTAGTGTTGATTTTATAGAACGCTTGGTTTCCATCAAGATAGGCATTGCAAGCGAAGGGGTTGCCTACGAGGTTCCAACCGGCAAATACTTTTCCAGAGGTGTAGGCCAAAGGCATTTCTACGTCAACGTTGCTTGGGTTGAGCGTTCCAGTGACGTTGAAGTTGCCTCCCGTGCTGTTGGCATATAGGTAACCAGAAGCCACTTCAAGTTTTGTGAGATGGTTGTCCGCAAATTTGAAGTTGCGCCATTGCTCGCCATCTTTGCTTTCGTCGAAGGCATAGAGATCGTAAGTTCCAGTGTCCAAATCGGTACCAACACTGACGTTGACGGCCTCACTCATGGGGTGAGCGATGAAGTACCAATTGCTTCCGCCGCGATTATAACCCGTGATGCTCTTTTGTATGGTGGCGACCACATCCTCGTTATTGTGTTTCAGTTGTCCACCTTCGGCAATGGTGATGGAGCCCGCGCCAACGGTGATGTTCTCTACGGCGACCGTGGTTCCGCTCGGGATGGTCACAGGCGCGTTGATGTGGACGGATTGTGTGCTGGTAGGTGTGCCGTTCGTCCAGTTGCTGCTGTTGTTCCACTCACCTTCGGTGGTGAAGACGTTGTCGGCTACGTAGGCCTGAACATTGTCGACATACCAAGTGCTGCCGCTGGTGCCAACGCCCACATATTTGAAGGCAATGTAAACGTCTTGACCATCATAAGCGGACAGATCGACATTCACGCTCGTTTTGGTGGTCGGGAATACATCGGCAGTCCACAGGGTATTGGTAAAGTTCAGTTTGTCGAAGCCGGTGGTGGACAGGACGACGGAGCTCTCTTCGCCAGAACCAGAACTTGAAAAAGCCATTTCAAAAGAGAGAGCAGCGTTGCCATCGATGTGCATGTGCGGTAAAATCAGATAGGTCTCGCCAGTAGGCCAATAACTGTAGGCAGAGCCACTCGGATCCAACGGGTCATTCACATTTGTACTATGTTGCCAGCCATAATAATTGCTCACCCTAATCCAGTTCCAGCACGCAGGTGGGAAATCGGAACCGCCGAAGTCTTCGAACAGGGCGTTGGCATTGTCGATAGGCCAGATGCCGCAGTCGGTTGTGAAGCTGACGGGAGCGGTCCAGTCGCTTTGATCATCGGTGTTGCAGTTGGCTTGCACACGGGCTTCATAGGTAGTGCCTCGTTTCAGGTTGTTCAGCGTATAGGTGGTTGCGCTCACAGAAATGGGGTTGCTCCAATCCATATCTGTGGCTTTCTTGTATTGGACGTTCCAGGTGGTCTCGTTCAGACCTGCGGTCCAGGTCAAGGTGACTTGGCTGTCGCTGTTCACAGTAGCTTCCAAGTTCTTCGGGATATGGCAGGTGGGGGCAACTTCCATAGCGAGATCGTCGATGTAGTAATAGATATAGCCGCTATAGCTTCCACATTTGATGGCGATGTTTCTACCATTGCCTGTATATTCGTTGAAGAAGACGGTATATTCAGCATAAGTGGTGGAGATGCCTGTGACTTCCTCGACTTGGACGAAATTGTCGTTTTCCATGACGCCCACTTGAAGTGTCTGGTTAGAGGAGCCAGCTTTTGCCCAGAAACTGACTTGAAGCGAACTCATATCATATTGGTCGTCGATTTCAGGCAAGATGATGGTCTGATTCGCCGAATTGGAAGTTTTGTACATGCGTAAGCTTTTGGAACCACCATGGGCATCGCTGCTTTGAGTGTACACGTATGGATAATACGAGTAATTGTAAGATCCATATTGCATTCCAATGCGATCCCAGCATTTTGGTACAGGATAGCTTGAGAAATGTCCGCCAGTCTCGACAGCGCCCTCAAAGTCGCAGGTGTAGGGCAGTGTCAATGCGCCGCATTCGGTGGTGACGGTCAAATCATAAGTTTGGTTGGCGAAACACCATTTGCTTTGGTCTTCCGTGCTGCAATAGGCGCGCACATTCACATAATAATCCGTTGCAGGGTCTAAACCTGTTAGGGTATAAGTGCTTGAGGCGTGGTTTTCCAATAACAGATAGGTGTACTCGCTGTCGGAGGTTTTCTTGTAGCGGAACTGCCAGGCGTCCTGGTCGTCGGCACCTTTCGTCCAGTGAAGGGTGACTGTGCTTGAGGTGGCAGCGTCTTTCGTTAACGAAGAAGGAGCGACACAGGTGGCGGTGGTGGTGAAGATCACACGGTTGCTCCATTGGCTCTTGCCGTCTTCATCGCCACAATTGGCTTGGACGTATATGTAATATTTGGTTTCAGGCGTCAGGTTTTCCAAAGTGTAGGTGTTTACGCTGCCGAGGGTAATACGAGTGACGCCGTCCAACGTCTCGTCAGAGGGGTCGAAATCGCTTGTCGGTTTGTAGACAACCTCATAACCGTCGGCGTTTCCGGTCCATTCAACAGCGCCTGTATAAGCTGTGGCGGAGGAGGTTATATAACTCAATGTGGGTTTTTCGCAAGTTGCCGTCGTGGTAAAATCCTTGACCTCACTCCACATGCTTTCGTCGGTGTCGCTGCAGGTGGCTTTCACGCGGGCGTAATATTGTATTTCAGGTGTTAGGCCGGTGAGTTCCTTGGTTGGAGCTCCAGTAACAGTTACCGAAGTGGCTCCTGTGAAGTCGGATGCAGTGCCATATTCGAGTGTCCATTCTGTTTCGCTGCCTCCTGCATTCCATGTGAGGGTGGCGGTACGGCCAGTGATGTCATTTGCGGCCAAACTGGTAGGTCTCGGGCAGGTCAAGAGGCTGATGCTGATGTTGTCGATGGCCGCTGGAGGTTGGTTGTTGGTCACGCCATAGGTCAAATTGCGCCAAACCACCACCATCTTGTATTCGCCAGCTGCAACTTGGATTTCATCGGTTATCTTGGTGTTCCAAGTCTCGCTGTTATAAAGCTTTGAGCCACCGTCAAGGGCAATCCATCCAGTAGGTAGCTGGGTGTCTGACAATCCTGTGGGTAGGTTTTCAGTGGCGACAATCTCAGCGGAAGCTGGTGCTAGGGCCACGCGGATGTAATCGTAGTACTGGTTTCCTTTGGCTCTCCAGTCGTAAACAAAGGTATAGGTGCCATCAGCAAAAGAAAATGCCTTGGTGGCATAAACCACGCTTTTGGTGTCAGTATAGCTGTTGGTGGCGCCACCGTCGCTTGAGATATAGATGGCTTTTTCTCCGTTTTCGGTGTTGTTGGCAGCTGATCCGTAGCACCATTGATTGGGACGGTCTCCGTTCACGAAGACCCAGCCGCAAGTGGTCTCAAAGTCGTTGTTATAAGGATGCTCGCCGTCAATGGTAACAGGAATCTGTGGGGTGACGAATCTGCATGCATCGGTCCAAGGGCTCTGGTCGGTGTCACTGCAACGGGCACGGACAAAAGCGAAGTAGACCGTTTCGTCATTGAGACCTGCTTGGGTGTAAGGCTTTTGGCTGGTGTTGACGACTGTCGGAGTGGTGTTAGCATCAGGCGTGACGTTGGCATCAGTGGTGATAAAGATGTCCCAATGGTCTTGGTCGTTGGTGCCTGTCGTCCAGTCCAAGGTGACTGAAGAAGAGGTGAGGGCGGTGACTTGCAGTCCGTTTTGCTTTGGGCAAGTTGGTGCTTCTTCCACATAGACGTCGTCAAGGTACAATCGGGCGTCGTTGCTACCGTAGTTGGAGGTCCCTTTAAATACGATGACAACGTTTTCTTCGCCTTTATAAGAAGAAAGGTCGATGGTCTCTTCCGTCCATTCGGTGATGCCAGTCAATCCTGTAATAAGTTCGGTTTCATGGGTTAACCCACCATCAGTGGAAATATATACCGAGAAATCGCCTCCATTGGGGTTCTTGCACCAAAAACGCAGTTGCATGGCAGGGTTTTGAGGGAGGCTCATTACAGGTGTTTTCAGGAAATTGGTGTTGTTATTACTGTTGCTATACGAATCAAAACGGACGCATTTTCCTTCATGTCCTGTGCCATAGCTGCTATTGTAACACCATCTGAAGTTTTCATTGGTAGTGGTGCCTTCTTCGTTATTCCAACAACTAGGTATTTCACCATTTGTGCTGAGGTTGTCGAAGTCTTCATGGAATGGGAAAGTTTCGACGGACACACATGGTGTTTCGAAGTTCGTCGTAGCCCATCCGCTGACGATGTCTCCTTCGCAAACGCTTTGCACACGGGCTTGGTAAGAGGTGCTTGGCTCAAGACCTGTGAGCGCTATACTTGTACCGCTATAGTTTGTTGCGCGGCTAGTCCAGTCGCCGTCTGTGGCTTTTTTGTATTCCACATTGAAAGTGCCGCTGCCATTGGTCCAACTGATTGAGGCTGAGTTGCTGGTGATGTTCTCGGGTGTTTGCATGGATGGTTTTTGGCAAACGCCTCCAGCAGAGGGAGTATAGGTGAAGGTGGTCTTTGGAAGGAATTCCCTCGCAGTACCGGAGCCAGACCCACTATTGTTTCTGGAAGAGCCTGATGGAGCAGTAATACCAGCGAATGTTGTTGTTTTATAGGTGCTACTCTTGGTTTGAACATAAGTACCAATGAGAAGATGGCCTCCTTCGTAGGTGTAGGGAGTATCAAATTCCACCTCAAAAGGGGATTGCGTATTGTCTAAAACGCATGTGGCAACCACAGTAAAATTGCTAGGGCCATAAAGACTACTGATTGTGGTTCCTTCCACTTCGCCCATGTATACTTGAATGGTAGGGCTACCCCATGATGCGGGTGAATTGGTGATATAAAAGGTCAATTTGGAGATGATGCCCCCAACTAACTCATCCATGCCTTCAGTCTCGGCAGGAATGATGAATTCTGATGTGGTTCCTTGAGTATCGACATAAGAACCATAAAGCGGGACATAATTGCATGTTGTCGTTGTTGTTCCAGCTGCCGTTCCATCACACACAGTCAACTCCGTTTCCTGTGCATTCGCCGCCCATGGCATAAAAATCGCCATCAGGAGCGTTAGAAGTAAAAATTTTTTAAACATATAATACAAAAGTTTTTAAGGTTTGTTAGTTTCCAAATACCTCAAAACTTCTGGAAAAATGTTGGAATGTCTAAAAACAAGATATCATCCCCTTGACAGGGTGTACCTTATTCTTATATAGAATCCCAGCCTCTATCCCGGAAGCCTTGTTTCGCGACTTGAGGCAGGTCTTCTGACTGAGGCCTCGCGTTTGCCGCCTTCCCATCCGACTGGCGTCAGACAGTGGCATAAGTGGCAGGCGATTGGCCAACACAGCAGCGGGAACTGTCCGGGATTTTCACCCGATTCCCTATTGAGTCCGCAAGGGGACACCACAAATCGGCTGCAAAAGTAGTGTTTATTTCTAAATGAAAAGCACCGAATAGCAAAAAAAAGCGGTGGCTTTTTAACAACCACCGCTCTTATTGCGTTTTGTTAGGCTCTTATTCTCCGTAATAAGCGTTGTAAACCGTCTCCAGGATGTCATGGAACTGCTCCATGGTGCCGTCGTCGTTGCGGCGTGCCCACCAGTAGAGGAACATCTCGCCGGTGTTACCGTAGACGTAGCTGCCGTCTTCGAGGTCAAGATCCCCAAGCAACGTGCAGGAGGGACAATCCTCAAACTCCAAGAAAAGATTGCCGTTACGGCGCATCATGTCGTCAAGCACAGCTTGCTTGTCGGGGCAGATCTCCGGATTGTTCAAACCGTCGTAGAGGCCCTTCATGATGAGCATCTGACGTTTGAGGTACTGGTCGACGAGAGGCTTGGTGTTCTCCACAAACTGTTTGTCGGCGACCACCTTCTTGGCAAGGTTGCCGAGATAGGTGATGGCTTTGGGGTTGTAGTGACCGTAATCCCAGGGACTTTCAAGGTTCCAGCGGTTGTAGTAGTGAGGACCGGAAACGTAGAGGTCGCAGGGCAACATGCGGTTGAGGCTGCGGAGTGAGATGAGTGAGAAGAGGTGACCACCCATGACGCGGAGGCCGCATTCCGGCCAGTAGTCGAATTCGTTGGCCAGCACCAGCACGGTCTTGTCGAGGTTGGTGACTGCGTTGCGGAAGATCTCGATGGCTTCTTTTTCCTTGATGCGCTCGTTGTCGGCAATGGGTTCATCGTCATCCAGATCGCAGCTGTATTCGGTCTCCTCAAAGAAATCCCAATCCCACTCATCGTACTCCTCCATGAAATAATACTTGTTGAAGTCGTATTCGTATTCAGGATGGTAGGCCTTGAAGATGGTGCTGAGTCCGTCGTAGAACAGGTCGATGGTGCCGTCCTTCCAGCGTCTGGCCCACCAGTTGAAGAACTCGTAGTTGAAGTTCCAGTAGATGTAACTGTCATCTTGGAAGACCTCTTCAATATAAATATTGCCCAGGTAGTAGGATACCTCATCGCTGTAGCCGTAGTTTTCAAGCGCCTCGTTGAAAAGGTACTCGCGATAGTCGGTATCAGCAAATTCCTCGTCGTAGAAGAAGTCGTGAATCACCATCATGCAGAGCATCTGGCGGTAGAGGTACTTGTCGACGAGCGGCTTGCTGGCTGCGACGAACTTCTTGTCGGACATCACTTTTTTGGCGAGGTCGTCGAGATACTTGATGGCCTCAGGGTTGTAGTGACCAAATTCATCACTATAGAAGTCCCATTCACCGTCGTGGTGAGGACCGGAGACGTAGAGCGGGCAGGGAAGCATCTTCTCAAGGTCGCTGAGTGAGATAAGCGAGGCAAGATGGCCACCAATGTTGCGGATGCCACCGTCAGGCCAGTAGTCGTATTCCCATTCCAGGGTCAAATGAGTTTTGTCGAGGTTCATGGCTGCTTCTTTGAAGCGGTCGGCGTTCTTGTTGCACGAACTGAACGCGAACACAAAAGCGATGGCCGCGATGGTCAAGACGGATTTGCTAAAGATAGTATTTTTCATGGTTGTTGTTGTTTTAGGATGGGCCAAAAGTACAATTTTTATAATAATGGGTTGCACGATGCACAAAAAAAGTTTTTTCTGTATCTTTGCCGAGTTTTATAATTGACAGAAAATGAAAAAACTATCACTTCTCTTTGGTTTTATGGCCGTTATGGCTATGGTATACGCCGGTCCCGTTGACCAGCAGAAAGCCCAACAATTGGGTACCCGTTTCATGAGTACTACCGCTGCTGCCCAGCGTAGCGCCGATGTCCAACTCAATTTGGTCTCAGTGGCCTTCGACCGCTCTGGCGTTGATTACTATGCCTTTAATGTTAGAGGCAACAACGGCTTTGTGATCGTTGCTGGCGACGACTGCGTGAAGCCCATCTTGGCTTATTCCACATCGGGTTCATTCAATCCTCAGGACGTTGCAGAAGGCTTTGCCTACATGCTCAACAGCTATCGTGAGGAGATTCACTATGTCCGTGAGCATAACATCCCGGCTACACCTGATATTATCGCTGAGTGGAGGTCTGTGGCGACTACGGGTAACCTCCGTCAGGGCCGTACCGCCCGTGCCGTGGTGGGACCGCTCTGCCAGACCATCTGGAACCAGAACTTCCCCTATAACAGCCAGTGCCCCGAGGATCCCGAAGGCAATGGAGGCCACGTGTATGCAGGCTGCGTTGCCACTGCCATGGGTCAAGTGATGAAGTTTTGGAATTATCCGGAGCAGGGGACGGGTTCATACACCTATAATCCCGAAGGCTACGATCCTCAGACCGCCAATTTCGGTGAAACAGAGTATCATTTCGAGCTGATGCCCAATGCGCTCGACTCGTTAAGTACTGAGGAAGATTATTTCTATATTGCCCAGTTCCTGCATCATTGCGGCATTTCTGTCGATATGCAATATAGCGGTCATGGCAGCGGAGCTTATTCACAGGATGTGATCACTGCTGTGCAGAACTATTTCGGTTATACGACGGGTGAGTATGAAACCTTGAGTTTCTGGGGCTTTAATTTCTATACGAACGAGCAATGGGCACAGATGCTCAAAGACGGCGGTCTTGACGAACATATGCCATTATATTATAGCGGTTCAGATGATAACGGCGCTGGCGGTCACGCTTTTGTGTGCGATGGCTACGACGAGAACGACTACTTCCACTTCAACTGGGGCTGGAGCGGTCGCGACGATGCATGGTGCCCCATTGGCGCATTGAACACCACAAAGTATGCCTTCAACGACTCGAACGCATTCATCGGCCATATCGTTCCCTCGAACTCCAGCTATTTTCAGAGAGCTGATACCGTGATTGACTTTACCGTGATGGAGAACGAGGACAGGGGCGGCGTACTGCTCACCTGGACCAATCCTTCGGTGAATCTTCAAGGCAATCCGCTGGCTTCCATCGATTCGATCTCGATTCGCCGTAACAACCAGCCTCTGGTGACTTTGACGGGTGAAGTGGTAGGCGCTGCCGGAAGTTTTGAAGATGGTGGACTTGAGCCTGGCCTTTATGAATACTCCATCTGTGTGAGCAACACCGCGGGCATCAGCCGTATGGTGTATCGCACTATACTTGTTGGTGAAAAATGTCCTGTTACTTTTGTGCTTCAAGACGAAGGTGGCGATGGCTGGAAAGGTGCTGCCATCAGCGTGACGACTGAAGATGGCCAACGCATTGCTATCATTGGCATGGACGAGGGCTCGGAACAGACGGTGACCGTACCGTTGCTGAAACAAAACCTGAACTTTATTTGGAACCATGGTTGGTATCACACCAGTGAGGAATATGATACCGATGATGAATGCTCTTTCACCATAAAGGATGCTGAAGGCAACGAACTCTATACCTCTGGCGAACTGGCTGACGGCGTGTTTATGACTTATAATAACAATTGTGAGTTTGGTGCGCTGACCTGCTATCCTGTACGAAATCTTCAAGGTGAATACCAATGGCATAATGCCGAAGAGTTTGGTGCGCTGATTACTTGGGACAAACCCATCGTCACTGCTAACCTTGACCATTTCAAGTTGGTTCGTTCCCCTGGTGCCTTCAAAGGTGATGAGGTAATCATCGAGATTCCTTTTGATGGCAGTGCTAGCTTTGAGTATTTCGACAATACCTTTGATATTGCTCCGGAGGCTACCTATTACTCGGTAAACAGTGTTTATGTCAGAGGAGAGGAAGAATGCGAATCGGATTATCTGGATGTGTTGATTTATATTACCAACGCTGAAGAGAATGCTGAGGAGATTGTCAAGATTTATCCCAACCCATCGAAAGGTGCTGTCATCGTGGAAGGCGTTGGCCATCTGACGGTGATGAACACACTCGGACAAACGGTCAAGGAACTCTATCTCGACGGTCCAACCACAATGGAGCTTCCGAAAGGCGTGTTCTTCGTGCGGATCAATGGCGCCACAAAGAAAGTAGTGGTGGAATAAAGATTAACTGCTATATAGTCTGCCTTGCCAGGTGTCTCGCTCTTCCATGCGTTTTTCGATAAGGCTCAGCACTTGGTCGTAGCGGAGCTTCATCCAGGGCTCGGAGACCAGATAGCGCGGTGGCACCTCGCCGGCGAAGCGCTCGATGACGAGGTCGGGGTTGAGGCGTTCAACGAAGTCGATGACAAATTCGATGTATTCTTCCAAATCAAAGAGATGAAAGACTTCTGGGTGTTGCTGGTATTCTTCAGCCATTTTGGTGCCTTTGAAAATTTGCAGTTGATGGAATTTGACGGTGGTCAAAGGTAGTTGTGAGATGATGTCGGCAGCCTCTAGAATCATGGCTTTAGTCTCGCCAGGCAGTCCGAAAATGAAGTGACCTCCGCAGGGGATGCCGTGTTGGGCGGTCAGTTCAATGGCTTTTTGGGCGGTGGCAAAGTCGTGGCCACGGTTGACTCGTTTTAAAGTTTCGTCGTACACGCTTTCCACACCATACTCCAGCATCACATAATGGTTCTTTTGGATCTCGTTGAGATAGTGGAGTAGGGGCTCTCCGATGCAGTCTGGACGGGTGCCGATGACGATGCCAGCAATTTCGGGAACCTCCAAAGCTTGTGCGTAAATACTCTTTAGTTCCTCAAGCGGCTTGTAGGTGTTGGAATAGGCCTGGAAATAGGCCAAATACTGGCTTGCCCTGCGGTAGCGTTTTTGGTGAAACTCGATGCCTTCCTCGATTTGTTGGCGGATGCTCTTCTCGGGTTTGCAGTAGGAGGGGTTGAAGGCCTCGTTGCTGCAAAAGGTGCAACCTCCGATGCTGAGGGTCCCGTCGCGGTTGGGACAGGTGAATCCGGCGGCGATGCTGATCTTTTGGACGCGGCTGCCGAAGAGCCTTTTATAGTAGGCACTATAGCTGTTAAAGCGACGGTTGTCGAAAGGGTTCATGTTCTCCTGTTTAATGCTGTTTTCTTATTTCTAAACGCAATAGTCTGAAGCACCACCGAAAGGATGATGAGTGCCACGCCGAGGAGGAACGAGAAGTTCAGTTCTTGATACTCGTTGAAAATCAGCATGGCAAGCAGGATGCTGTAAACGGGTTCCAAATTATAGGTTAGGTTAACCGTGAAAGCGTCAATCTTCTGCAATACGATAATCTGTAGCAGACATAGCCCTATGGTGCAGACGATGACCATAAACGCCATGTAAGGATAATCCATGCCAGTCGGAAGTAGCTTTCCGACTGGGAAGAGGACGTTGTAGATGGGGAAAAGAGCGCTGAGGACAATGAGTCCGCCAATCATCTCCCAAAGAAGCATGTTTTTGACTTCATAATGCTTTCCGACATGTTGGTTGGCGATGGCGAATAAGGCATACAAGGAGGAAGAGACGATGCCCAACGCAATACCCAACCGATAGCGCGTGTCGAACTGAAAGATCAGATAAACGCCGCATACTGTGAGGATGCTGAACAAGAATTCCCTGATGGAGAATCGGTGCTTGTTGATGATAGGTTCAAGCAACGCTGTAAAGAAGCCTACCAAAGAAAAACAAACCACCCCGATAGAGACGTTGGAGGCCTTGATGCTGGCGTAGAAGAACACCCAATGGAGGCACAGCAAAACGCCAACACCGCCCATCTGTAACAGATCTTTGAACTTATATCGCCTCAGTTCCTTGCGGGATAGGAGGAACAAGGCCATCAACACCGCCGCCCAAGCCATGCGATGCCAAACAAGGACAGCCGAATCCAGTTCGATAAGCCGTCCCAGTACCCCCGTAAATCCAGCGATGAACACCGACAAATGCAGGAGCAGGAATCCCTTGGTTTCTTTATTTGGGTTGCTTGCCATGTTGTTCGAATTCTGCGTGGCAAAAATAAAAGTTTTCGAAAAAAAAGCAAAAAAATGAAGGGAGTGAGGTGGCTTCAAATTGTAGTCAACTGGAAATTAGTTTAACCTGTGCTTAAATTTGGCATAGGCTAGTTTTTTCTTTGTGGCGTAATAAAGTTCCACTACAAATGAAACATTTCCATAATTCAATCTACATAATAGCAGAATTGTTTGTTGTAAACCCTTTTAAAAAGTATAATTATGGAAAACCAAATTTTGATTTATCAGTCCGAAAATGGTCAGACTTCGATTGAGGTCCGTTTGGAAAATGAAAATGTGTGGCTGAGTGCTAATCAGATGTCCGTTTTATTCGACCGTGATGAGAAGACGATACGAAAGCACATCAACAATGTCTTTTCAGAAAAGGAATTGGTCAAAGAAAACAACACGCATTTTTTGCGTGTTGATGGTGTGAAACAACCTCTAGCTTTTTATTCTCTTGATGTTATCATTTCCGTCGGCTACCGGGTCAAAAGCCAACGAGGTGTCCAATTTCGCCAATGGGCAAATAAGGTGTTGAAAGCTTATTTGTTGAAAGGTTTTGTGGTCAATGAAAAGATCCGGAAAAGACAGATAGGGGAGTTGCGTCAGCTTGTTCAAATGTTGGGTAGGACCATCCAAAACCAACCCTTGTTGAAAACCGATGAGAACCAAGCCCTGTTTGACATCGTTGTGGATTACACTTACGCCCTCGACACGCTTGACGACTATGATTATCAACGTTTGGGCGTGAAAGAGACCACGCAAGAGGAGAAGTTTCAAGCGACTTACGACAACGCCATACAAGCTATAGCGTCATTGCGCGAGAAGTTCGGTGGTAGCACGTTGTTCGGCAACGAGAAAGACGACTCTTTTAAAAGCAGTATAGGTCAAATCTACCAGACTTTTGATGGTAACGACCTTTATCCAAGCGTGGAAGAAAAAGCAGCCATGCTGCTATATCTCGTCACCAAGAACCATTCGTTCAGCGACGGTAACAAACGCATTGCGGCCACGCTGTTCCTTTGGTTCCTCAACAACAACGGCATCCTCTACCGCGAGGACGGCGGCAAACGTATTGCCGACAACACCTTAGTCGCATTGACCTTGATGATTGCCGAGAGCAAGCCTGACGAAAAGGATGTGATGGTGAAGGTGGTGGTGAACTTGATTAATCAGAGGAACTAGTTTTATGTCAAGAAAAAGCGACTTTTTTCATGCTTGTGAACCTGATAACCGCTATATCTTTAAGCATACCGAATATGAATGGGATGACATTGTCAATGCTTTCATAGCAGGTGGTTTGTTTGCTGATGAACACCCAAAAATTCCATGGGAGCCGCTGACGGAAGAATCTGTCAAAGACCTTTGGGACTATGTCAGGTATCTGGTTTACAAGAAAGAGTATGATGAATACTTTGTCCTTGACGGAATGGTCGTCAAGGAAACATTCAGGGAGATGAAATACACTCACGTGAAGATGATTGAGGGACCATTGTAAAGGGTCCTCATAATCTCGCTATTTGTATTATCGGACATCCCAATGCGACAGAGATCTTTGCTAAAGTTGAAAGCGTGAAGTTGTGCCCGCCGCCAACCCAGTGCGATACTGCCGCTTCGGACGTCCCGATGAGTTTGGCGAATTCTTTCTGTGTCAAGCCCCTTTGTTGAAGAGTG
>JAILBC010000021.1 GCA_024681295.1 Bacteroidales bacterium
TTTTAAGTTTTTCGCCCTCGCCCTCTTGCTGGGAGTAGGCACCATGGCTCTCGCCCAAGAGAACCAAGAAGAGAAAAAAACCGTTTATCAGATTACGGAAACGGTCAACGTACCGCATACCGCGGTCGACAACCAAGGCAGCTCGGGAACCTGCTGGTGCTTCGCTGGTATCGGTTTTGTGGAGGCTGAAATCCTACGAATGTATGGTAAAGAGTTTAATCTCTCGGAAATGTTCGTGGTGCGTAACGCCTGGTCGGAAAAAGTGAACAAGTTTGTTCGCATGCATGGCAACAGCACCCTCAGCCAAGGAGGCGAGGTGTGTGACGTGCTGTATATGATCAAAAAATACGGCATGATGCCCGAAGATGCCTACAACGGCAAAGTAATCGGCGAAGACCGTCACATGCACAGCGAGATGAACGAAGTGGTCAATGGCGTGGCCCGTGCCGTCATCAAAAACGGCAACAAGAAACTCTCGCCAGCCTACCCGAAAGCCCTCGAAGGCGTGCTCGACGCTTACCTTGGCGAGGTGCCGGATGACTTCACCGTCGATGGCAAGAAATACAACCCCAAGTCGTTCGCCGAGGCTTACCCCATCGACCCGGCCAACTACATCGAGATATGCTCCTTCACCAGCGAGCCGCTCTATCAACCCTACGTAGTGGAGATCCCCGACAACTGGACCTGGACCCCGGCTTACAACATGCCACTCGATGAGATGATGCAAGCCGTCGACTACGCCCTCGAACATGGTTACACCCTCGGCTGGGCCCAAGACGTAAGCAACCCGGGCTTCTCCCGTAAGGAAGGTGTCGGCATCGTGCCCGAAGACCCGAAGGACGAAAACCTATGGAAAGAGATTGTCGCCGAGAAGCAAGTCACCGATGAAATCCACCAGAAGGCTTACGACAACTGGGACGCCGGCGACGACCACAGCATGCTCGTGGTGGGTATCGCCAAAGACCAGAACGGCACCAAATACTATAAGATCAAGAACTCTTGGGGCGCCGCAGGTCCTTACGAAGGCTATTGGTATTGCTCGGAACAGTACCTCCGCCAATATACCATCTTCTTCACGCTCCACAAGGACGCCCTCTCCAAATCCTTGAAGGGGAAATTGAAAATTTAACAATTCAACAAATAAACAATTCAACAAATCAACAACATGAAAATCAGACATTTTTTGACTGCCGCAGCCATGATGCTCAGCGTCGCCGCCGTGGCCCAACCGCAACCCAAAGAAGAAGAAAAAAAGGATGAGGGTTTCAAGTTCGAAACCATCAAGGAACTGCCCGTCACTTCCGTGAAAGACCAGAACCAGGCTGGTACCTGCTGGTGCTATTCCTCGCTTGCCTTCTTCGAGGCTGAACTGCTCCGTATGGGCAAACCCGAGTACGACTTCTCGGAGATGTACATCGTTTACAAGACTTACCTGGATCGTGCTGAGGCTGCCATCCGCACCCATGGCGATGTGTCGTTCTCCCAAGGCGGCTCCTTCGGCGATGTCCTTTATGCCATCAGACATTATGGTCTGGTGCCTGACGAGTTGATGCCCGCCGGCGCCATGCACGGTGACTCCCTCTCGAACTTCACCGAACTCTCCGCTGTCACCGATCCTTTTGTGGAAGGTGTCGTCAAGAGCCGTAAGATCCAAATGGACAAAGATGGCAATCCGCTCTGGAGAAAGGCCCTGGCTGGTATCTATGATGCCTACCTTGGCGTGCCTCCGACCGAGTTCACCTACAAAGGCAAGAAATACACGCCCATGAGCTTCGCCGAATCCACTGGCCTTAACATGGACGACTATGTCAACCTGACTTCCTTCACCCACCATCCGTTCTATGAGCCCTTCGTCATCGAAGTGCAGGACAACTGGCGCTGGGGACAGGCTTGGAACCTTCCCATCGATGAGTTCATGCAAGTGATGGACAATGCCATCGACAAGGGTTATCCGATTGCATGGGGTTCCGATGTCAGCGAGAGTGGCTGGCTCCGTGGCAAGATGGCTGGCATCGCCGTGCTGCCTGACCTCGAGGCCAAGGAAAAGGATCTTCAGGGCAGCGACATGGCCCATTGGCTGGGTATGAGTGCCGCCGACCGTAGAAAAGAGGCCATGAACCAACCCACCCCGCAGAAATGGGTCACCCAAAAAGAACGCCAGATTGCCTACGACAACTATGAGACAGGCGACGACCACGGTATGCTTATTTATGGCACTGCCAAGGACCAAATTGGTAATGAATACTATATCGTGAAGAACAGCTGGGGCGACGCTGGCCAGTACCATGGCAAATGGTATGTGTCAAAGGCTTTTGTGCGCTACAAGACCTTGAACATCGTGGTCCATAAGGACGCCCTCCCGAAGGATATCGCCAAGAAACTCGGTATTAAGTGATGAAAACAATGATCGTGTTGGCTAGCCTGCTTTCGCTATTCGGATGTGGCTCTCCCTGGAAAGGCTTCGAGAACGACACCATCAAATCGTTCTCCCTGTCAGAAGGTGGTGGAATGAACCGTTTTTCTGGCTTTGGCTATTACATCAAAGAGACCAAGGACGGCAAGGTGCTCTTTCGCTTCGATGAGGGCCTGCCCGGGGAAAAAGAGTTCATCCTCGATGATCACTCGGTGTTCGACAGCTTGCAACAGATCATCGCGAAGCACAAGATGTACACCTACCACGGTCACTACCAGCCTCCGTTCGATATCACCGACGGGACATCGTGGAGCCTGGATGTGCAGTATACCTCGGGCAACGAGATCGACGCTGGTGGCTATATGCACGGGCCCAAAGGCTATGGCGACGCCTTCCGCGAGATCAGGCAATGCCTCGACCATTGGAAAGAAATGCCCTTTGGAGTCAACCAAGTGGAGTCGTTTCTGTATGAATACGGTCAGGAACGCTATACCATCGAACGCAAGGACGACCATATTGCAGTGACCTATGACAATCAGGAGACCGGTGAACATCAGGAACTCGAAAGAGAACTCCAGATGCTCGAGGATCTACGAGTAATTTTCAATGTCGACCGTTTGAAGATGAATGGCCAAAGAGGAAATCTCGACGGGGAATACACACCCTGGATGTACGATATCACCTACAGCAATGGCGACCATTTCCGCTACGAGAGCTATGACCGTGATTTCAAGTGCGGCTATACGCATATACTTCAGGGATTCATCGCCAATTGGATGGAAGACAAAGAAGAAAGAACACATTTTTATTACTACTAATATTTTTAATTGCTAACTAAATAATCAATATCATGAAAAGACTATCTTTAATGATGGCTGCCCTGTTCATCATTGGAACAGCGGCCTTTGCCCAAAAGACTGATCAAGCCATTGACCAGTACGGAAACAAAGTGGGAGTGAAGGAATTGAGTACCACCGAGCGTGATGGTATCTTGGTTTTCGAATCCAAGGACAAGGATTTCAAGTTTTGGTTCGACTCCAGAGTTCAAGTGGACTTCGGCCACTATTTCGGTGCCCAGGAATGGGCTGACCCGATCGGTTCTGGTGCCAGCATCCGCCGCGCCCGTTTTGCCGTGAAGACCCAAATCAACCCCGACTGGTATGGTGAAGTCGATATGGAAGTTGCCAACGGCTCCTTTGAATTGAAAGACGCTATCGTCCGCTACACTGGCCTTGAGAACTGGCAGTTCACCGTCGGTAGCCAGAAGCCCGACTTCTCCCTGTCGCGCAACACTTCATCGCGTTACCTTGAGTTCATGGAACGCCCGATGGTGGTCAGCGCTTTCGCACCTAGCCGTCACCTTGGTGCTTTCGCCAAGTACTACAACAAGTACTTCTTCGGTAGCGCCAGCATTCTCTTCCAAGAGATTGAAGGTCAAGAGACCCGCGACTTTGTGGAGGACAACAACAAGAGCTACGGCATGGATGAGGGCCTTTCCTACATCGGCAAGGTCGTGGTTCGCCCCGTGAACGAGGCTGACTATGGTCTCCATATCGGTGGTGCTGTCATGTATGACACCCCCAAGACCTCTGACGAGATGGGCGTGTATGCTGGTACCCGTTTCAGCTGCCGTAACGCTACCAACATCAGCCGTAAGAAATATATCGACACCGACGATATCAAGAACACCAAGTACAACCTGATCGCCACTGCCGAATTGGCCTGCCACTATGATGGCTTCCGTATGGAGAGCGCCTGGTTGTCCGACTGGACCTATATGGATCCCGAGAAGGTCGTCCTCGACAAGCCTTATCATTTCCAAGGCTGGTATGTTGAAGCTGGTTACCTCCTCTTTGGCGGTAAGCAGACCTACGATTCAGGTAGCGCCAAGTTCAACCGCACCCGCAACGGTCGCACCTGGGGTGATGTGGAACTGGGTCTCAAGTACGAGTTCCTCGACATGAACGACTACCAAGGTCGTGGCGACCTCGCCATTTATGGCGGTTCTGCCGAACTCTATGGCGCAGCCCTCAACTTCTATCTGGGCAAGAACACCAAGATCGCCTTGAACTACCAGTATGTCAACAACGACCGTTACGCCAACGGCAAAGGCAAGCTCTATGTGGGTCTCGATGCCGACGGCAATGCCACCAAGGACTTCACCAAAGTTGTTGCAGCCGATGGTGAGGCTGGCGTGAACTACCACATGTTGCTGGCTCGTTTCCAAGTTGCTTTCTAAATCGTCTAACCTTCAAAAATTGAGAATACTATGAAAAAAATAATGTTTGTGGCCTTGGCTCTTTTGATGGGTCTTGCCTCTTGTGTCAAGGATAAGCAATATCCGGGCATCAATATCTCGAACGTCAGTTACAGCCCTACCGCAGTTACTGAATATACCGATGTGACCGTTTCGGCCACCATCACCAGCTTCAAGGCTGTGACCGCCAAACTGTATTATGTCACTACTGAAGAGCCCATGCCAGTGGCCATGACCGAAGCCGAAGGCGTATTTACAGGTGTCATTCCCGCACAACCCGATGGAACAGTGGTCAAATTCTATGTCGAAGCTGAAAACGACGAGATGACGGTTCGCTCCAGCGATTATGAGTATGAAGTGGGTGCTGTCGCCATTGACTATAGCGTGCTTCGTCTCAATGAGCTGAACGGCCATGAAAAGTTCATCGAAATTTTCAATGCCGGTACAGAGGCCATCAATTTGAATGGTGCTTATATCGAGAAAGACGGCACCCAAAACTGGGTGGGTACTTCCAACGTCACCGTCGAAGCCGGAGGATATTTGGTTCTTCTGAGCGAAGATGTCATCGATCCCAACGCTCCCCAGGTGGCCGAGGACTTTATCTTCCACAGCGGTCTCTCCGCCAAGAAGAACGTCCGTATCCAGCTGTTTACTCCCGCTGGTGTTTCCATTGATGATTTCAACCTGACCAACATTGATTTGAATGGCGAGGCTTACGGTTCTGTCGAAGCCCCTGCTTCCTATAGCCGCAATGCCGATGGCAACTGGTACTATGCCGATGCCACCATGGGTGCAGCCAATGTGGATGGCGTGAATCCCGTCCTCGGCCTCGAAGGCGGTATCACCCCCGAGCCTCCGACCCCAGAAGAGCCCGACTACACTAACCTCGTGCTCAACGAGCTGAACGGCGACACCAAGTTCATCGAGTTCTACAACAAAGGCGACCTTGAACTGTCGTTGGAAGGCATGTTTATTACCAAGGACGGTAACGAAGAGGACATCAAGTGGACAGGTGACGCTACGCATGTGATCCCTGCCCATGGCTATCTGGTGCTGTATAGCATTGACACGCAGGCCGACCATCCGGAACTGGCCGATAACATGTTCTTCAACAGCGGTCTCTCAGCCAAGAAGTCCGTGCGTATTGCCTTCTACATGGCCGATGGTACGGAGAGAGACGTGTTCGAGAGAGAAAGCTCAGCCGCTCCCGGCGAATGGGGCGCTTCCATGTCTAACGTAGCTCCCCAGTCTTATGCCCGTACCCCTGACGGCGGCGACTGGAAACTGGCCGACCCGACCCCGGGTGAAGCCAACCCCGCCACTGGCGATGACATCCCTCAAGAATAATTTGGTCATTGGGGCGGACCTGGTGTCCGCCCTTTTAAAATACGATAAAAATGGCAAAAGAAGAAATGAAAATCGGCGAGGTCTCCAAGCCGAGATTTGAGTTCCGCTCCTTCGGACAGTGCTTCTGCGAGGCCCATAAACGCATGGCCCGCCTTTCCGCACCCGTCCCCGAGAAAGTGTGGGAGCGCCTCAGCGACGAGATCTACATCATCTCCCGCAAAAACGACATCAACAATACCAAGATCCGCGATGGCAAGATGGACATCAAGACCTTCGTTCAGACCGTCGACGGCCTCGAGCAGTGGAACCCCCTCATGAAAGGCGAGTTCCCCATCAACCGCCAAGTCCTCGAGAAGGAAGTGTTCCCCGCCTTCATGGTGGAAATGCCCAAACTGACCAAGGATACCTATACCTATGACGAGTTCATCGCCATGGTGAAGGCCAACCCCGACCTGGCTGCTGTCCGCGTCCACAAACGCCGCTTCGGCTACATGGTCAACGACACCATCTGCGAGTTCGGCGAAGTGCTCATCAACGGCGCTAAGGTGGTGACCATCAACTCGGAGTCGACCGAGATCGAAGACATCAAGAAGACCATCAAGGACGTGGGCCTCGAAGGTGTCGAGAATATCAACTATCTGCAGGCAATCAAGCGCGTCATCGGCATGTCCGACAAACCGCTCGCAAACGAATAAGCACTATGGCACAGGAAATTGAAAAGAAATTCTTGGTGAAGGGCGACTTCAAGGCCGAGGCCTTCAAGGCTACCCGCATCACCCAAGGCTACCTCAGTAGCGTGCCGGAGCGTACCGTCCGCGTGCGTGTGAAAGGCGACAAGGGATTCATCACCATCAAAGGCATTGGCAACGCCTCCGGCGCTGCCCGCTTCGAATGGGAAAAGGAAATCCCTGTCGAGGAAGTGCAACAACTCCTCGAAATCTGCGAACCGGGTGTGATTGACAAGACCCGCTATCTCGTCAAAAACACCGACGGTAAACACACTTGGGAAGTGGATGAGTTCTACGGCGACAACGACGGCCTCACCGTCGCCGAAGTGGAACTCACCGACGAGAACGAACCTTTCGACAAGCCCGCATGGCTTGGCGAAGAAGTCACCGGCGACCCCAAGTACTTCA
>JAILBC010000071.1 GCA_024681295.1 Bacteroidales bacterium
TTCGCAATGCGCTGAGAAGCGTTCGCCCATTTCGCGTTTGATGTATTTCAGATCAATGCCCCACATCGTGCGGAGGCGGAGCATCACATATTCGTCATAGATTTGTTCGGGCGTGAGTGTTTCCCTATCCCCTAGGGTGCGCTCCGCGTACCCTAGGTTACTAAGCGGGAACCCCGTTGGGGTTCCTTGGTCATACTGCTCCACTGAGGAGACATTCCACTGACGGGAGGCCCCGTCGTAGGAGTGGGCGGAGGGCCCAAAGCCAGCGTATGGGATACCGAACCAATAATTGGAGTTGTGGCGAGAATGCATTCCTGGCTTGCAGAAGTTGGAAATCTCATAATGAAGATAACCTTGTTGTGCCATTTTTTGGCACAAGATGCCATAGTCACGCACGGCATCCTCTTCGTTTACGGGCATGGCCTTGCCTTGCGAAATTTGTTTGGTCAAAATGGAATTGGGCTCCAACGTCAAAGCATAGGCAGAAAGATGCGGGAGATCCAATTCAAAAAACTTGTCGAGGTTTTGGCTCCAGCGGTCGGCATTGGAGGTGGGCAAGCCGTAGATCAGGTCGATGCCGATATTATTGAAGCCCGCCTCTTTGGCCCACTGGATGCTTTGAAGGGCATGTTCAGCGTTATGACGGCGACTCAGGTATTTCAGGTCTTCATCAAAGAAGCTTTGAATACCGATGCTAAGACGATTTACACCGAGCGATCTCAAGCCTTCTAGATAATCTAGTGATAGGGTGTCAGGATTAGCTTCGAGGGTGACTTCGGCTGAGGGATCGATTTCGAAGGTTTCGTGGAGTTGGGTGAAGATCGATTTGAGTTCGTCAATTGTTAGTATTGAAGGTGTGCCTCCTCCAAAGTACACCGTCTCCACCTTCTCCCCGTGGAGATAGCCTTTCCGTTGGACGATTTCCTGTCTCAGGGAGTCCAAAAAGTCCTCCTTGCGCTTCAGCGAGGCGATGGAATAGAACCCGCAGTAGGCGCATTTGGAGTTACAGAATGGAATATGAATGTAGAGACCCGACATGACAAAAAAGAAGTCAGGAGACAGAAGTCAGAAGTCAGAATAATTATAAATCCCAAACTTCTGTCTTCCGTCTTCTGACTTCCGACTTCTAATTAAAAGTTATTTCTCTTCTTTCTTGCATTTGCAGCAGCCGCCGAGGCACTTGTAGCAAAGGCCAGCGAGGCAGGCGCCCACGAGCGGGGCCACGATGAACAGCCAGAGCTGAGGCATGGCCAGCGGGTTCTCGGAGAAGATGGCAACGCCAAGTGAACGAGCGGGGTTCACGGAGGTGTTGGTCAACGGGATGCTGATGAGGTGGATGAGCACCAGGGTGAGACCGATGGCGAGGCCACCGAACTTGCCGTTCTCGTGACGGCTGTCGGTGATGCCGAGGATGACCATCAGGAACACGAAGGTCAGCAGGGCTTCAGTCAGGAAAGCGCCAAGGGTGTTGGTCTGGAGGTAGCCACCAGCCACGTCAGCAGCGCTGAAGAAGTCGCCATAACCGTTGGCAGCGAAGGTGCCGAGGGTCATACCAGCTGATTTGGCAATCACCATCAGCAGGCAACCAGCGATGATACCACCGATGATCTGGGCCAGCCAATAGATGAGCATTTCCTTGAAGCTCATGCGGCCATTGACGAAGACACCGAAACTCACAGCAGGATTGAGGTGAGCACCGGAGATGTGGCCGATGCCATAAGCCATGGCGATGACGGTCAAACCGAAGGCGATAGCGACGCCCAGGAATCCTACATGGCCGAAGATTGCGGTACCGCAACCACCGAAAACAAGCACGAAAGTGCCAAACAATTCAGCAAAGAATTTGTTACCCATTTTCATAGTACGTTGATTTTTAAGTGTTTATAATAATTTGAGTTATCTCTCAATGATAATTCTCTCGTATTTCTCTCCCGAATCAAAACGCAAACGTACGAAATAAATCCCATTATCCAAAATTTCAACATTGATTTTTTCGACACTGCCCTGCTGTTGAAGAACGAGCTGGCCAACAAGATTATAAATCTCAACGCCATTGGCGGCCACTCCTTCGATATTAAGAACGGAAGAAACAGGATTGGGGAACAAACGGCAATGGCCTTGTTCGCCTATCCCCCAGCCTGAGAAGGCCGTAGCCTCAACAGGGTCGCACGAAGCCTCACACCCATCGCTATAAACCGCAGTAAGGAAGTAAATATGCGTCTCCTCAAAATTGAGGTCATAGTCATCATAACTCATAGCATCAGCAGGTAAAGTTGCAATCACCTCACCGTCCCTGTTGACTTGCAATTCAACCAACTCGCCTGTTGAGCCCTCTTCAGGGAGGTTCCACAAAAGGCCTATCCACGGTGTATCGCCATACGCCTGCCATTCAACATTCGTCACAGGATTGCAACTGACCACAGGCAAGTTATACTGTTTCCATCCCGTACGGTCATTACTCCCTTTATAAGTACCAAAGGCTAGATTTTTGTTTGGTTGATTCAGTGCGTAGGCCGTAACGGTGACAGGATCATCTGGAGAGAAATTCTGCAAATAAGTCAAGGTGACGATTTCGAGATTGCCATCGCCGTCAATATCACCGAAGTTGGCGCCATTCATATAGGTAAGACCTTGAGGACGAAGCGGGAATCCGTCAAGCACTTCCGTACCGTCCATCTCCCATGCGCGGATAAAGCCGTTGCCACCATCCATCAGGTTAAAGCTAGTAACAATCTCGTTGGCTCCATCACCATCGATATCCGCCACCGAAATAAAGCCTTCAATACCTGAAGTCAAGTTTAGCGGGAAGCCCGAAGCCACATTGCCATCAGGGTTATACTGATAGAACACGTTACCCTCGCCGGACACACCCATAAAGATGACGTGTTGCTCACCATTCATCACCACTGTTGGGGCAGAATAAGTCCACGCACTGACAGATTTGGGCCAGCCCTCACGGTACTCACCCGTCAAGGCATCGCGCACATAATGGTTGGGGTTGTCGCCATGGCAAGCGCCAACGAGGCTCCAGTTGCCGTCACTCCCAAAGTCAACCACGATAGGTGACTGATACGAGTATTTGTAGGCCTCCTGACCGTCAACCGTGTAAAGGGTCTCGCCTGTATTGCTAATGCAGTAGAGCACCGAAGTCGTGGCAGCGAAAATCTCCAAGTTGTGATCGTTATTAATGTCGGCCACCGTAGGGGTAAACGCCGGTGTGGAAGGCATCTCGTAGGGGAAGCCCTCTATCTCCTCCCCTTGGAGCGTCCACGCATGGATGCCGGCGGACACGCTTGCCGAGGCTTTGCCCCGACCACAAAAGATGATTTCCAGAGCACCATCATCGTTGAGGTCGGCAAGGACAGGAGCGCAAATCAAAGGGTTGTTGTTGGTCACCTCAGAAAGCAATGAGACCCCTGTATGGTCGAAAACGTTGATACCACCACGAGCATTGCCATAGGCCGTAAGCGCCACAATCTCAAGGTCGCCGTCCCAATCGATGTCACCCACCGCAGCCGGAAACTGGGCCATACCACCCACCAATGGCTGCGACCAAACGATGTTGCCTTGTCCGTCAATCACGTTGATTTGCTCGTTATGGCAAAGGATGATCTCATCAGCCCCATCGCCATCCAAGTCGGCTAAAGTCAGACCACGCATGGGTTTGTAAGTAGTATTGGAGGCAAAGTTCAGCGGGAAACCAGACATGGGTGTCAGACCATCACGAGCCATCGGCGGCAACTGAGTGTCGGTCACCACCTCGGTCATCACCTGACCGTTTTCATCTAAATAGGCGCAAGTAACCGAACGCTGCGCACTGGCTGAGTATACCAGAGCCAAAATTATAATAAGCAGGTAGATTTTTTTCATAACATATTTTATTTTAGAGCACAACAAAGGTATTCATTATTTCGTTACCTTTGCGCCTATGAAAAAAATAATCGTTTTCTCCATCCTCCTGCTGACCACCTTTTCAATGATGGCGCAGGAAAAGTCCACCTACCACCAATTCACCCTCGAAGACTGCATCCGTTACGCCTTCGCCAACAGCTATGAGCGCCAGTCAATGGAACTCACGGGACAGTCGCTCGAAACCACCTACAAACAATCGAAGATGCAACGGCTACCCAACCTGAGCGCTTCCTACGGACAGAACATCTCCAACAACGAGAACGGCTGGTCCTCGTCGGGCAACGTGGGCGTGGGTACGTCGGTCACCATCTACCAAGGCGGACAAATCAACAATACCATCGAGCAGAACCGCCTCAACCTGGAACGCAACGAGGTTCAGATGGAGCGCTACGACAATCAGACTGTCCTGCAGATTCTACAGAGTTTCCTCACCATCCTCGGCAACCAGGAACTGCTGAGTTACCAATTCGAAGTGATGCACACCAGCAGCGAGCAGCTCAAGCAAGGACAAGCCCGCTATCAGGCAGGATCCATCCTCGAAAGCGACTTCCTGCTCTTGCAGGCCCAGTACTACAGCGACTCGAACAACGTGGTCGACACCCGCATCAACATCGAAAACAACCTCCTTGACATGAAGGTGCTGCTTTCTATGGATCCCACAGATAATCTGGACATCGTCACC
>JAILBC010000133.1 GCA_024681295.1 Bacteroidales bacterium
GGGATGTCCGGTCTTGCGGTCGGTAGTAACGAGGGTGAAGAGGTTGGCCTTGCTGTCGATGATGTAGCCCAGCTGGCTCACTTGGAAGAAGATGTTGAACATCTGGGAGGTGTTGTCCTTGACGCTGGCGTCGGTCTTGCCGACAAGGAAGTAGCAGCCTTCCTCAAGCGGGGGCAGGGCGATGACGGCGGTATGGGCGAGGTAGTCGCTCTCGGCGGGGAGGTCGAGGGTCTTTTCGACCACGGCTTTCTTCTTGCCGAGGGCTTTATAGAGATCTTCGTTGTAGAGACGGCGCAGCTCGTCCACCTCTGACTCTTTCACCTTATATATAAGATAACAGGGATGTTCGATATTGCGGTATTCCAGCACCACGGGGATGTTCTCGTTGGGCAGCTGGATCTGGTTGAGGCTGAACTCGAAGTGGGGGTGGGTGATGTGGGTGAGGGTGTTCTTGCAGGCCCTGCTATTCTTTGGGTGGGCATCGATGGTCTCTTTGCAGAGTTGGGCGGCGATGCGATAGTTGTCGCGGTAGCTGCTGTCGTTGGGGCTTTCTTTGTATTGTTCGATAAGGTCGATGGCGAGGCAGTTGACGAGTTCGGGGTATTGTTTGCTTTGCTTGTTGTTGGCCATCAGCGAGCGCATGGCTTTTTGGTACTTGTCGTGGTCGCTGTCGATGCCGTTGACGAACTCGTAGCGTTTGTAGTCGTTGAAGAGGCGGATGTCGCCTTTGTTTTCGGCTATGAGGGATTGGAAGAGCTTGAGGCATTGGATGATGGGCCGGTCGCTTTCGCCGAGGTCGGCTTTGACGAAGTCATTGGCGTTGAGCCACCAGAGTTGGGTGTCCCACTCGGGCAGGATGTCGTCGGCGTCGGCGGCTTCGCGGTAGTATTTCACCACGCGGTGGAACACGAAGTCGAAGAGGGTTTGTTCATATTCGATATGTTCATCGTCGGGGTCTTCGAAGAGACAGAGGTAATTTTCGGTCTTGGCGTGCCGAAGAGCCTTCACGGGTTTGAGGGCTTCGGCGTAGTGTTGGGCGATGAGGTTCTCGAAGGTGCGGCGGTCCCAGTATTTCATGGCCACATCGTCAAGGCTCCCGTCGATGGCGAGGTTCTCGCCGATGCGGTATTCGTTGTCGTCGAGGTAGCTGGCATAGAGGTAGGCGATCTCTTCGTGAAGCAGTGCTTGTTCGGCCTCGTCGAGGCGGTTGAGCTGGGCCAGGGCATACTTGAGGTAGGCCTCTTCGGGTTCTTCCTCGATGGTTTCGATCATCACCTTGCGGCGATAGAGGATGGTCTTCAGGAGTTGCACCTGGTTACGTTCTTTCACGGCTTTCTGTTCGATGGAGTCGAGCACTTTCTGGGCCGACTCGGGCAGATCGTCGTCCATGTGCTCCTCAAAGCGTTTCCATAGGACTTCGTACTTGTCTTTCATAGGTTTATTATCGTCTTTGTTGATTAGCTGGAAGGAAAGCAGCACTATTGTGGCGCACAATAGTGTGATGAAAAGGATGTTTCGTTTCATGGTGGTTTGATTTTGACACAAAAATAACGATATAGCAAAAAGCGTGCAAAGTTTTTTTCCTATTTTTGCCGCCATGGAAAACGAACTGGAACGGTTTGAGAAGGCTTTTTGGGCGGTGTTGTCGAGCGAGGTGCTGCCGATGGATGGCATGATGCGTTATGTGTCGTCGGTGCCTGGGAAGCGCTTGCGTCCACGGCTGGTGTTTTTGTCGGCTAAGCTCTTTGGTGAGGTCAACGATGTCACGCGGCGCACGGCCTTGTTTGTGGAGATGTTCCACACGGCCACGTTGATCCACGACGATGTGGTGGACGGCTCCGACACCCGACGCGGCCAGGCCTCGTTGAACGCCCATTTGGACAATAAGTCGGCGGTGTTGGCTGGCGACTACCTTCTGGCGAAGGCCTTGGCTCAGCTCTCCCATCCTGAGGATCATCAGATCTTACAAGAGATGCTTAAGGTGGCGATGGCGATGAGCGAAGGGGAACTGATTCAAAGTGGAAAATTAAAAGTGGAAAGTGGAAAGGTTTATCTTGATATAATCACACGTAAAACCGCCCGCCTTATTCAGGCCTGCTGTGTCTGTGGCGCCATGTCAGTCACCTCTAACCTCCAACCTCTAACCTCTCACCTCATCTCCGATTTTGGTTTGAATCTGGGTCTGGTCTTCCAAATGCGGGACGACATTCTCGACAATGACGATCCTGCGACCACCGTCATGGCTCAAAGGCTCCTTCCAGAGTATTTGGACAAGGCTTTAAAAAATCTGGACGCCCTTACACCTTATATTATAGATAAGGATGCCTGGGCTTCCTTACGTGAATTGACGGTTTTTTGCGCTGAGCGAAATCATTGATTAGGTGACATACCCAAAAAAAATTCGATAATTATTCAAAATTTGATAATTTTGTGCCTCTCAAAACAAGACACAAATCACTGAATCTATGTATAAGATTGAAAAACACCCTATTTTGGACATCCCACAAGAGGATTTAGTGGAATTCCAATATGAAGGCAAGACCGTAAAAGGCCAGCGGGGCAAGACCATCGCCGCCGCTCTACATCAAGCTGGTTATCCTGTTCACAGCCACAGCCTCGACGGACGCGAACGTTCGTTGGAGTGCGGCATCGGCAAATGCGGCGCCTGCGAGATGCTCGTCGACGGCAAGATCCGCCGTATCTGCATCACTCTGGTCGATGGCGTGAAGGAAGTCCGCGAGATTCCGAAGGACTATCAGCCGGAAGTTGGAGTGAATCCCCAAAAGGAAGTGAAGATCTACAAGACTACCGTGGCCATCATCGGCGCGGGTCCGGCAGGTCTGGCTTGCCGTGAGCAACTGAACAAGTTCGGCATTGCCAACCTCGTGATCGACAACAACGCCCGCATCGGCGGCCAATTCAACATGCAGACCCACCAGTTCTTCTTCTTCGAGAAGGAACAGAAGTTTGGCGGCATGCGTGGCTTCGACATTGCCAAGACCCTGGCTGGTGACAACCACGAAGGCATCCTGCTCAACTACACCGTGTGGGACCTGCTCGAAGGCAAGCGCATTGCCATTAAGAACATCGCGACTCAGGAGATTGCCTACGTTGACGCTGAACATCTGGTGGTAGCCACCGGCGCCGTGCCCTTCATGCCGACTTTCGAGAACGACGACCTTCCGGGTGTTTACACCGCTGCCGTGTTCCAGAAAATGATGAACCAGGAGCACACGTTGCTCGGTAAGAAGGTGCTCACCGTGGGCGCTGGCAATATCGGCTACTTGACTTCCTATCAGGGCATGCAGGCTGGAGCACATATCAAAGCCATCATCGAGGGCATGGACCACGAAGGCGGCTTCCCCGTACAGGCCAACCGTGTACGCCGTCTGGGCATCCCGATCATGACCTCGCACATCCTGCTGAAGGCCATCCCCAACGAAGACCACACTGGCATCGTGGGCGCCGTCATCGCTAAGTGCGAGAACTTCAAACCGATTCCTGGCACTGAACAGGTCATCGACGATATCGATATCATCAACATCTGCACAGGCTTGATTCCCGACAGCCAACTGCTCACCAAGGGCAAGCAGGTGTTCGGCATGAACACCTACGGTGTCGGCGACGCCGTGCGCATCGGCGAAGGCACCAGCGCCGTGCTGAGAGGCAAACAGGCAGCCTTCGAGGTGGCTCAGAATATCGGCCTGAGATTCAATTATGATGAATATCTCGAGGTCTCGAAACAATATATCGAAAGCCAGCAGCACCCCGTGAGAGTGCTCGACGAGCCTCGCAAGCCCGATACCGAACGCATGAAGGCGAAACCCTTCGTGGTGGCCGACTGCCTCTATGGCTTCGCCTGCAACCCCTGCTCGTTCAGCTGCCCACAAAACGCCATCACCAAGTCGAGCACCAACACCGTTCCGGTGATCGATTACGACAAGTGCATCGGCTGCATGAACTGCGTGAACCACTGCCCGGGCCTGGCCATCTTCGGCTACGACCTCAACAAGAACACGCTCTTTCTGCCCGTTGAATACGAAGTGGCAGAAGGCGCCGAGGTCTTCTTGGTCGACAACAACGGCCAAAAAGTGGGCGAAGGCGTCGTGGAGAAGGTGCTGAAGAAGAACAACAAGACCAATGTGGCGAAGGTTAGAGGTGAGAGGTTAGAGGGTAGAGGTAGTTTAACTGACGCGAGAGGTTTCATTCTGAAAGAAAACTATCCGAAACCGATTGAGTTCAAGTCCTTGAAGGAAGTCGAAGCTAAGACCTACGTCTGCCACTGCGAGGATGTAACCCTTGAAACCCTGCTGAAGGTCATCGGCGACCGCAAGTTCATCTCGGTGGACGAGCTGAAGCACATCACCCGTATGGGCATGGGTCCCTGCCGTGGCAAGCGCTGCGTGCCGAGAGCCAAACAGATCCTGCGTTCCTATGGCATCGAGGTCACTGGTGACAGCACCCCGCGCGCTCCGCTGGCGGCTCAGGTGACCCTGGGCGACGTCTACAACGCCAACGCTCAGGAGGTGTACGTGTTTCCGACCAACAACAACGTGAAGCACGAAGAGGTGAAGGTCCTCATCGCCGGTGGCGGTATGGCAGGCTCCAGCTTGTTCCGTTACTTCGCTGAGGCGGGACTGAATCCTGTCCTCGTCAACTACGACCGTGGCTCCACTTGGCGCTGCATCGGTGGCGGCCGTCCGGCCTTCTCGAATCCTGATATCAGCGACATTGCCAACCATAACCTCGAGATCTTCAAGGCCAACCAGGCCAAGCACGACATCGGCTTCAAGATGACCCGCTATGTGAACCTGGTGCACGACGAGGCTACCTACAAGGCTTTGGATGCCTCCAGGGCTTGGTCGGATGCCTACATGATTGAGAAGAAGGACTTCCAGAAGGAGATCTCACCGCTGTGGAACATGGACAACAACGTGTATTCGCACGCCTTGATCTCCAACGACTGCTGGCAGGCCACACCCGGTAAGACCATCGACTACGTGCGTGGCATCGCCATCGAACACGGTGGTCGTCTGATGGAAGACTGCGAGCTGCTGGAGGTCCGTAAGAAAGGCGACAAATATGTTGCTTTGGTGCATACTCACGACAAACAGTTTGTGGAGTTCACCTGCGAGCACTTCGTCAACTCAATGGGCTGGGGCGCCGAGAAGTTCACCGACATGCTCGGTATCGACACAAGAATGTATCCTGTGAAGCACCAGGCCTTCATCACTAGAAGACTGCCGAACATGGGTGTGAAGGGCGACTCGCTCGATATGATCATCGACCGCCGTCACTACAAAGGCTTCAGCGCCGTTTACGGACAGCAGTTCGGCCACACCGGCCAGATCATCGGCTGCGCCTCGCCCGACTGCGACTCCTTCGAGGCCCGTCAGAACCTGAAGTACAACAGCAAGGAGTTCCTGCAAATCGTCAGTGAAGTGTTCGCCGACTGGATTCCGAACCTCGCCAGCGTGGGCTTCCATGCAGTGTGGGCTGGTTACTATATGGAACCTCGCTACATCGTCGACCCAGAAGTCGGTCTGCTCGTTGGCCTGCGCGGCCACGGCTTCATGCTGAGCCAGTATCTCGCCAAGATCTACGTGGACAAGTACCTCGGCAAGGAAGTGCCAGGTTATATGAAAGACCTCGCGATTACCGGTAAAGGCTTGAGCGAGAACGCGTTTAAGTAAGTGGAAAGTTGAAAGTGGAGAGTGGAAAACTGAAAGCTTAACTTTCCACTTTCCACTTTCCACTTTCCGTTCTTAGCAACCCGCAGGCGGCATCGATGTCCTGACCCCGTGAAGCCCTGATGGTGGCGATGATGCCCTTGTCGTTCAAGGCGTCGCGGAACCACGTCATCGTGTTGTTGTCGGGACTGTTCAGAGGGATGTTCGGCACCTTGTGGTAACGAATCAAGTTGACACGGCAACGGAGGCTGCCCAGCAGGCGAGCCATCTCCTTGACGTGGTCCTTGGTGTCGTTCAAGCCCTTGAAGACGATGTATTCGAACGAGAGCCGGCGCTGCCCGTGCCAGTCGTGCTGCTTTACCAAATGGATCACCTCCTTGATGGGGTAGGCCTTCTCCACGGGCATCAGCTTGAGACGCTCGTCGTGGAAAGGGCTATGCATGCTGATGGCCAAATTGCACTTCGACTCGGTAAGGAAACGTTTCAGATTAGGGATGATGCCGCTGGTTGACACGGTGATGCGTGTGGGGCTCCATCCCAAAGCCCATTCCTGGGTGAGGATGTCGAGCGAGCGCATCAAGTTGTCGTAATTGTTGAGCGGCTCGCCCATGCCCATGAACACAATGTTGGTCAAGGTGTCGAACTCGGGCAGGCTGAGCACCTGATTCACGATTTCGGCGGCGCTTAAATTCTTTTCATAGCCTTGCTTTCCCGTGGCGCAGAAGAGACAGTCCATCTGGCATCCCACCTGGGTGGAGATACAGAGCGTGGCCCTGTCACGGTCGGGGATATAGGCCGCCTCTACGGTCAGCTCGCCGGCAGGGAAGAGGTATTTCTTGGTGCCGTCAGTCGAAGTCTGAACCTTCAAAGGAGCGTATAACCCCACCTCGTATTGTTCCGCCAGAAGTTCCCTTGACTTCTTACTGAGGTTGGACATCTCTTCAAACGAGGCGACATGTTTGTTGTAAATCCAGTCGACAATTTGTTTACCTGTGAACTTCGGTAACCCGAGCCCATTGACCACCTCCTGAATCTCTTCAGGGGTCATCCCTAAAAGTATTGTTTTTTCCATGGGACAAAATTACGGATTATTTCTATTTTTGCAAATTGAAAACCTATGAACGTGAAGCGGATTATTCTAGGCATATTATTATTGTCGTGTTGCTTATGGGCTCAGGCTCAGATCCTTACTGACAGCAACCTACCCATCGTGGTCATTGAAACCGATGGCGGAGTCGCCATCCCTGACGAACCCAAGGTGTTGGCCACGATGAAGATCATCTGGCATCCCGACGGGTCGCGCAACTACATGACCGACATCAGCGACCCTGCTTTTCTGAACTATGACGGTCGCATCGGCATCGAAACTCGGGGGAGTTCCTCGCAGGACCTACTCCCCAAGAAGTCTTACGGTTTGGAGACTTTGCAGTCCGATAACGTGACCAACAACAACGTCAGCATTTTGGATATGCCCTCCGAAAACGACTGGGTGCTGAACTCCTTGGCCTTCGACCAGACAGGGATGCGCGACGTGCTGTCGTACGAGCTCTCGAACCGTTTTGGACAATATGCTTCACGAAGTGTTTATTGCGAAGTGGTGGTTAACGGTGATTACAAGGGCTTGTATGCCTTTATGGAGAAGATCAAGGTGGACAAGGACCGTGTCAACATTGTAAGTCTGGGCCCGACCGACAATGGTTACCCCGAGGTTACTGGCGGCTATATCACCAAGGCGGATAAGACCACGGGCGGCGACCCGGTGGCATGGCAGATGGAGGAAACGGGTAGCGGCTGGTGGCCGAGTTATGCCAACTTCATCCACCATTATCCCAAGCCGGGAGAAGTTACGCCGTCGCAAAACCAATACATCCACCAGGTGTTTCTGGATCTTGCCCGTGTCGCCAGCCAGCACAACATCTCTGCAGAAAATGGCATACCCTCTGTCATCGACATTCCGTCGTTTGTGGATTTCTATATAATTGCTGAATTCAGTTCAAATGTAGATGTCTATAGCTTGAGTACGTTTTTCCATAAGGACAGGAAAGGGAAGCTTCGTGCCGGACCGATTTGGGACTACAACTTGGCTTACGGCCACGATGAGTTTGGCAACCGCAGCCGTTACGATGTGTGGCAGTTCAACAATCAGGACAACAACGGCCCGAAGTTCTGGAAAGACCTTTTCGACACTTCCATGTTCCGTTGTTATCTGGCCAGACGTTGGTTTGAGCTGACTGGGCCGGGCCAGCCGTTGGACTACGAGGAAGTCTGTGCCCGTCTTGACGAGATCGATGCTTGGATTTCGGAAGGTGTGGGTCGTGACAACCAGCGCTGGTCGAAGATGACCAACCATGCCTATGAGCTTCAGTCCATGAAGACATGGATCAGTCAGCGCATCAACTGGCTGAATACCCATATTGGGTCATTTGATGGATGCGAAGACGTGGAGCTTCCTCCCTTGGTGATTTCCAAAATTCATTATCATCCTGAGGACTGGTGGGCCATCGATGGCGACAGGCTGGAGTTCATCGAGATCAGCAACAATAGCGACGAAACGGTGGATCTGACAGGGATCTATTTCCGTGAACTGGGCATTACCTATAATTTCCCTGTGGGTTCGGTCCTCGCGGGGCGTGAGGCTTTGGTGCTTTGCTCTGACTCGCTGGCCTTCATCGATTATTACAACACGGTGCCTTTTGGACAGTTCAATCGAAACTTGTCGAACAAGTCGGAGAACTTGGTGCTGGCCGACGCTTGGGGCAACATCATCGACCAGGTGCATTACTACGACAGCGACCCTTGGCCTTGGGAGGCCGACGGCGAAGGGCCTTACCTCCAATTGATTGATCTGGATTTGGACAACAGCCTTCCTGAGAACTGGACTTTAGGCAATGACCTTACCCAAGTGTCGGAGGCTTTGGCTGACGGCGGCTTTAGGGTATTCCCCAATCCTGCCCATGACATGATTACGGTGGTTTTATCAAACACCGTAGAGACGGTGCATGCACCGTCTCTACAACGGGAATACCGTATCACAAATATAATGGGCCAAACCCTGATGGTCGGCCCCATTAATGCTGTAGAGACGCCATATTATGACGTCTCTACAATTAACGTTTCGGAATTGTCTCCGGGAATTTATTTTATCACCGTCGGCGATAAGACCCAGAAATTAATTATTTCATAGCTTGTTCCACGGCGACGGCGACGGCGACGGTGGCGCCCACCATTGGGTTGTTGCCCATGCCGAGGTAGCCCATCATCTCGACGTGTGCCGGGACGGAGGAGGAGCCTGCGAACTGGGCGTCGCTATGCATGCGGCCCATGGTGTCGGTCATGCCGTAGCTGGCGGGACCGGCGGCCATGTTATCAGGGTGCAGGGTGCGGCCTGTGCCACCACCCGAAGCCACTGAGAAGTAGGGCTTGCCAGCCAGCAGGCGTTCTTTCTTATAGGTGCCTGCCACAGGATGCTGGAAGCGGGTGGGGTTGGTGGAGTTGCCGGTGATGGACACGTCGACGTTCTCGAGCCAAAGGATGGCCACTCCTTCGCGGACGTCGTCGGCGCCGTAGCAGTTCACCTTGGAGCGGAGGCCTGTGGAGTAGGGGATGCGCTCCACCACGGTCACCTTGCCGGTGTAGTAGTCGAACTCGGTGCGGCAGTAGGTGAAGCCGTTGATGCGGCTGATGATCTTGGCGGCGTCCTTGCCGAGGCCGTTCAAAATCACGCGCAGGGGTTTCTGGCGCACTTTGTTGGCCATCTCGGCGATTTTGATGGCGCCTTCGGCGGCGGCGAAGCTCTCGTGGCCCGCCAGGAAGGCGAAGCACTCGGTCTCCTCGCGGAGCAGACGGGCGGCGAGGTTGCCGTGGCCCAGACCGACTTTACGGTCGTCGGCGACGGAACCGTCGATGCAGAACGACTGGAGGCCTTCGCCGATAGCTTCGGCGGCCTCGGCAGCGGTCTTGCAGCCCTTCTTGATGGCGATGGCGGCACCGCAGGTGTAAGCCCATTTCACGTTCTCGAAGCAGATGGGTTGGGTCTCCTCAGCCATCTTGTAGGGGTCGATGCCCTTGGCTTCGCAGATCTCGTCGGCTTCCTCGATGCTGTTGATGCCGTATTGGTTCAAAACTCTCAGGACATTGGCCATGCGGCGTTCCTGACTTTCGAATTTAACTTCTCTTCTTGCCATGGTGTGTCCTCCTTATTCTTTACGTGGATCAATGTATTTAGCGGCGTCGGCGAAGCGTCCGTAGGTGCCGGTGGCTTTCTTCAGGGCTTCGTTGGCATCGTCGCCTTTCTTGATGAAGTCCATCATCTTGCCGAGGCTGATGAACTCGTAGCCGATGATCTCGTTGTTCTCGTCGAGGGCGATG
>JAILBC010000155.1 GCA_024681295.1 Bacteroidales bacterium
CAGCGTAAAGGCTTCTTTGAACACCAAAGTGCCGATGACAATGGCCGTCAAAGGCTCCAAGATGCCAAGAACAGAGGTCTTGGTGGCGCCCACGGCTTTGGTAGCAGCCGCCAAAGTAATCGTGGCCACAGCGGTCGGCAACACAGCTAAACCTAGCACATTCAGCCAACTCACGGCATCAGGTACGGGATTCAATTGAACGCCGAAGCCCGACAAGGCAAACAGCATCAGCGAGCCGATGAAGAAACAATAAAATGTCAGCGTGAGGTTGGGGATGGCCTTCACCTGATTGCTCAGGTTGACAATCACTATAAATAAAGTGTAACACAGTCCCGAGGCTACCACCAACGCGATGCCTTTCCAGTCGATGAAGCCTCCTCCTCCCTTTAGGGAAAGCAACACGGCACCGGCCACACCGGCGAAGATGGAAACCCAGGTCTGCCAGGTAGGAAACTGCTTGAAAAACATCATGATGAGCGCCACCATGATGGGATACACATAGAGAATGCTCGTGGCGATGCCCGATGGAATGTATTTGTAGGCTTCGAACAAGGTGATGCTGCAGCCGGTGAACAGGATACCCAGAATGGTCATCAGCCCGAATTGCTTCCAACTGATGCGGATTTGCTTTTTGGCGACCACCATGAACGCCAGCATCAGCAGGGTTGCCACCCCGTAACGATAAAACAACAATGAATTGACATCCAATCCCTTGTTGATGACTGGCACGCCAAACAGCGGGTTCATTCCGTAGGTGACGCCCGAAATGATGCCCGCTAGATAACCCCAATGTAGTCCTTTTTTCTTTTCCATTTCGGCTGCAAAATTAGTTTTTTTCTAAATTTGCCACATAAAACATCATCGTTATGATTAAAAAACACCTCTGCATACTCTTTCTTCTGATGCTGGTCCTGCCCGTATTCGCCAGACCCATCCAAGATCGCCTCGACGCCACCCTCCTGGATCTCCGGAGAAGTTTGAAACGCGATTACCTCCTTATGTCAGAAACGAGGGATAAACTCGCCGAAAACTACGAAGAACAGCACCAAAAAATGGTGGTCATCATGAAACAGTGCAATGAACTATCGCTGAAGCTCTATTCCCAACAACAGGAATTCACCTTCGATCTCAGTTATACTTTGGAGAAGGTGACCCGCGAGTTCAACGAGTTTGAAAAGGACAAGATGCCCTACGACCGCATTGTCAGAACCCTTGACCTTGATATCGACCGCTATGCCCGACTCATTGAGTCACTGCGCCGCCTTCCCCCTGAGCTCGACACCATCTATGGTCTGGCCGACAGCCTGCTTTACCGCAACGACTCCATCGACAAGCATCACATCATCAACGCCTCGCAATTGGAACGCACCATCGAGGCGGCTACCCTATCCGACACCATAACCACGCCTTTCGTCCTCGACGACAAAGGCATGCAGAACCGCGACTCCTGCATCTTTTACGCCACGGAGCTACTAAAGATGTATTTCGAAAGCAAGGCCATCGTCGTGGCTGACAGCATCCACTACAGCGAGACTTACATGCACCTTAAGGAATCGTACGACTACGCAAGCGACTACTACAAGCTGCTCCAGCATCGCATCTTCGTCGAGGGACAGACCCCTTGGCCGACCATCCTCGCCCACTATCATCAATACTGGGAAGAAGCCAAGAACGATGTCAAGAAAAAATACGGTCTCTACGATTTGGAGAATTATTATGGGAACCACGACGAAAACCTTCCCACCCCTGACTCACTGGTACTTCCTTCCCTTGACTCCCTTCAGATGGTCATCGACTCCACTGCCGTCGCACTCAGCGATTCTTTAGCTTTGGCTACGCCGGGAACGACGGATGACTCCGAAGCGTTTAGCGTTGCCAAAAGATTTGAATTCTCAATACAGTTGCTCCTCCTGCTTTTCCTTTTTTTGGAATTGATGCTTTTCTGGCTTCTCTCCCGCCTGTTGCTCATCCCCGTCTTCAAATGGGTGAAACCTGTCAAACGGGTCGTAGCCAAAGAACAAAAGCCCTACATTGCCCTTTTACTAGCCATCGTAGTCACCAGCATTCTCAATAGCGGTTCTGGCGACCAAAATTTGGTCTTTGCCAAAGCCTTCAATCTGGCCAACACCTTTTTGTGGTTGCTGGCTGCCATCATCGCCGCCTTGCTCATCAGGGTGAAACCCGACCAACTCAAAACCAGCATTAGGCTGTACCGCCCCATTATTTTCCTGGCCATCTTCGTCATTGGATGCCGAGTGCTCTTCATCCCCAACACGATGATGAACATCCTCTTCCCGCCATTCCTCATCCTCTTCTTCTGCTGGCAGCTTTTCACCTGCCTGCATCGTGCCAAAAAGGCTGACCGTCATGACCAGGTGTTCAGTTGGATCTCACTCGCAGTGACGGGAGTGGCTATGCTCATCGCCATCTCGGGATTCATCTTCGCTTCGTTACTTCTGTTGGTATGGTGGTATTTCCAAATGGCCGCCATCCTCACCATGATCACCGTCTGGCACCTAATCGTCAGATACAAGGAGAAGCGGATGAACCATCGTATCACCGATTATCTCGCCCACATCACCAAGGTAAGCGGACAAGACAAAAAAACCTACCTCTTCAGGGTGACCTGGTTCTACGATTTGGTGAAAGAAGTCGTCATGCCGGTCATGATGCTGACCTGCTTTCCGCTCTGCCTATATCTGGCCATGGATGTGTTCGATTTCCACGACCTTTACAACAGCCTCATCTACAAGCCTTTCGTTGAAATTACCAACGACGCTGGAGCCAGCACTTTCAGAGTTTCGGTACATGCCGTCCTTCTGTTGCTGAACCTGTTCTTCATCTTCCGGTACCTCAACAAAGCCATCCATTCCATTTGGCAGCAGAACCGCTACAACCAATACCTGAAGAAAACCCAGCGGGAGACCATTCACAAGGACGAAATCAACCTCTCTCTTGGCAACAGCATCATCAATTTCCTTGTATGGACCATTTACGCTATCGTCATCATCCTGACCTTGCACATTCCCACCGGTTCTCTGAGCATCATCGCAGGAGGCTTCTCCGCTGGTGTCGGTTTGGCCCTTAAAGATATCATCAACAACTTCATCTATGGTATCCAACTCATGTCAGGCCGTCTGAAGGTGGGTGACTGGATTGAATGCGACGGCATCCGCGGCAGGGTATCAAGCATAAACTACCAGACTACACAAGTGGACACTATTTATAACACTACCGTATCGTTCCTCAACGCCACGCTATTCGCCAAGAACTTCACTAATTTGACCAAGGGCAATCCCTACGAGTTCCTCAAGATTGTTGTTGGGGTGGCTTATGGCACCGATGTGCAAAAGGTTCGTGAGGTATTGGAGAGCGCCATGCAGGTGATGTGCACCAAGGATGACCTCGGCCGCGACATTGTGGATCCTCAACGCGGCATCTACGTGAGGGTTGGCGATTTTGGCGATAGTTCCGTCAACATCGCCGTGAAGCAATACATTCTGGCTTCGGAGCAGATTCCGTACGTTGACAAAGCCAAGGAAGTGATTTATAACGCCTTGAACGAGAACGGCATCACCATCCCGTTCCCACAACGCGATATCCATGTCATCAGGGATAAAGAAGAAGAAAAAACTGAAATTTTGGCATAAGCCCTTGTCAATTCGGGAAAAAGTTGTACTTTTGCCGCCGAAACCTCGGGTAGGTTTTAGTTAATTCATTCATAATCAACTTAAAACATTAAATTATGCCAGCAAAAATCAGATTGCAAAGACATGGTAAGAAAGGTCAGCCTTTCTATCACATTGTAATTGCTGATGGCCGTTCACCGCGTGACGGTAAATTCATTGAGAAAATCGGTACCTACAACCCCCTGACTGAGCCCGCTCAGATCAACCTGAAGTTTGACCGCGCCCTGTATTGGTACAGCGTTGGCGCAGTCCCGACGGACACTGTGCGCTCCCTGCTCTCCAAGAGGGGTGTCATGCTGAAGTACCACCTCCTCCAGGGCGTGAAGAAAGGTGCTTTGACTGAGGAGCAAGCCGAAGTCAAGTTCCAGACCTGGCTGAAGGAAAAGGAAGCCAAGTTGGCCGAAGTCGCCAAGACCAAGGAAGAGAAAGCCAGAGGCGAAAAGAAGACCCGCTTGGAAGCCGAGAAGAAAGTCAACGAAGATCGCGCTGCTGAACTCGCTAAGAAGAGACTCGCCGAGCTTGAAGCCAAGAAGGCCGAGGAAGCTGCCGCTGCTGCTGCCGCTGAGGCTCCTGCCGAAGAGGCCGCTGAAGCTCCCGTCGCCGAAGCTCCCGCTGAGAACACCGAAGCTTAAAAGAGTTAGGAGTTAAAAGTGAGGAGTGAGGAGTTGATTCTTACTCTGAAATAAAAAGTCGCTCAATCACGAGCGACTTTTTTTGTAGTATTTAAACGATTCATTCTTGATGAAATCGCGAAGTTCCCGACAGGCCTGAAGGTCTGTAGGACACGGCTCATCAGGACATTCATACACCGCATCGAACTCCGACAAATCCACCGTCGAGACATCACACGGTCGATAGCCATTCATGTCGATCAAACATTCGCGCATGGCCACCACCACCAACGGTGGCAAAGCCTCGGAAGGATGTCGCCCAGCAGACACCACCTCCACCCTCTCAGAATAGTCTCGGAGAAAGGCCGCAGCCATCGGTCCACAGCAGTCGTCATGCTCGGTCAAAACCAGTATTTTCATCATTATTTGTTTTCTTTGCGAAAATAAAAATATTTTTCTTAACTTTGCCACCTCAATAAAAAACAAGAAAAAACACACATAATATGGGAAGAGCATTTGAATACCGCAAAGCGGCTAAAATGAAAAGATGGGGCCACATGTCAAGAGTGTTCCCGAAACTCGGTAAGTTAATCACCATCGCAGCCAAGGAAGGCGGTCCGGATCCAGACATGAACCCCAAACTCCGCCAGGCCATCCTCAACGCCAAGGCTGAGAACATGCCCAAGGACAACATCGATGCCGCCATCAAGCGCGCCTCCGACAAGGACGCCGCCAACCTCGTGGAAGTGACCTACGAAGGCAAAGGCCCCCACGGCATCCAATGCATGCTGGACTGCGCCACCGACAACACCACCCGCACCGTGGCCAACGTGAAGTCATACTTCAACAAGTGCGGCGGCTCATTCCTCCCCATGGGCTCCCTCGAGTTTATGTTCAGCCGCAAAGCCGTCTTTGAGATTGAGATGCCCGCTGGCATGGACAAAGACGAGCTGGAACTTGAACTCATCGACTTTGGCCTGGAAGAAATCGTTACCGAGACCGATGAAGAGGAAGGCACCACCACAACCACCGTCTACACCGCATGGACCGACTACGGCATGATGCACGACGCCCTCGAGGAACGCAAAATCAACATCATCAAAGCCAACCTGCAACGCTTCCCCAATAGCACCGTCAGCTTCACCGACGAACAGATGGTGGATATCGAGAAGTTCCTCGACAAACTCGACGAGGACGAAGACATCCAAGCAGTGTACACTAACATGGAATAATAAAAAACAAACGTCATGGGCATCCTTCAGAGCGTCACCGAAAAAACCAAACAGCTGGCCGAAGTCGAATTCGATTACACCTCGTCGAGCGACTTCAACAACCTGGAATCGTTGAACCAAGATTGCACCGGCCTCGTCATGGAAGCCAGCGTGATCTATCTCGAGATCAACAACATCGACATCATGCTGAAAACCGGCAAACGTCTCGCCGCTAGAGTCTACAAGATCATCTATCACATCCTGCACGAGATCTGCGAAACCACTGGAGGACACTTCAACTGCTATTCGCCCAAGAGTTTCCTGCTGATCTACCCCAAGGACAAGTTCGACGAGACTTTTGTGGTGGACATCGCCATCAAAACTGCCAACCTGCTGAACATCAACCTCAGAGAGATCATTGAAAAACATACCCACCTCAACTTCGGCATCGGTATTGACCATGGCAACATACTCGGCACCAAAACCATCGACGAGAATGGCTACGCCCATATCGCCTGGTTCGGCCACGCCATCGAGAAAGCTATCGCCCTGTGCCACCTCTCGCAACGCCCGTTCTTCGTAAGCGTGTCAAGGTCTGTGTACCACCACCTCGACGATAGCCTCAAGACCACAACGAAAACCATCTTGGGCATCAAGAAAGAGGTGAATCTGTGGAACCGTGTTTCCTACCTGTTCGACAACACAAAGAAACACCTCTACCAAACCAACGCCCAAAGATCGTTCAACGACGAATAACAATAGCCTATGAACCTATTGGTGACAGGATGCTATGGGCAACTGGGCAGGGAACTACAGCGACTTGCCTCCAATAACTTTGAACACCAATGGTTTTTTACCGATGTCGACTCCCTCGACATCACCGACCCCGACGCAGTGGAACGCTGTTTCAGCGAACACCGCATTGGGGTCTGCATTAACTGCGCCGCCTACACCGCCGTTGACAAAGCCGAAGATGAGCCTGATATCGCAGCTCGTGTCAACACCTTGGCTCCTCAGATTCTGGCCGAAGCCTGTCTGAGACACGACGCCTTGCTGGTCCACCTCTCCACTGATTACGTCTTCGACGGCAATGGCCTTTCTCCCTATCAGGTTGACGACCCCGTCAATCCCCAGTCGGTCTATGGCAGCACCAAAGCCGAAGGCGAAAGCCTCATTCGTGAAAGCGGCTGCAAGCATGTGATTGTCCGTACCGCATGGCTCTACTCCTCCACGGGAAAGAACTTCGTGAAGACCATGCTGAACCTCGGCGACACCCGTCCCGAAATCAACGTGGTAAACGACCAGCGAGGCTGCCCCACCTGGGCCCACGACCTCGCCCAAGCTATCGTCACACTGATCGACCATTACGGCACAGAACCCGTGTATGAGACCTTCCACTTCACCAACGAAGGCAACATCACCTGGTACGACTTCGCTTGCGCCATCATGGAAATTGGCGGAAAGCATTGCAAGGTGAACCCGATAACGACAGACCAATTCCCCTCCAAAGCCCACCGCCCTGCCTACAGCGTGCTCGACCTCAATAAGATCAAGACATACACAGGGATGGAGATTCCTTTTTGGCGCGACAGTTTGGTAAAATGTATTGAAGAAATCATTAAAAATATATAATAATATGGAACAAAACATTCTTGAAAGAGCCCAAGCCTGGCTCACTGACCAATACGACGAAGAGACCCGTAAGAAGGTCCAGTATCTTATCGACAACGACCCGAACGAGCTCACCGAGAGCTTTTACCGCAATCTGGAGTTCGGCACTGGAGGCCTCCGTGGCATCATGGGTGTAGGCACCAACCGCATGAACATCTACACCGTGGCCATGGCCACCCAAGGCTTCGCCAACTACATCAAAAAGATGAATCCAGGCGTCACCGAACTGCGTGTGGCCATCGCCTACGACTGCCGCAACAACAGCCCGGCATTTGCCAACATCACCGCCGACGTCATGTCAGCCAACGGCATCAAGGTGTTCATCTTCGACTGCCTCCGCCCCACCCCGGAACTCTCGTTCGCCGTCCGTGAGCTGCACTGCCACGCCGGCGTAATGGTCACCGCCTCGCACAACCCCAAGGAATACAACGGCTACAAGGCCTACTGGAACGACGGTGGACAATTGGTCAGTCCCCATGACAAGAACGTGATCGCCGAGGTAGAGAAGATCCTCGATCCCTCCATGGTCAACTTCAAACGCAACCCCGACCTCATCACAGTCTTGGGCGAAGACTTCGACGACATCTACCTGAACAAGGTATTTGGTCTATCCCTCTCCTTGGACCTCATCAAGAAACACAAAGACCTGAAGATTGTCTATACCCCCATCCACGGCACAGGACGTCGTCTGGTCCCCGAGATCCTTTGCCGCAAAGGCTTCGAGAATGTCTATTGCGTGGAGGAACAGATGGTGGTCGATGGTGACTTCCCGACGGTGAAGTCGCCCAACCCCGAAGAGCCCGCCGCCATGGCTCTCGCCGTGAAGAAAGCCCAGGAAATCAATGCCGACCTCGTGCTGGCCACCGACCCCGACGCCGACCGCGTGGGAGTTGCCGTCAAGAATGAAAACGGTGAATTTATCCTACTCAACGGCAACCAGGCCGCCAGCGTGTTCCTCTACTACCTGCTGACGCGCTGGAACGAGCTGGGCAAGCTCACGGGCAAGGAGTTCGTGGTAAAGACCATCGTCACCACCGAGCTTTTGTTCGAAATCGCCAAAAAATACAATGTGGACCGCTACGACGTGCTCACCGGCTTCAAGTTCATCGCTGACAAGATTCTGGAACTGGAAGGCAAGAAACAGTTCATCGGCGGCGGCGAGGAAAGCTACGGCTACCTCGCTGGCGACTTTGTCCGTGACAAAGACGCCATCATCGCCACCAGCCTCCTGGCGGAAGCGATGGCATGGGCCGCCGAACAGGGCAAGACCTTCTACGAACTGCTCTGCGACATCTACCGTGAGTTCGGTCTCTACAAGGAGAAACTGGTGTCCCTCACCAAGAAAGGCATCAGCGGCACCGAGGAAATCAAAGCCATGATGGCCAAGTTCCGCAACACCCCGCCCACCGAAATCGCAGGTGAGAAAGTGGTTGAGGTAAGAGACTATAAGATTTTGGAAGCCAAAGACTTGCATACTGGCAAGGTCACCCCGATCAACCTCCCGAAGTCGGATGTGCTGCAGTTCTTCACCGAGACCGGTTCGAAGATCAGCATCCGTCCCTCAGGCACCGAACCCAAGATCAAGTTCTATTTCAGTATGAAGGGCAAGATCGAAGGCAGCATCGAAGAATCAATGGCCCGCCTCGATAAGAAGCTCAACGCCGCAGCGGAACAATTAAGTTGAAAACTGAACGGCGTAAGCCCTCACCGACCGAAGGGAGGTAAAGTGGAAAACGGAAAACTTTCCACTCTCCAATTTCCACTCTCCACTCACTCGGCTTGATTGGAAATCCTGTTCATCCCCTCTATCGCCAACTCATAGTCGGGATAATCCCTCAGTATCTGTGAGTAAAAGGTTTTGGCTTGGACATAGTCACCCATTCGTTCATAGACACGACCTTTGTTATAAAGCGCATCAATATAACTGGGATCGCTCTGCAACGATTGGTTGAAATAGTCCAATGCTTTCTCGTTGTCCTCGAGATACACAAAGTAGACATAGCCTTTGTTGAAGAGCAAGCGACTGTTGGCGGGTTGCAGCATGAGCAGGGTGTCATAGTGTGCCAGAGCCTCTTCGGGTGCTCCGTTGTCTTGCAGGAACAGTGCCAGGTCATAACGCGCAACCGCCTGGCCAGGGAACTGTTGGACCATCGAACGCATGAAGCTCTCCGTCAACGGGCTGTGTTGCGCCTGATAGATGATGCTGATCTCCCTTTGCGGATCATAGAAGGTCGGATCCTGCTCACGGGCGATTAGGAAGTTCTTCATGGCCGACGTCGTATCCTGTTTCGCCATATACGTCATTCCCCTGACAAAATAGGCCTTGGGGTTGTAGGTACTGACCTTCAATGCATTGTCGACATAGCCGAAAGCCAGGTTATAGTTCTGCTTCAGCAAGTTGAGTTCTGCCAGTTTCACCATGGGACGGGTGTCGAACGGGTCGATTTCAAGTGCATGGTTCAAAGCGGCAGTGATGTTAGCCTCGTCACCGAGCAGGTAATAGATATCCGACAATAGCAGCAGAGCGTCCACATTATTGGGATCCAGTTGGATGGCCTTGTTGACGTCCATCATCGCCTGCCCCACCTGTTCCCGCTCCACGTACAACGACGCTCTACGCAAGTAGAGGTCGGCGCGGTTCTCGTCCTGGGCGATGGAGTCGCTCAAGAGGGCAAGTGGATCCCGGGGGGAATCCACTTGCTCAGTCGATAGGTTGTTTTCGGGGTTTTCCTTGGGAGGATTGTTATGGCAAGCCGTAAGGCCCAACACGAGCACACCCAATAATGACGCAAATAAAAAACGTTTTCTCATAATTATTTACCCAGGGCGTTGCCCTGGGCTATTAGGATTATGCCCCTGCGGGGCGAACTTTTAACTTCTCATTTACTCAGCCTTTTCTAGGGCTTCCATGATTTTTTGTGAAAGCTCCTCAGCCAGCTCGGGATTGTCCTCGATGAGACGTTTTGCAGCGTCGCGACCTTGGGCCAGTTTGGCGTCGCCATAGCTGAACCACGAGCCGCTCTTCTTGATAATACCCATCTCTACGCCGAGGTCGATGATTTCGCCTGAACGAGAGATGCCTTCACCGTAGAGGATGTCGAACTCCGCCTTACGGAACGGAGGGGCCACCTTGTTTTTCACCACTTTCACCTTCACGCGGCTACCAGTGACGTTTTCTCCGTCTTTGATTTGGCTAACCTTGCGGATGTCAAGGCGCACTGAACTGTAGAACTTCAGTGCGTTGCCGCCAGTAGTTGTCTCGGGGTTGCCGAATAGCACGCCGAGTTTCTCACGCAGCTGGTTGATGAAGATGCAGATGCAACCGGTTTTGTTGATGGTGGCAGTGAGTTTGCGCATGGCCTGCGACATCAGTCGGGCTTGCAGGCCCATCTTGCTGTCGCCCATTTCCCCTTCCAATTCACTCTTAGGGGTCAATGCCGCCACGGAGTCCACCACGATGACATCGATAGCTCCCGAACGGATCAGGTTCTCGGCAATCTCAAGGGCTTGCTCGCCGTAGTCGGGTTGGGAGATAAGGAGGTTCTCTACATCGACGCCGAGCTTGGCGGCATAGAAACGGTCGAAGGCATGCTCCGCATCGATAAATGCTGCGATACCGCCCTTCTTTTGGGCTTCTGCAATAACATGCAAGGCCAGCGTCGTCTTACCGGAGCTTTCCGGTCCATAGATTTCAATGATTCTTCCTTTCGGCAGGCCGCCAACACCCAATGCATAGTCAAGGCCAAGCGAACCCGTCGAGATGGATTCCATTTTCTCTGCCTCGGCACCCAGGCGCATGATGCTGCCTTTTCCGAAATTCTTCTCAATGTTGCCCAAGGTGGCCTCCAGGGCCTTCAGCTTTTCCTGCTTGATTTTTTGGGCATCTTCCTGTGATTTTTCTGTTGTCATAACTGTTTATTTTTAATTATTAATTATTTACACGCTATTTATCCAATTGCAAAGATAGGGGTTTTTTCTTATAATAATCACAAATACTAAAAATTCCACACTTTTCGCACAAGGGTTTTCGGGCATGGCAGACGTAGCGGCCGTGGAGGATGAGCCAGTGATGCGCATCGGAGAGCACCGCTTGCGGGAAGTATTTTACCAGGGTCCGTTCGGTTTCCAGGACATTTTTAGAGTTTTTGGTCAGCCCTACCCTATTGGCTACACGGAATACGTGGGTGTCTACTGGCATGGCCGGTTGCTTGAAAGCCACTGCCATCATCACGTTGGCCGTCTTGCGTCCTACCCCGGGCAGCCGCTGAAGATCCTCCAAATTGTCGGGAACTACACTGTTGAAGTCGTTCACTAGGCTTTGCGCCATACCCAGCAAGTTTTTCGCCTTGTTGTTTGGGTACGAGATGGACTTGATATAGGTGTATATCTCCTCCGCGGAAGAAGCCGCCATCGATGCCGGATCCGGGAAACGCTCAAACAACGCCGGCGTAGTCATGTTCACCCGCTTGTCGGTGCATTGCGCCGATAAGATCACAGCTACTAAAAGCTCGTAGGGGTTACGGAATTGCAGTTCTGAAGCTGCCAAGGGCATATGCTCCTGGAAATATGCCACGAAGGCATCGTATTTCTGTTGAATCTTTGTGCTTTTC
>JAILBC010000022.1 GCA_024681295.1 Bacteroidales bacterium
CGGCGTTTTCAAACATGCGGGCCGTTTCAGGGACTATGACATCACGAAAAAGGAGTGGGTCTTGCGCGGCGATACGGTGTTTTATGCCCATTGGGAGGACTTGCAGATGACGCTTGAGTACGACTTGGAGCAAGAACGACAATTTGACTATAAATCATTGGAAAAAGATCAGCTGGTGGAGCATATCGCCAAATTTGTTTCGGGCCTATGGCAGATTCATCCTTTCGGCGAAGGCAACACTCGCACCACGGCCATTTTCACCATCAAATATCTTCGTTCGCTTGGCTTTGATGTGAACAATGACTTGTTTGAGCAACATTCATGGTATTTCCGCAACACGCTCGTTCGTGCCAACTATCGCAATGTGGCCAAAGGCATCGACTATGAGCCTGCCTTTTTGGAGCGTTTCTTCCGTAATTTGCTTCTCGGAGAGGACAATGCGCTGAAAAACCGCTATATGATGATCAATCCACCCGAGGAATGAAGATGCCAGAAGCAGAATAGGTAGGGGATAAGAACAGGACAACTACAGGAAAAGCACCCGACAACCTACCCGACAAGTTACCCGACCACCTACCCGACAAGTTAACTCCTAAAAATCAGAAAATCATTAGTTTAGTGATGGTTGTCGGGTTGAAGGAATTTTCTATAAAGGAAATGCTTGAGCATCTTGGCTTGAAGAATAGGGAGAGTTTTATGGAGGTATATCTCAATCCCGCATTAAAGGAAAAGTTTGTCCGAATGCGCTATCCTGACAAACCTCATCACCCACGGCAAAAATATTTGCTGACGACAAAAGGTACGGTATTGTACAACGAAATCATCTCAAGTCATTGATTTTTTCCTCGATTTTCGACCCACACCCATAGTCGCCACATCAGCCAACCCCAGGCGAAGAAGAGGACGTAGAAAACCCAATGGGGGACGGAGGTCTTGTAAACACCTTCATCGACGATTTCAGCGTATTGCTCAGCAGGGATGTCGGCATAGTAGTAGGCTCCCGCACCGAAGTCGTACCCTTCGACGAGACCGAGTTGGTTGGCCATGATCCACCCTGCCAAAAACAAAGTGATTACCACCACGATGATGGTAATCACTTTGAATATTATGTGGTTTCGGTTCATCATTTGAACACTTCCAAGGTGGGAATGTCAAACAGCACGCCCGACAGCAACAGCCATACGGCAAAGAAGGTGAGGGCGATGTTGAACACCTGTCCCACGATGTAGAGCCATAGCACCTTTCCGCCTTGCATCTGCTTGAAGAGGCTCTTGAAGTTGGTGTCCAAGCCGATGCTCGTGAAGGCCAGCACAAAAGCCCAACTCTTGTATTGGTCGAGCACGTCATTGATTTTCTTCACTGCCGAAACGCCGTCGAAATCCATACCTTTGGTGAGGGGTTGGATGACGAAAGATGCGACTAACGAGGCCACGAAGAAGCCGATGATAAACTTCGGGAAGCGTGTCCAGATCTCGCTTGCGCCGACTTTTTGGCTCGGGTCTTTGTCAACCTTGGTGGCAAAGAAGATGGCCACGAAGAAAGCGATGAAGCCGATGAGTATGTTCTGGATGGACTTGATGAGGACAGCGACTTGTTCGGCTTCAGGGCCGAGCGCGTTTCCGGCCAATGCCACAGCACCCGTCGAGTCGACAGTGCCGCCGATGAGGGCACCACCCATAATGCTGCTCATCCCTGCCCATCGGATAATCATAGGTTCGAACACCATCATCAAGATGGTGAAGATGATGGAGATGCTGATGGCCAGCGAGAGGTCCTCCTTCTTGGCCTTGGCGGCCGCTCCCGTCGCAATGGCGGCGCTGGTGCCGCACACCGAAGTGGCCGATGCCACCGTGATGACCAAAGGTTTGTTGCCTATTTTCAGCACCTTAGTGCCGAACCACCACATGAAGATGATGACAATGGGCGTCACGATCCAAGCGATGCCTAGACCATAAAGGCCTACGTTGACGATGTTGGAAAACAGCACTGAGAAACCCATGATGACCAAACCTGTCTTGATGTAGAATTCAGTACGGATGGCAGGTTTTAACCATTCAGGAGTGCCGACGGTGTTGGAGATGAGTAGACCGAGAAGCAGCGCCCAGAAGGCCCATTCAAGGTACATCTTGAGAGTGTATTCAGCGCTGATCATCCTGACGATGACACAGATAATGAACAGCACGACGAAGGCAGGGATGAACTTGCCGACCTTCTCGCCTTGCAACTTAATGCCAATGCCGAATAGGATGCCGAGCACAAGGAAAGTGCGCAGCAACTTGATCCAGAAGGCGCTGTTGAATTGGGCAGCCAATGATTTCTTCTCTTCTACGTTCTCCCACCAATGCCAGCTGCCGAACTTTGCGGCATCGAATTTGAATGAATCGGTCAGCACGGCGACGCAGCCGATGGCAATGACGATGAAGCCTATCCACACGGCCAGCCAGTCTTCCTTTTTCCAAAGGTTGGATACTTTGTTTTCTGACATAATGATTCAAGCTTTATTGGTTAAAACTTATAACTCAAGATGCCAACCACACGGTGTGAGTTATCGCCAGCTTCTTTCTGTACCAGTGAATAGTCAAGTTTGAAGTTCAAGGTTCTCAGCGGCCAGTAGTTGACGCCGACAGTGTACCAGTTGGTGCCGCCATCGACGATGCTGGCATCTTTGGTGAAGTGTTCATAACGCAGCACGGGCATAATCTTCTGTTCACCAGCTTGGAAGTTGTATCCAACTACGCCATAGTAACCGTTGCTGTTGTAATAGACAAGGTCTTCTGGAATAACTGTATTAGACAGACCTGTTTTGCCGCCGATGTATTCGCCACGAAGAACGAGTTTGCCGTCGTTGTATTGGACACCGGCAGCCCAACGGTTACGAGCGCCGTTGTTTTCTTCATCCTTGTAATAGTGTCCGTAATAATATGAACCGCTCAAAGTCAGGTCTTTCAGGCCAGGATGCACTTCAAGGCGGCCCACAATGTCCTTGCGGTTGTTGTTGTCGAGTTGGTTGGCGCCGTTGCCATTGAACACGCCGATGGCGTAATCGACTAGATTATATTTGACGCCTTTGCCGTCTGTAGCTTTGATTGGGAAAAGACTGCCTGAGGCCATCACACCGAGGTCACGGCCTAGGGCGCCTACACCGCAAACGTCTTTATAACCAACAAGTTGTTGAACAGCCTCACCATAGTCAAAGATCTCGAGGTTGACGGGGTTGATGGGGCTTTCCAATGTAAACGGAGTTTTGAACTGACCTACTTGGATAGCGAACTCATTGCAGGGCTTGTACTTAACGTAGGCGTCAACCAACATGGGGCTTCGCACAAAGTCACCCTGGATCTTATAGCTCACTGTACGTAATAGTCTGCCATCAAGCGAAATACGCACACGACGCATTCTCAATGTATTGTCTTCAAATTCGCCATGGTCATTCAAGTTGGCTTGATACAAGCCTTGAACGAATCCTGTAACTTTGGGCATTTCCAATCCGCCCTTCGGATTTTCGGGTTTTTCTTTATCTCCCGGCTTTGTGGGTTTTGCAGGATTAGCAGTACTCTCTGGCTTTGTAGGCTTTGTGGGTTTTGCATTATTTCCTGGCTTTGCGGGATTGATAGGTTTTTCGGTCTTTCCAGCTTCAACCTTTTCTTTTTTCGGCTTGGCTCCAACATTTGATTTTTGATTTTCCTTGATAGGTTTTACTTGTGCATTGAGGCACAACGGAATGGCTAATAGGAGCATTCCAATGATGATGCGAAATTTGCGTTTCATAATAGTTAGAATTTAAACGTTTTCAATTTTCTTTTGCGCGGCAAAAATAGTAAAAATACCTATAGTAAATATACTTACTATTATTTTTCGAAAAAATAAGGTTGAAGGGGAAGGGAAACCCCATTCAACCTTACATTTTACCAAGCAACTCAGCGTGGTGCGTCATTTCCTCAAAGGTAATCTTGAACCACTCAGTGTAATGCTCAGGATGCAAGGCAATGTCTTTAGAGAGGTCATCTATAGTCATGTATTTCCATGAGGCAACTTCGAGCGTGTTGATTCTGGGAATGTCATCGCTCTGACCTATAAAAACATGGTCGAATTCATGCTCGATAAGACCTTGTCCAACAGGAGCCTTATAAATAAAGGTGTAGACTTCATGCATTTCGCAGGTCATGCCCATCTCTTCCATGAGACGCCGTGAAGTGGCTTCTTCCAAGGTTTCGCCGTCACGTGGATGGCTGCAACAGGTGTTGGTCCACAGACCGGGTGAGTGGTACTTCGACAATGCACGCTGCTGTATGAGGAGCTCACCTTTCGAATTGAACAAAAAGATGGAGAAAGCCCTATGGAGATGAGGTTCAATGTGGGCTGCATGTTTTTCCATCAATCCGATGGGGTTGTCTTGCTTGTCGACGAGGATGACTTGTTCCATCATACGTTGAATCTTATGTTAAGAATGTCACCATCTTGAACGACGTAAGTTTTCCCTTCAACGCGGAACTTTCCGGCTTCTTTGACTGCGGCCTCCGAGCCATATTTCAGGAAGTCCTCCGTGCTCATCACCTCGGCACGAATGAAGCCGCGTTGCAGGTCACTGTGGATGGCGCCAGCGGCAATGGGAGCGGTGTCGCCCACATGAATGGTCCAGGCTCTTGTTTCGTCGGGGCCCGTGGTGAAGAACGATTGCAGGTTCAATGTGTGGTATGCGGTGCGCACCAACTTATTCACGCCAGGCTCGGTTAGGCCGGCATCTTCCATAAAGAGGACGCGGTCGTCGGCGTCGAGTTCGGCGATTTCGGCCTCCAATTTACCGGCTATGACCAGCATTTCTTGCCCCTCTTTTAATGCGGCCTTCACAGCATCGGAGTACTTGTTGCCTGTTGTGGCTGAGGTGTCGTCAACATTGCAAACATAAATCATGGGCTTGGCCGTCAGCAGCTGGATGTCCTGCACGTATTTCTTGTCTTCCTCGGCCACTTTGGCGTCGCGTGCGTTGCCAAAGTTCTCCAAAGTCTCCTTGTAAACGCTGAGCACATCGAAGGCTTTCTTGAAGTCTTTTTCGCCGTTTTTCAGCATTTTTTGGGTGCGTTCCAACTTGCGGGTAACCAAGTCTAAGTCACGTACTTGTAGCTCAAGATCAACGAGTTCCATGTCACGTACTGGGTCGATGCTACCCTCGCTGTGAGGGATGTTGGGATCATCGAAGCAGCGCAGCACGTGGATGAGGGCATCCATGGTCTGCACCTCGGCAAGGAGTTTGTTACCCACGCCTTGTCCGCCTTTACTCAAGCCAGGTAGGTCGACGATCTCGACCGTGGCGGGTACAATGCGCTTTGAGTGCGAGATGCTGTCGATCTTCTTCAGACGGTCGTCAACGACTTCGCACATGCCGATGTTCGATTTCGAGGCAAAGCCAATCTCTGCCTTCGTGTTGGATATGCAGTTGAAAATAGTGGTCTTTCCGGTGCTGGAGAGACCGATGATTCCACAATTCAGTGCCATGGTAAAAAGTTTTTAGTTGGTGTCGTAAGTGTCCTGTGTTGGTGGAACGACGGGATTTTTAAACGGTGAGTTTTCGCGATGTTTGCGGATAGATTTGACACCCACAATCCACATGAGGATGTCGAGGCCAATAAACAAAAGAATGAGGATGATGCCAAAGCCACCAGCTACATCGGCAGCCATAAGCAGCCAGTCAAATAGGCCATGGACGCAGGCCGGCACTAGGACGCTAAGCACGATATAGAAAAGCTTTTGGCCAGGGTTGAACTTGGCAAGTGACAGGAAGTAGCCCATGAGGACACCGAAGAGGAAGTGGCCTGGGACCGAGATGATGGCGCGCACGATGCCCGTGCCGAAGCCGCTCCCGAACACGTAAAGGATGTTCTCAACACAGGCAAAGCCAAGGCTGACAAAAGTGGCGTATACGATGCCGTCCATGTGCTCGTTGAAGTTCTTGTTCCACCAGATGATGAGGAATAGGATGATAAACTTGCTCAACTCCTCGGGGAATCCTGCTTCAATGAAGGCGGAGTAAAACACACTGTCAGAATAAAAGACCATATTGGTGACACCAACCAAGAGGAGGGTCAAGGGGATGGATAACATGCCGGCAAAAAACGCTAAGATGAGCATCCCTGGGGGCTCTTTCTCGTATTTGTCCTGCCTGTTGATAAAAATCATTAACAAGATGACGGGCAGGATTGAAATGGCTAGTAGGAGTATGGCTTCCATGATGATTCGATTTGATGTTTTCTATTTTTCTGACAAAAATAAGAATAAAACACAAACGTTTTGATGAAAAAGGCTAATTTTGCAAAAAAATATTCCGTTATGCAAGAGATGATTCTCATTCTTGACTTCGGTTCACAGGTGACCCAGTTGATTGGCCGTCGCCTTCGTGAACTGAACGTCTATTGCGAAATCCATCCGTTTAACAAGATTCCGGTGATTGGCGACAATGTAAAAGGTGTCATCTTGAGTGGCAGCCCGTTTTCGGTTCGCGATCCTCAAGCACCCTTTGCTGATTTAAGTGATATCAAAGGCAAACTTCCCCTTTTAGGCATTTGCTATGGTGCCCAGTTCATGGCCCATCACTTTGGCGGCGAAGTCAACGGCTCCATTGCTCGTGAATATGGTCGCGCCATGCTCACTGTGGTGGATACACTGTCACCGCTGTTCAAGGGGGTGAGTAAGACAAGCCAGGTGTGGATGAGCCACGGCGACACCATCGCCAAGTTGCCCGCCGGCGCAAGGGTCATCGCTTCGACGGACGATGTGGAGAATGCGGCCTACAAGATTGACGGGGAGGAGACCTACGCGGTGCAGTTCCATCCTGAGGTGTTTCATACCAAGGAGGGCCCGCAAATCCTGGCCAACTTCGCGTTGGGTATCTGTGGCTGCAAAGGCGACTGGACCCCCGACTCGTTTGTGGAGAACACCGTGACCTCCCTACGTAACCAACTGGGCGACGACAAGGTGATTTTGGGACTCTCAGGCGGCGTCGACAGTACTGTGGCTGCCGTGTTGCTCAACAAAGCTATTGGAAAAAATTTGACTTGTATCTTCGTCGACAATGGACTGCTCCGCAAGAACGAGTTTGAAGATGTCCTGGATTCCTATAAAGAGATGGGCCTTAACGTAATTGGCGTTCATGCCGGACCATTATTCCTGAAGAAACTGGAAGGTGTCACCGACCCAGAGGCCAAACGTAAAGCCATCGGATCGACGTTCATTGAGGTGTTTGATACCGAAGCACAAAAGATCGAAGGCGCCCGCTGGCTGGCCCAAGGCACCATCTATCCCGATGTCATTGAGAGTGTGAGCGTCAACGGCCCAAGCTGTAAGATCAAGTCCCACCACAACGTGGGCGGACTCCCCGAGAAGATGAACCTGAAGATTGTGGAGCCGCTGCGTTCCCTCTTCAAGGACGAGGTGCGCCGTGTTGGCCGTTCCTTGGGCATCAAGCGCGAATTGATAGGTCGTCATCCTTTCCCAGGCCCGAGTTTGGGCATTCGAATTTTGGGTGAAGTCACAGAAGAAAAGTTACGTATCCTGCGCGATGCCGATGACATTTTCATCAGGGGACTGCGCGAGTGGCCTTGCGAGCTGCCGAGCGCGTCGTATCCCAATGAGATGGCCGACAACCTCTATGATAGTATCTGGCAGGCAGGGACGATACTGCTTCCAGTGAAGTCGGTCGGCGTGATGGGCGACGAACGCAGCTACGAATACACCATCGCCTTGCGTGCAGTGATCTCCACCGATGGCATGACCGCCGACTGGGTGCATCTGCCATACGAGTTCATGGCAAAAGTGTCAAATGATATAATTAATAAGGTGAAAGGCGTCAATAGGGTGTGTTACGACATTTCGTCGAAACCACCTGCGACGATAGAGTGGGAGTAACGGAAAGTGGAAAGTTGAAAGTGGAAAGTTATGAGTAAGAAACTGATTATAATAGGGGTGCTGTTGGGGTTGCTTTTGGTAGTCCCGGCGGTGGTTCGTGCCCAAGTGGTGGTGGAGAAATCGACAGAAATTGTTACCATCAGCAACAAACAGTATTACATGCACCATGTGAAACAGGGCGAGACCTTGTACAGCATCGCCCGGGTATACGAAATTTCACAGGAGGAGATCCTTAGACTGAATCCTGAGATTAACGATCTAGGACTTCAGGCCGATATGGTCATCGGCATTCCAGTCGTCAGCCAGCAGCAAGAAGAGCAACCGGTTGTTCCTCCTGTGGTTACCCCTGAGGTGACGCTGGAAGATGGCGACGAGTACGGCGACGGCTACATCATCCACACAGTGAAAGAGTCGGAGCGGACAAGGCGTCTGATACGCCGCTATGACGTCGATTCTGACGAGTTTCATCGCCTGAATCCCACAGTGGGTTCTCGCGTTTTTGTGGGACAGAAGGTGCTGATTCCCTGTAAGGGCGCCACTTCCCAGCAACATACGGAACCGGTCATTGAACCTGATACAGTGACGATACAGCCTGTTGTTCCTGTTGGCGATACAGTGGTTGAAGAAATACTTACCGGTCCTTACGTCCTCCCCAAAGAGCGTCCGGATTGGTGTTACGCCTCACACGAAAACAAGAACCGCGACTACCGTGTGGCCTTGCTTGTGCCACTCTATCTCAACGACATCGATAAGTTGGAGACCTCCAAAGACAAGGCAGAGAAGACGAAGAACACCCGCGCCATGAAGTTCCTCCAGTATTATGAGGGCTTCATGATGGCTGTGGACTCGTTGACCAAGAATTACGGCCTACGCCTTGACCTGACAGTGATTGACGTGCATGAGAATACCGCCACTGCACACGATGCGGTGAGTCAATTGGAGCACCGTCCGGTCGACATCATCATCGGGCCATTCTTCAGCAAGTCGTTTGCCGTGGTTCAAGATTACGCTTCCCGAAACGACATCATGATCGTCAACCCCCTTTCGGAACGTGAGAGCATCATTCTGAATGCTCCCAATGTGGTGAAATTGAAGTCCAGTCCCATGGCCATGGCAGAAGAGTTGTCGGATCTGATCAAGGTCAGGTACCCCAAGGCCAAGGTGACTCTGGTGTCGGATGGCGAATTGGCTGATACTGCGATGGTAAGAGACCTGGAACGCGTGCTTGACACCACAGTGAAGACCGATGTAATGATGAGCAATGCCGAGATGTTGGAGTTAATTGCACAGGAAAGCCTCCGCCGCAAGATGGGCAAACGAATGCTCTCCACCTTGGAAGTCGAGGGCCAGATCTTTTCCACCAAGGCGCTGAGTGAACATCCTGACGGAGAAATCTATTTTGAAAACCATTTCCAGCACCTGTCGTATGAAGAGACAGAGACCTTCAAGAAAGAGCTCTCATCGGCCCGTGAAAACGTGCTGGTTGCTTATGGGAAAGATATAGTATTTTCAACAAAAATATTGAATAGCATAAACAAATCAGCCCAGAAGTTCCCCATTACGTTAATTGGTCTTCCTTCTTGGAAAAAGTTTGATAACCTCTTGGTTCCGAACTTGTTGAACATGAATGCCATTTATTTTGACGACCATTTTGTGGATTACAACGATTCAGTGGTTTTGAAGTTTGTGGACGACTTCCGTTTGAAATATGAGAGTGAGCCCATGGACTACGCATTTGAAGGTTTTGATGTGGGCTGGTATTTTTTGAGTGCCTTGATGGAGTTCGGGCCCCGTCCCATGGAATGTCTGCCGTACTATCATATTCCATTGCTGCATACACGTTATTATTTCAACAAACGGCGCTATGAGGACGGCTTGGAGAACCGTTATTGGAATATATATCAATACGACAGCCAGTCGGTAGAGTTGAAGCCTATTAGGATATACGAGGAGGATACGAATGAGTGAGTTAAGACGGGCGTTTGGCTTTGTGCTATTGCTGGCACTTTTGGTGTCGTGTGATCGTTCCGTGACAATCAAGAAAGACTATTATGAGAACGGTGACCTGAAGTCGGAGCTGCGTTATGAGAACGGGATGCTGAACGGTTGCAGCAAGTGGTATCTGCCGAACGGGAAGCCTCAGGTGGAGGTGACTTATAGGAACGATACAATTGACGGTCCAGTGCATCGTTGGCATGAAAACGGAAACCTCATGGAGGAGAACTGGTACAAGGATGGTGTGCAGGACAGTGTGTTCAAGGAGTTTTCGTTGAAAGGCAATTTGGTTACCGAGGGGTATTATGTTGACGGAAAGTTGAACGGCGAGTTTCATCGCTGGTACGAGAACGGACAGGTCTTCCAGGAGGGAAGTTTCGTTGACGGCATGATGGATGGGTCTTGGATGGTGTTTTATGCGGACGGCAAGCTTGCGGCCAAGGCAGACTTCGTCAAGGGTACGGGCACGCAGACGAGTTACGAGCAGTCGGGATACAAGTGCCTGGTGACACATTTCGTCGACAACGAGAAGCATGGTCGGGAAGTGTATTACAACCCTGATGGAAGGATTACCAGGGTGGCGGTCTACGAGTATGGAGAGTGGGTCGGAGATGAAGATGTCGTGGAGGAATAAAATATTTTCTCTATATTATTTTTTTATTTGAATATAAACCCCTACCTTTGCACCGAAAAACACAGAGAAAACTTTTTAGTTTATTATAACCTTTTAAAATTCAAATCATTAAAATGAAAGTAAATGAAATCATGACCGCTCTGGAGGCCAAACATCCAGGCGAAAAAGAGTATTTACAGGCAGTGCGTGAAGTGCTCGAATCAATCGAAGAAGTTTACAACCAACATCCTGAGTTTGAGAAAGCCAAGATCGTTGAAAGACTCGTTGAGCCTGATCGTATCTTCACTTTCCGTGTGACTTGGGTTGACCGCAATGGTGAGGTTCAGACCAACCTGGGCTACCGCGTGCAGTACAACGCCGCTCTCGGCGCTTACAAAGGCGGTTTGCGTTTCCACAAGGCTGTGAACGTCTCCATGCTGAAGTTCTTGGGCTTCGAGCAGATCTTCAAGAACTCTCTGACCAACCTGCCTCTCGGCGGTGGTAAGGGCGGTTCCGACTTCGACCCGGTTGGCAAGACCGACGAAGAAATCATGCGTTTCTGCCAGGCTTTCATGTATGAACTTTGGAGAAACATCGGTCCTGACCAAGACTCACCTGCTGGTGACGTCGGCGTCGGCGGCCGTGAAATCGGTTACCTCTATGGCGCTTACAAGAAACTCGCCCGTGAACACAGCACTGGCGCTCTGACTGGTAAGAGCTATGGCTGGGGTGGTTCTCTGGTCCGTCCAGAGGCTACCGGTTTCGGTGCTATCTACTATGTCGAACGTATGGTGAAACAGACCGGCGACAAGATGGAAGGCAAGCGCATCGCTCTCTCAGGCTTCGGTAACGTGGCTTGGGGTGCCGCCATCAAGGCTACCGAACTCGGTGCCAAGGTCGTTGCTCTGTCAGGTCCTGACGGTGTCTGCGAACTTCCCGAAGGTATCAACCAGGAAATGATCGACTACATGCTCGTGATGCGTGCCTCCAACCGCAACAAGGTGGAAGACATGGCTACCAAGTTCCCGGGCAAGGCTATCTTCACTCCTGGCAAGAAGGCCTGGATGGTGAAGTGCGACATCGCATGCCCCTGCGCTTTCCAAAACGAGCTTGCTGAAGAGGATGCCAAGGAACTGATTGCCAATGGCGTGAAGTACGTGGCTGAAGTCTCCAACATGGGCTGCCAGCCTGGTGCTATCGCAGCATTCCAAGCTGCTAAGATCCCGTTCGGTCCTGGTAAGGCCGTCAACGCCGGTGGCGTTGCTACCTCAGGCCTCGAGATCTGCCAGAACGCTGGTCACATCAACTGGACCGCTCCTGAAGTCGACCAGAAGCTCCACAAGATCATGAACGACATCTATGACATGTGCGTGAAGTATGGTACTCAACCCGACGGCACCATCAACTACGTGAAGGGCGCCAACATCGCCGGCTTCATGCGCGTTGCCAACGCCATGCTCGCTCAAGGTATCATCTAAACCAAAGTTCAAAGGTTATTTTCGCAAAGGCGGCCGTGAGGTCGCCTTTGCTTTTCTCTAAATTCTAAATTCTAAATTCTAAATTCGTGAAATCCACCACCCTCTGTTACTTGGAACGAGAAGACCGCTACTTGATGCTCCATCGTACAAAAAAAGAAAATGATCTGAACCACGACAAATGGCTCGGCGTCGGCGGCAAGTTCGAAGAAGGGGAGAGCCCCGAAGACTGCATGCTGCGCGAGGTGCGCGAGGAGACAGGATTCACCGTTACCCAGTGGCGCTACTGCGGCATCGTCACCTTCATCTCCGATGTATGGGAAAGCGAACACATGCACCTCTTCGTGTGCAGCGACTGGACCGGCGATCAAATCGTGTGCGACGAGGGCGACCTCGAATGGATCGAGAAAAAACGCCTCCTGGAGCTGACGATGTGGGAAGGTGACAAGCTTTTCCTTAAGCTCATCGACGAACACGCTCCCTTTTTCTCCCTGAAACTCACTTACAAAGGCGACGAACTTCAAGAAGCTGTATTGAACGGAAAAATCCTAAAATCTTGATTTTATTACAGAAAAGTTGTATTTTTGCAAATTATCCAAAATACGACCTATGCTGAAACGACTTCTCTTCGGTCTTCTCCTTGTGCTTCTCGGCTTCACCGTGGGCCATGCCCAGCAAGTCCCGACCACGCAAGGTACCGAGTTTTGGGTGTCGTTCATGAGAAACGGGTATAGGAGTCTTAGCCAGCCTAACCCCCAGACCGAAAAGGTCATTATGATTGCCAGCGCCAAACGTGGCTGTACGGTTACTGTACGTAACCCCAACCAAAACTGGGAGGACAGCTTTACCGTGGGCAATAACAGCGTGAATACGTTTCGTGTAGAGGATGCACGCGGCTACAACGACCAACAGGGTGGTGTTTCCAACAAAGGTATCCTAGTGACCTCTACCGATACCATTTCCCTCTATATCGCCAATGAGGCGGATAATTCCTACGATGCCGCCAACGTACTTCCCGTTCAGGCCCTGGGAAGCTCATATATGATCCAAAGCAACAAATCAATTGGTGAACAAAGCAGCCACACAGACGAAAACAGGGCCTCTTTTTTGATTATCGCCACCCAGGATGATACCCAAATAAGAATCACACCAACTTGCGAGACATGGGACAATCATGCCGCAGGCAGACCCTATACAATTACGCTTCAGACAGGGGAGTGCTATCACGTGCTCAATAAAAACCAAGGCACCACAAGCAATAGTGAAGGCGACTTCTCGGGAACCACGATTGAAAGCCTTGATGAAGAAAAGCCCATTGCCGTGTTCAATGGCAACTGCATCACTTCCATTCCTGGAGGAACTACCTCGGGGTTCGACCATGTGTTCGAGCAGGCCATGCCCGTTGACCATTGGGGGAAACGTTTCGTGGTGACCAGCACCCATGCACAGTCTTACTTCAACTTGTTGAATGACATGGTGAAAATCACCGCGCTGTACGACAACACCACCGTGTGGCGCGATGGGGTGGAACTACAACACTTGAACGGGGGAGAGAGCTTCTCTTTTGAGATGGATCTGATCACGGAACCTTGCACCTATCTGGAGTCGGACTCCCCTATAGCCGTGTACCTGTATAACCATTCCCACAGGCAAGCTACTAGCGGTAGCACATATGGCGATCCTTCCATGGTGTGGATCTCACCCGTAGAGCAAAACATCCGCGAAATCACTTTCTCCACCTTCCAAGCCGCTAATGTTCAGCGTCACTATGTAAATGTGGTTTGCTATACTGATTTTGTGTCAGAATTGATGTACGACAACAGCCTTATATCGGGCTCTTTTTCAACGGTTCCTTCGGCTCGCGAGTTTTCCTACGCTCGTATCGATGTGCCGGCTGGAGCCCATACCATTCGCTGTCCTGGAGGCTTTGTCGCCCATGTCTACGGCATGGGCCCGAATGAGGGTTATGCCTATACCGTGGGTTCTAGCGCCAAGACACTTACCAATCAGTTGTTCGTGAACGACGAACTAGTCACTGAATATACTACCTGTCTTTTAGAGACGCTGCAATTCAGGCTGGAGACCAACTACGAGCCGGATAGGGTGTTATGGGACTTCGGCGATGGTAGCCCAAGCGCAGAAGGCCCTGAGGTTTCTCATGCCTATAACAGGGAGGGCGACTTTGGGGTGACAGTGAGCGTGTCGCACGAAGTCAACGGCATACCAATGACCAACACGCTGGAAGCTGCCATTCATGTGAACCCATTGCACGAATATTGGATCACGGAGACCACCTGTGAACCATATTACCTTTTCCATGGAGAGACTTATGTGGTACCCTGCTTCCAAGATCTGACCTTCCCAGGCGATGAAGGTTGCGACACCATCTGCCATTTGGACATCACGGCAGGATCATCGTCGTCATACACCTTTTACGATACTGCTTGTATGGAATACGAATGGTTCGACACCATCCGCTATGAAAGTGGGACTTACGTGGTCGTCGTCAATCAGGAAGGCGGCTGCGATAGCCTCTATATCCTCAATCTGACCATAGGCAAACCACCAGAGAACCCTTTGAGGACCAAATACTCCTGCTCTCCGTATCTTTGGGATAATCGCATCTTATGCGATACCACGGGAACCTATCGTCTGCCGTTCACCAACCAAGAGCATTGTGTTTACGATAGCCTCCTACATTTTGTGCGCGTCACAAACGATGACTACTTCTTCGAAATAGACACTTGTGACCAATATGAGTGGTTGGGCAGAATTTATCATGAGATTGGAACCCACACCTACGATTCCATTATCACGGGTGACGATGGATGTGAGAGCCATTTTACCCTTCTCCTGACCTTGCACCAATCCCCGCCGTTTGACCAGATTGTCGGCTTGACCCAAGTGGCTGTGGCCACCAACTTCTGGCCGGGTCAGTATATATACTATCTGGACGATAGCATTGGGATGGACATCAGCCGCATCGAATGGGATCTCATAGGAAATAATGGCACAGGAGACTGGGATTGGGAACCCCACGGAGCTTCATGTACCGTTACTGCCTATTCGATGGGCGAACGGGAGCTTCGGGTGAGCACAGGCGATGGCCTTTGCGATAAAGAGGTGTTCAAGACCATTTATTGCTCAGGCTATGGCGTAGGGGAGGAACAAATGGCCAATCTGGAAATCTATCCTAATCCCGTCAAGGACGAACTGACGGTGAAATGTCCTGAAATCTTGGAAGTGACCCTCTATTCCTTACTGGGACAGAAGGTGAGTTCTGTTTTGGCTCATGGCGACACCGAGGTGAAGATCAAAGTAAATGACCTGCCCCAGGCGCTGTACCTGCTGGAGGTGAGAACCAAGAAAGGCAATAAAACACGACTTGTTTCCGTTATCAAATAGTTTTTTAATATGAAAAAGATGAAAAGATTGTTTTGGCTGTTGCCCGTTTTGTTGACGATGCTCGTGACAGGATGTCTGAAAGACGACCTGAACGAGAGGACCATCGTGCTGATGGGCTCTGAGTTCGATGTGAAACCTATTGACTCAGTGGTGTCTGATACGTTGTTGGTTTTTGTTCAGGATGCTGATGCCATGGCACCAGCACAGGTGCTGAACCTGCCAACGGGCAAAACGCCACCCGACATTCAAGGTTCGTACATGTTCTTCCCAAGAGCTTTGTATGCTAATAATGGGCATCAACCTGTCGCCAACGACACCCTCTATTTCCGTTTTGGAGGCAAGCCTACGGCGTTGCCGCATGTCACTGACATAGTGCTCCATAAGGGAGATACCCTTTTTGTGGGGATCGATACCTTGGTGTTGCAAGCTGATTCAACCATACAGATAACGGACACATTGTTCTATTACCCAGAGGGCCAACATAATCGGACGGTGCCTTTTGAGTTCTATGGTGATATTACAGAGAAAGACAACGAAGAAGAACTCAAATCCGGAATTGCCTATGTCATGGGCTATGGCAGTAATTTTACACTGTATTTTAAAATAGAATATGAATGTAGAGAAGAGTTGTCAGGTGCCGAGTTTACCCTTGAAAGGGGGTATATTCTTACGGGTTCGATAAGCGATTTGGGAATTGAGCATGCCGTATTGGCCTGTGTCAACCTGAAAGCAGAGGTTACTTCCTCATCGTCGACCGTTCCCAATGATGCCATAGAGTCGATGGTGAACCGCATCTATGTCTACCGTGTCCCAGGAGGCGCAACCAGTCCGTTTGGAACGGCAATCAGGAAAGAATGGGTTAATCCTTAAATTTTGATGACGATGAAAAAGACGATATTGTTTTTATTGATTCTTGCGCTGGTGGGTCAGATGACCGCGCAACAAACGAACAACAAGAAACATCACGAGGCAGTGGCCATCGGTCTGCGATTTGGAGGCAACTTGGCCAGTTATAGTTATCCTAACAACGAATCTTTGAATACCCTGGCTTTCGACACGCTGATGAATCGTGTCAGACCCATGCTAGGCCTGAATGTCGAGATCCCGCTCTTCAACGGCTATATGTATGTGGCTCCCGAGGTCTCATTCATGGGCCGAGGCGATTCCAGGCTTTTCCTGAGCACCGCTGTGGATAACCATGTGCGTTATCAGGCAAAGGTGAACTACTTGGAAGCCCGTCTGCCCATCTCCATAGCCATCCCAGCTACCTCGTGGCTCAAGCCATATGTGTTTGCGGCGCCTTCCTTTGGTGTAGTGCTGGACACCGTCGGACCCTTCAAAAGCCAGCTATCCCAAAGTTCGTTCGACCGTCCCCAAAGCATGCATGACACCTTGGCGGTCAGCACCAGCAACATGGCCCCCTACGACTATGGCGTCACCATGGGCGGAGGCCTGAGATTTCTCCTCAACTTCACCAGTTTTGCCATGGTGGTAAAGGTCGAAGGTGGCTATCATTTAGGGTTATGTGATACCTATTCGGAGAAGGAGCATACCGACCAGGCGCAGGCCATGAACGTCAACGCCTATAATATCACCGGGACCCGTTTGAACCGTGGCATTGAAGCCGCCATCACCATAGCCATTCCCCTTGAATTCCATTCGAGCGATGACTGCTTCTATTGGTCTGATATGAACAAACGAAACAATAGGAACCGGGGCCTCTACGGATTCTAACTTCTCAGGGCTTTGCCCTTAGAACCCAGGGCGTTGCCCTGGGCTAATAGAAAAATGCCCCTGTGGGGTGAACTTTTCACTTTTCACTTTTCACTTTTCACTTTCCACTTTCCACTTGTAAATGAGTTTTCTCTACCCCTCGGTGCTCTGGGCCTTGACGGCCTTGCTGATTCCTATTGCCGTACACCTGTTCAACCTCAGGAGGCATAAACTGGAATATTTCAGCAATACCGAGCTGCTGAAAACCATCCATCAGGAAAACAAGCGGACGCGCAGACTGAAACATCTGGTGGCGTTGGTTCTTCGTTGCATCTTCGTTGCCGCTTTGGTGTTTGCCTTCGCTTTCCCTTATCCTCAAGACAAAGAAGCAGTGATGGATGTTGAGGAAGATGTGGTGGGTGTTTACATTGACAACTCCATGAGCATGAAGGCCTTGTCGGAACGAACTACCTTGCTCGACGATGCCCGAGAGTCTGCCCGTAACCTGGTGCGACAGTATCCGCCTTCCACCCGTTTCCTCTTGATGACCAATAGTTTTGAGGTGCAGAACGAGTATCCCATGAATCAGGAGGAAATGTTGGACCAGTTGGACAGGATGAGCCCCGACGGACCTCCAGTGAAGATGAATGAGGTGTTGGACCGTTTCGCCATGCTTCGACAATATCATGGTCTTGAAGGGGCTTCGCTCTTCGTATACTCCGATTTCCAAAACAACATGCTCCAGATGACAGGAGCACAACATGACAGCACTTTACGCATTTATGCTATTCCTTTGAGCGCTGGTTCTCGGTCAAACCTCTCCATCGATACGGTGTGGCTCGGCTCTCCCATTATGCAGTCGGGACTGGCCAACGAGGTGCATGTGGTGGTTCATAATCGGGGCGACCGTGCAGTTCAGGGTGTTCCAGTCAACCTCACAATGAACGAGAGGGTGGTGGCCGCTTCGACCGTGGATGTGGAGCCGTTTGGTACCGCCGAATTGCTAATGCAGATCGTTCCAGAAACGGCGGGAAGCATTCGCTGCAGTGCATCCCTGGTGGATTATCCCATCACCTTCGACGATGCCTATCACTTTGTGGTAGAACCTCGTAAAACGCTGACTGTCGTCGAACTTAACAGTGGCAACTCGCCTTCCTGCGTGTCGATGGTCTTTGCTGATGACCCACAATACGACTATGTGGCGATGAACCCCAACCGTTTTGATCTGCAAACTTTGTCAAAAGCCCAATTGGTGGTGGTTGACGCCTCTTCTGAAATCAACGCCTCTTTGCGCCAAGCTTTGGAGGAAGATGCCGCAGAAGGTACCAGCTTGGTTTTCTTCCATGATGACGGCGCGGTTGACACCAACAAAATGGCTGTGACCGACTTGGCCCTAAGGCACGACTTCTTCGATGATATGATTCTTGAGATGCCACAACATGCCGATCTACCCAAGGTGTTTCGCCACGTGTCTCTGAATCCCGATGCCAAGACCACCACGCTGATTCATTTGGCCAATGGCGACCCGTTGCTGACCCTTCGGCAAGAGGGGAGAGGCTATGTGTTTGACATGGCTACCAAGCTTGATGATTCGTGGAGTTCACTGGCCGATAACGCTCTCTTCGTGCCGCTGATGCTGAAAATGGCCCTCCTTGGTGGCGGCGTTGGAAGAATCGCCTACACTATAGGAGATGATAAAATATTGATATTCAATGATTTAGATATTAATGGCAATATCAATCTGAAAATTAAGGATGATGTTGGAAGTTTCGATGCCGTGCCTTCCTTTGAGATGCGCAACAGCAGGCTGTTCGTATATCTGGGAGGAGATTTAAAAGAGGCAGGTTTTTATGACTTGCTAGTGAACGACTCGGTACGTCATGTGATGGCATGGAACGACAGTCGTTTGGAGTCGGACATGGAGTTCTGCAGCCAAGAACAGGTGGAACAGGCGTTCCATGACGCTGGTTTGTCAGTAGAGGCGATGTTTGAGGTAGGTGATTTTGTCCATCATGACCTGATGCAGGCCATCGCTCGGAAGTCCACCTGGTGGCGTTGGTTTGTGCTTCTGGCGTTGCTAGCCCTCGTTGGTGAGGCCGCCGTGTTGCGTTTTTGGAAATGAAGTGGGTTTTTTCGTTTGACAAACCAGAAAAAATCCGTATCTTTGCGCTGCTTTTAGCAATCTATGGAGAACGAAGAATATCATGTGATCCCGCTTAAGGGGATGTTCGAGAATTGGTTTCTCGATTATGCCTCATATGTCATTCTGGACCGAGCCGTGCCCGCCATTGAAGACGGACTGAAGCCCGTTCAGCGTCGTATTTTGCATTCCATGAACGAGTTGGATGACGGGCGCTTCAACAAGGTGGCCAACATCGTGGGTAACACCATGAAATACCACCCTCATGGTGATGCCTCTATAGGTTCTGCATTGGTTCAGCTGGCCCAGAAAGACCTGCTCATTGATACACAAGGTAACTTCGGCAACATCCTTACAGGCGATGATGCCGCTGCGCCGCGTTACATCGAAGCCCGACTCTCCAAGTTCGCCAAAGAAGTCGTCTTTAACAAAAAGACCACCGACTGGACGCCATCGTACGACGGCCGCAACCAGGAGCCCGTGTCGCTTCCTGTGAAATTCCCTCTGCTGTTGGCTCAAGGTACCGAAGGTATCGCCGTAGGTCTGGCTTCCAAATTCTTGCCCCATAACTTCAACGAACTCATCGATGCCTCTGTGGCCTACCTGCGCGATGAGCCATTTGTCCTCTATCCTGATTTCCCGACAGGTGGCCTGATCGACGTGAGCAACTACAACGACGGTCTCCGCGGCGGTCGCGTCAGGGTACGTGCCCGCATCACCCAACCCGACAAGAAAACCCTTGTGATCACTGAGATTCCATACGGTACCACCACGGGCGGCTTGATTGAGAGCATTGTGAAGTGCAACGACAAGGGCAAGATCAAGATCAAGAAGATCGATGACAACACCGCTGAAAACTGCGAGATTGTCATTTACTTGAACCCTGGTGTGTCACCCGACCAGACCATCGACGCACTCTATGCCTTCACTGATTGTGAGGTGTCCATCTCGCCCAACGCTTGCGTCATCATCAATGACCGCCCAGCTTTCATGGGTGTCAGCGAAATCCTGAAACGCTGCACCGACCGCACCATGGAACTGCTTAGCTGGGAGTTGCGCATCTTACTCGACGAGTTGGAAAGCGAGTGGCACTGGATTTCTCTTGAGAAGATCTTCTTTGAGAAGGGCATTTACAAAGAGTTGGAGAAGAAGGACTATGAAAGCTGGGACGACCAGGTGACGGGCATCGAGCGTCGTTTCGATCCCTATCGCAAGAAACTGAAACGCGAGATTACGCGCGACGACGTGCTGAAACTCTGTGAACGCCCGGTGCGTAAGATCTCCAAGTTCGACATCAAGAAGGCGGACGAGGACCTTGCCAACATCGAAGCAAAGATAGAGGAAGCCCGTTTCAACCTCGACCACATCGTTGACTATACCATCAACTATTATCTCCATATCAAAGAGAAATATGGTGCTGGCCGCGACCGTAAGACCGAGATCCGCAACTTCGACAATATCTTGGCTCAGGCTGTTGCCGCCAACAACGAGAAACTCTATGTGAACGGCAAAGAAGGCTTCATTTGTACTGGCGAGGGACTCAAGCGTGAGAAGACAAAAGACTCCTATACCTTGGTTTCCGACTGCTCCGATTTGGACGACATTATCGTGTTCCACGAGAATGGCACCTATATGGTGACCAAGATCCAGTCGAAGCTCTTTGTGGGGGCCAACGTCATCCATGCGGCGGTGTTCCGAAAGAACGATGACCGTACCACCTACAATGTGGTTTACCGAGATGGCAAGCCGGGCAATCCCTACTACGTGAAGCGTTTTGCAGTGACGAGTGCTACCCGCGACAAGGAATACGACCTTACCCAAGGCAAGCCCGACTCTAAGGTGATTTATTTCACCGCCAACCCCAACGGAGAGGCAGAGGTTATCAAGGTGCAGCTGCGTCCGGCCCCGAAACTCAAAAAGACCACGTTCGATTACGACTTTGCCCAGTTGGCTGTCAAAGGCCGCGCGGCACGTGGCAACCAGCTCACCAAATACCCCATCAAGATTGTCTTCAAGCATGATGACGGCGTTTCTACTCTTACAGCCCGTGATCTATGGTATGACGACACGGTACGGCGGCTCAATGCCGACAAACGTGGACGTTACCTGGGCGCTTTCGAGGGCAACGACCGTATCTTGCAGCTGTTTGCCAATGGTGAGTTCAAAGTCACCGGCTATGACCTTTCCACCCATTTCGATGACGATATGGTGGAGATTCGCAAGTTCGACCCAGACGAGATCTTCTCGGTGGTGTATATCGAGGGCGAGACCCAGAAGATGTATCTGAAGCGTTTCTGCATCGAGAAGGATATCAAACTGAACACCCGCATGTCGTTCATTGGCGAGCACGAAGCAGCCAAGTACCTCTCGTTCTCCACCGATGTCATGCCTCGTCTCCAACTGAGTTATCAGGTTAGCGACGCGGGCAATAGTTTCCCCGATGATGAGATCAACGTGGAGGAATTCATTGGTATCAAGAGTTTCAAGGCCAAGGGAAAACGCCTCTCCAACCGAGAAATTGAGAACTACCAATGGCTGGAGCCTATCGAACCTCCTGAGCCCGCTGAACCTATCACTCCTGAAGAGGAGCCTGAGCCCGAGAACCCAGAAGAGGAGCCAGAAGCCAACAATGGGAGTGAACCACAGGAGGATGGGTCAACCTCCTCCCATGTTCCCGAAGGTACCCAGATGGAATTGTTTTAAGCCATGAGAGTCAAAAATATCATACTAGGAGTCATCGCAGTCTTGCTACTCTCGAGTTGCGCCACTGAGTTCAAGTTGGCCAATCAATTCGTCAGCCAGTCACCCGACATGATGGTGGCAGTGTATTTCCCTGAAGAGGCCAAGGTGACATTGGTTCAGGATGACGATGGCACCTACACTCAAGTGCTCGATTCGCTCAATCAGGATATGTTTCTCGATATCATGTACGCCGCCTATGCCGACGAGTTGTGGAAGTATAAAGTGAATGTCTATATTCCTGATGATCCTGATGCTGTACAAGTAGATTCAACGCATTGGCTGGTACTCCTCTCCCAGGTGGAGATTCAGGGGCTCTTTACGGAATATGTAGACCAGCTTTTCGATTTCACCGACGAGTATGCCTATAATTTCTCGTTGAACACGGTGAATGTGGCCTCTTGGTTCGATGTCAACGACGGTGAGTGGCGGCCTACGTTATTCGATGAGTATAATCTCACCGACCAGTTCGAATCGCACGTTACCTACAGTCGTCAGGACGGCACCCAGTATCATTACAACATCACCCCGTTGAAACTCGAGGATGTGTATGACTTTGCGGTGTTTCTAGGTAAACGCTATGCGGCATTTACCTACGACTACATGATGAACCGCTATGTGGAAACGGGAATGGTCGCCAAACAGCAATTGCCCCGCTTCAAGCTCCGCTGGGATCCCTATGAGAAGTTGTTCTCGTTCCAACAGGAAGGGGAAGGGTTTATCGAACTGAAAACGGAAAACTGAAAACTGAAAGTTAGTACGCCCCGAAACCCGAAGGGTTCACCGACCAACAGGAGGTAACGGGCAATATTCCTATAGCCCAGGGCAACGCCATGGGGTCCTGAAGTTTAGGAATTTGGAGTTAGTTCCCGGTTAAGGATTTCCTTCATCGTCAAAGGCTGTAGCGTCTCAATTTTGCCTTCTTTGACCAAGCTGATGGTGCCCGTCTCTTCGGAGACTACGAGCACGAGGCAATCGTTGTTTTCGCTGACCCCAACGGCGGCGCGGTGGCGCAGGCCGTAGTGCCCGGGTAGGTTGCTTTTATTGGTGACGGGAAGGATGCAACGGGCGGCGACGATGCGGTTGTCTGTGATGATCATGGCTCCATCGTGTAGTGGGCTGTTCTTGAAGAAGATGTTCTCGATGAGCGGCTTGCTGATCTCTGCGTCGATTTCGACACCTGTCATCACGATGTCGGGCACGGTGTTCTGTCGGGTGATGACGATGAGTGCCCCTTGTTTGATGTCTGACATCGACTTGCAGGCTTGGCAAATGGTCTCCGTATCGAGGGTGATGCGCTGTTTCTTGTGCTTGAAGATGCGAAGGAATCTGTTTTCTCCGCTTTGTGTCTTGGCGCCGATGGTGAAAAGGCCTCGGCGGATCTCAGGTTGGAAAATGATGATGAGTGCGATGAAGCCGACGCTCACGAAGGCACCCAGGATGGACGAGAGCAGTTCCATCTGGAGGGCGTTGACCAGTTGCCAGATGAGGAAGATGGCCACGATGCCCACGAAGATGCTGATGGCCGCTGTGCCTTTCAGCAGACGGTAGAGGCCGTAAAGGAGGAGGGCCACCAACACCACGTCGATGATGTCTACAATCCGGATTTGTATGAAGAGGTCTACCATGGTATCTTGTTGTTATCTGTCCGCAAAAATAAAGGTTTTTTTCAATTCCACGGCGTTTTTAACATTGTGGACACGCAGAATGTCAGCTCCATGGAGCAAAGCGACGGTGTTCAATATGGTGGTGCAATTCTCCAGGTCTGCTTCAGGGCCGAGCAGTTTCCAGATGAGCGACTTTCGTGAGATACCGATGAGGACCATGTAGTTATGGTGCCGGTAGCGCTCGATGTCTTTCAGCAGGGCGTAGTTGGCTTCGAGGCTTTTGCCGAATCCGATGCCAGGGTCGAGGATGATCTGCTGGTCGCCATACGATTCCAGGATGTCGCACTGTTGTTTGAAGAAGTCCAGCACGGTCTGGTGGATGTCGCCGTCGAGGCTATATTGGTGCATGGTCTCAGGGGTGCCCACGCAATGCATCAACACGTAGGGGATGTGGTTCTCGCCGATATAGGGCAGCATGAAGGGGTCGAAGAGTCCTCCAGAGATGTCGTTGATGAGGTTGGTGCCTTCGTCGATGCAGGCCTTGGCGACGTTTTTCCGGAAGGTGTCGATGGAGATTTCTGCCTCCGGGAAATGCTGGCGGATGGCTTTCAGAACAGGGATGACTCTTTCCATCTCCTCCAACTCGGTGGCGATGGCATTGTTTGGTCGGGTGGAGCAGCCACCGATATCGATGATGTCGGCACCTTGATTCAGCATCTCCTCGCAATGCTTCAGTGCCGCATCCACGCTATTATACTTTCCCCCGTCGGAGAATGAGTCGGGCGTGACGTTGAGGATGCCCATGATAGAGGGATGATTGATTTCCATGGGTGCAAAGATAGCGGATTTGATAATAATTTGTATATTTGCCACATTAAAAATAAGCATTATGAATAATCCCAAAACAGAAAAGCAATACCACGATGTGTTGGCCCAGTGCCGTAGGCTTTATGTTGACAAAATGAAGGACTACGGCCCAGCCTGGCGTATCCTTCGTACGCCTTCCATCACCGACCAAATCTTCATTAAGGCCAACCGTATCCGTACGCTTCAGACAGCTTCGGAACGCCTGGTCGACGAAGGCATCGAGCCGGAGTTCATCGGCATCGTTAACTATGCTGCCATGGGCATCATCCAGTTGCAACTGGGCGTGGTAGACCAACCCGACCTCACCTCCGAGCAGGCAGCCAAGATGTATGACAAAGTGACTAACGAGGCCTATGAACTGATGACTCGTAAGAACCACGACTATGATGAAGCTTGGCGCTCCATGCGCATCAGCTCTATCACTGACCTCATCCTGATGAAGATTCTCCGCACCAAGTCCATCGAGGACCACGACGGCAAGACCATCGTCTCGGAAGGCCTCGACGCGAACTATTACGACATGATCAACTACGCAGTGTTCGCACTGATTCTTTTAGCCGAAAAGAAACAAAATGAAGAATAAGAGTGTACTGAATTGGATTAGCATTGCCGTGGCCATCGCCTCGGCGGTGGGGATATTCTTTATTCCCGAGTACAGGTTGTGGTTCTTGGTAGTGTTGGTTTTGAATGTTGCAGTGACGTTTCTGGTTGGATTACCTCCCGTTCGGTCGGTGAGCCCTTCGGGGTTGCCACGTCGCTGCGCTCCTCGCAATGACGTTTTGGTAGTCTGCCGTCTGTTAGTCGGTGCCCTTTTCATCTTTAGTAGTTTCACTAAGGGGGTGGACCCCCTGGGCACGAAATACAAGATGCTCGACTACTTTGCAGCCTACCACATCGAATGGCTCAACGAGGCGGCCATGGTGCTTGCGGTGCTGATGATTCTGGCCGAGTTTCTCATCGGTATCTGTCTGCTCACCAACGTCTGTCCCAAGATTGCCACCATCGGCGGCGCCTTGTTCATGCTGCTCTTTACAGGAGTGACGCTCTTCGATGCCCTCTATGACATGGTGCCGGACTGCGGCTGCTTTGGCACGGCGGTGAAGATGACCAACTGGCAGACCTTCTACAAGAACCTTGTCATCGACGCGGTACTGCTACACTTAGTGTTGAATATCAGGTCGCTGAAATGTCGGCTGAAAGCCGGCACACAGTTCGTTATCGGCTTGGTTTATGCGCTGCTCTTTACAGGATTCCAACTCTATAACTACCGCCATCTTCCCGTTGTCGACTTCATGAACTGGAAGGTGGGCAGGCAGATGAACGCAAAACCGGAACAGGAGCAACAGATATACCTGACCTTCCGCAACAAAGAGACAGGGAAGACCCAAGAATACCTCTCCTCCGACTACCCCTGGAATGACTCGGTGTGGATGAGTCAGTGGGAATTCGTGGACCAGCGCGTGGTGGGTGGCAACAGTTATATCGGCTTTTCGGCCCTTGACCAGGATGGTGACGAAGTCACCGAAATGATTCTGAACACGCCCAACCTCCTGATGTTCACCTCACACGATATGGTCCAGATTACCGAAAAGGAATGGGAAAAGATTAAGGCCATCACCGAAAAGGCTACACAAAAAGGCTATGAAGTCATCTGGGTGACTTCAGCCTCACCGGAATATGTTGAGGAAATGCAAACGAAACATCCCTATGTCTATGAGGTTTATTTCGGCGATGAATTGGAGATCAAGACCATCGTGCGCTTCAACCCCGGGTTGATTTGGCTTGATGACGGACTGGTGGTGGATAAATGGAGTGCTGTTGACTTCGAAAAGGCATGGGAGCGTATATAATTAGGAAATTGCTTTATGGTCTGGCGGTGCTTTGGGGTGTCGCCACGTTGGTGTTTTTCCTTTTTAACATCCTACCTGGCGACCCTGCCCAGATGATGCTCGGTCAGCGTGCCGACCAAGAATCTGTCGATGCCATCCGCGAGGAGTTGGGTCTCAACCAAAGCCTCGGAAAACAGTACGTGGATTACCTCAACGACCTGGTGCCGCTTTCGTTTTACGATGTCTCGCAAGGGGAGGAGAGGCTCGCCAAAGTGGCTCCTTATGCCCGAATTGCTACGATTGGAACGACGGCTGTGGTGCTGAAGGCGCCTTATCTAAGGATGTCGTACCAGAGCAAGCGCAAGGTCTCCAACATCCTTGGCGAGGCCTTCCCCAATACCCTGCTGTTGGCCTTTGTCTCCATATCGTTGGCTTTCATTCTAGGTCTGGCCATAGGCATCCTGACAGCCATTTTGAACACGAATTTCTTGAACAAACTCACCTTGTTCATCACGACCATAGGGATGTCGTTGCCTTCATTCTTTGCGGCCATTTTGATGGCATGGATCTTCGGCTTTATTTTGGAAGATGTCACTGGATTAAGTATGACGGGCAGCCTTTATACGGTGGATGAATACGGCCGGGGGGAGTACCTTACCCTTTCGAACCTCATTCTTCCTGCCTTAACCCTAGGAATGCGTCCGCTGGCAGTGGTGGTGGAATTGACCCGCACCTCCTTGTTGGAGGCCATGTCGATGGACTATGTCAGAACCGCCAAAGCCAAAGGCTTGAGACCCTGGCGAGTCATCTGCGTACATGCCTTGCGCAATGCCTTGAATCCCGTGGTGACGGCCATCTCGGGCTGGTTTGCCTCTTTGTTGGCTGGCGCTGTATTTATCGAATATGTGTTCGACTGGAAAGGCATTGGCGTGGTGGTGGTCGACGCCCTTGAGAAATACGACTTCCCCGTCATCATGGGGGCCGTGTTGTTGATCGCCGTGATGTTGATTATCGTGAACCTGATTGTAGATATTGTCTACGGCATCATCGACCCAAGGGTCAGAATCAGTTGATGCGCCAAGCGATTCCGCAGCCGACGCGGAAATAATCCTTGATTTGTTGTACGTCGAAGTCTGCCTCGATATCGAGTTGCAGGCGTGGCATGGGTGAAAAAGTGAAGCCTACTTCAGTCATATATTGGTTCCCGTCGGGATGCAGGTAATTGAATGTTTCCACATAGGTGCTGACATCATCGGTGAGGCTGAAGCCGAGATTCAGGCCAAGAAAAGTGGTGGGGGTAGCAGTCACGCCGTCCCATTCCGCTCCGACATTGTAGCATATGGCAAACCAGTCGTTGATGTCGTTCTCGAAGATGAGGTACATGGCCGGTGCCACGTGGTCGGGGAGGAATTCGGCCGAACCGACGTGCGGTGACTGTAGTTGTGCCAACACGCCTATCGAAGGCAGGATGCCGTTACCGTCGTAGCAATGGATCTTGGTGCCGATGGTGAGCGGGGTAAGGCCATACAATTGGGTTTGGAAAGGTTGCTCCTCAAACAGTTGAAAGTCGGTGCCTACCCGCACTTCCACGTTCTCGAAAATACCATACCTGAGGATGGTGCTTGGTAGAGCAATGGTGCGGTCGCCCTGGTTGCGCTCATAACTGAAGCCGTTTTCCCATGAAATCTTGTGAAATGGCAGTACCTCGGTGCCCCAGACGTTGCCTGGACGGTCGGTAGGGAAGGAGAAATCCTCCTCCTGAGCATGGCAAATGCACGCCATCAGCAGGATTGCGAATAATAAAATGCTTTTTTTCATCGACGTGTGATTTAGTATGGGCAAAATTACTAAAAAAAACGTACCTTTGCCCTTTATTGAATCTTAAAAACTTTGAAATATGCGTAGTAAAATTGTAGCAGGAAACTGGAAAATGAACCTCACCTTCGATGAGGCCGACGAATTGGTTAATGGACTTTTAGACCGTTTTGACGAGCAGGAAGAACTGAAATGCGAAGTGATCATCTGCCCTCCGTTCCCCTATCTGGAGATGCTTACCGACTGGGAAGCCGAGGAACAGCGCTTCAACGTGGGTGCACAGAACTGCAGCGCCTACGACAAAGGCGCTTACACTGGAGAGGTGTCTGCCAAGATGCTGAAAGCCCTCGATGTGGACTACTGCATCATCGGTCATAGCGAACGTAGAAAATATTTCAACGAAACCAATGAGGTGTTGGCGGAGAAGATCAACCGTCTGATTGAAAATAACGTGTCACCTATTTATTGCGTAGGCGAAGTGCTTGAAGAACGCGAGGCAGGACGCCATTTCGAAGTGGTGAAGGAACAACTGGAGAAAGGCTTGTTCCACCTCGACGGCGACGCCATCTACGACTGCATCATCGCCTACGAACCCGTGTGGGCCATCGGCACTGGAAAGACGGCCACACCCGAGCAGGCGCAGGAGATGCATGCCTACATCCGTCAGTTGGTGAAGGAACATTACGATGAAGCCACTGCAGACGAAATCCGTATCCTCTATGGCGGCAGTTGCAACGCCAAGAACGCTACAGAATTGTTCTCACAACCCGATGTCGACGGCGGCCTCATCGGCGGCGCCTCGCTCAAGGCCGATGATTTCATGTCGATTTGTGTTCAAGCTTCAGGGATAACGGAAAACTGAAAACGGAAAGATGAAAACTCTTGAGTATTCATTTACAGCGCCGACTTCCGACATTCAACACGACATGCTGACCACCATGCTGGGTGATCTGGGCTTCGACTCCTTCATGGATGACGACATGGGCCTGAAGGCCTATTGCACCGAGGAAAACCGTGACGACCAAGCCGTGGAGGAACTGCTTCAGATGGACGCTTTTCAGGGTATCCATCTGCTAGCGGTGGAAGCAATGCCCGACAAGGATTGGAACGAAGTGTGGGAAGCCTCCTACCAGCCGGTGATTGTGAACGAGCGTTGCCGTGTGCGTGCGCCTTTCCATGAGCCAGACCCAAGTTTCCAATATGACTTGGTCATCGAACCCAAGATGTCATTCGGTACTGCTAACCACGAGACCACTTCACAGATCATCACCCTGATGCTGATGACCGACTTCAAGGATAAAGAAGTGCTCGACATGGGCAGTGGCACTGCGGTGCTGGCCATCCTCGCCAAGAAACTCGGTGCGGCCCGTACCGTGGCCATCGACAACGACGAGTGGGCCTACCGCAACGCCTTCACCAATGTGGCCCTGAACGGCATTGATGACATCGAGATCGTGCTGGGCGACGCCTCTGCCATCCAAGGCGCATTCGATGTGGTGCTAGCCAACATCAATCGCAACATCCTGCTGCGCGACATGCACTGCTATGTGGAGGCCATGAAACCCCAAGGACGCATCTTCTTCAGCGGCTTTTACGCTGAGGACCTGCCGAGCATCAAGGCCGAAGCTGAACGTTTAGGCCTTCGTTATGAGCTCCATCTGGTCAAAAACAACTGGGTGGCCGCTGAGTTTGTAAAATAAATATCATGAAAAGAATCGTAACGGTACTGCTGACGCTTCTGATCCTCGCCACGGGCGCATACGCCCAGTCGCTGAAGATTGACAAGCGGCATGTTTTCAGCGATATCGAGTATCTGGGCGATACCAGCACTTCGGGCAATTCATTGACCATCACAGGAACCAAGGAAGACCCAGCCCAACTGGTGTTCAAACACAACAACCGTATCACTGTCAGAGTGATGTCGCGGCGCTTTGTGCTGAAGGACAACAGCGTTTCCTCCAATCAGACCAGAGCACGCATCTACCTTTACGATACCATCCGCCATACTGTCGACTCCATCTATCACAACGACCTGGGTTTCCGTTACATCGATGACAAGAACCTAGTGCTGCTGTACCGGAAAGACAATGGGGTAGGGATGGGACCTTTCCACGACACCTACCACGAGTACGACATCTTCTTGGAAGCCATCTACTGGAACCGCGACCAGGACTACATGGACTTCCGCCGTCTTGAAGGTACCAGCGGCGACAGTGAGGGCTTAGTGGCCTCGGTAAATTATTTCCGAAAGACCGATTATCTCAAGATACAAGCGCTCGACATGCGGCACCCCATGGAAAACCTGAACCAGTTCATCAAACTGTTTGGCGATGAACACAACCGTTTTTTCCTCAACGACTATGCGAGCTACGTCAAATACCCGCAGTCACAAGTGCTCTCGCTCATCCTGAACCTCCAGGCGGAAGGCTATGTCGAATACGACAAGGAATTGCAGCAGGTGACTGTGCTCGACCGTTTCTTCGATGTACTCGCCTCTGCCCATAACGAGTTCGATTTCGATGTCATCAAGTTCCAGACACGTACCACCAACAAACATCCGAACATCAGCCTGATGCTGCGGTCGAACGATATGCTGGTGTTTGGCGTCCGCGACTATCAGAGCAAGGCCGACGTGCCTTCGGTGACGCTGAGCGACTTCAAGCATGTGGTCATCCTGCCCGATAACGCCATGCTCGTCATGAAACGGAACCGTAATTTCAAATTTTCGGGCTGCGTGATGGCTGGCATGTACGAGTTCTTCACCAAAGACTGCGAGTTCAATTATCAGACCTTCTCCATCGAGATGAATCAGGTGGACTCGTTGCGCTTCTATGCCCGCTTCAACGGCAAGGTCTATCCTGTGGAAGGCCTATTGGAACGTCTCTCGGGTGAGCTGAAGATCGACGAAAGCGACAACAAGTCGAGTGTCAGGGAGACCCCAGACTATCCCTTGTTCAATAGCCCAGGCAACGCTTACAAATTCTATAGGAATATCAACGGAGGTAGCTTTAATCTGGAGTTGCCCGCCGACACGCTCACCGAAGAGGATCTTGCCGGCAAATTCTATTACTGTCTGGAGCCCTTCTCAGTGAACAGCCTCGACAACCTCAATAGCGAGGACATCGCCTTCAAAGGCCGTCTGGTGTCGGGTGGCATCTTCCCCGACATCCACCAGCCGTTGGTGGTCATGGAAGACCATTCGCTGGGTTTCGACCATACCATCGGAAACGGGCAGGGCGACAGCTATCCTACCTACGGTGGCAAAGGTGACTATCATCAAAAGGTTCATCTCTCCAATGAGGGTTTCTATGGCGCTGGCCAACTGGATGTGGAGACGGCGGAGTATATGTCACAAAACTTCAACTTTTACCTCGATTCTGTGGTTGCCGAGGTCCAGTCGTTCCGAATGCATGAGCAAAGCGGCGGAGTGGGCTTCCCGAAGGCTTCCTGCGGTCCGATGGACATCAAATGGGACGTCACAGTGCCGCAACTCAATGCCACCACCAAGGATGAGCCCATCTGCCTCTACGACAGCACCTTTTTTAGAGGAGTGACGAGGCTCTCTGACCAGGGCTTCGGTGGCGACGGCGTGCTGACCTTTGGACTGACCCGTTTCGACTCCAAGTACTTCGACTTCGACAGCCGCTCGTTTGTGGCCGACTCGTCTGATTTCATGCTGTACGACCAGGACGGGACAACACGGGCTTTCCTCGCCGAGAACTACCGCTCTCACGTGAATCTGGCCTCCAAGATGGTGCGTTACGAATACCTCGACTCGGAGAGCCATCTCGACTTCCCGTTGAACCAGTTCCTCTGCTCTTTGAACCAAGCGGAGTGGAATATGGCCACCAACAACATCCACCTTTCGGGCCAGGCCTCCGAGTTCGTGTCTCTTTTGCCTGAACACGACTCGCTCTCGTTCTTGAGCACCAATGCCGACTACGACATGAACGACTATGTCATCCATGCCCATGGGGTGAAATACATCCATGTGGCCGATGCGGAAATTATGCCTTGGAATGGCAATGTTGAAATCCAGCGCAACGCTGCCATTAGCCCACTTGAGCACGCCACCATCATAGCCGACACGGTAATCCGGATGCATGAGTATAAGGACGCTGCGGTATCCATTTATAGCCGGCACGATTATTCAGCCTTAGGTATCAAGGACTATATCGACTCGGAAGGTGTGGCCACGCCGCTGTTTTTCGACGTCATCGGTCCTGTGGACAGCGTGACGGTGGCCCATGCCGAGGTGTCCGACTCGCTGGGCTTCATGCTGAGTCCATATTTCGGCTTCAAGGGTGAGATTACATCAACGGCCAGCAATCCCTTTGACCTCTACGAAGGCTTCTTCCGTCTGGAACAATCCTGTCTGGAGGATACCGTCTGGTTTGCCTCCTCGGTGGAGATTGATCCTTCGAGCGTGAGCATTCCAGTGGATATGGACAAAGTCAAGAAAGTGCGCCAGGGATTCTTTAACGGGCTCTGTTACGAGTTTGGCAGCAAGGGCGGTTATCATGTCAACTTCATGAAGCCCATGAATCCCGAGACGGTGGTGGTGACCACGCAAAATGGCGATATGAGCTACGACGAGGAACAGAAGCGCTATGTGGTCCGTGACGAGAAGCATACACAGACACTCGACGACCGTTGCGTGACCACCATGCATGGTGCCTCCGATCTTGGATTCGACGCTGGTTTGACGGAGTTTGCTTGTTATGGCGATTATGTCAACTACCCCAACGACAGTCTCACCATAGAGGTGCTCATCGTGTTCAACGCGCCTGTGTTCGATAATCAGGTTTTGGCCGACATTGCTGAGATTTATGCCTTGGTGGAAAGCGAGGCTGTCGACCTCACCAAGACTGGTTATGTGGATTATGTGAGGACGGAGCAGGGTGAGGAGGCAGCGGTCCAATTGCAAACCGATATGGAACTCACCGCTTATCCCGAAATTGCTAGTGGTGGTTTTTATGATAAAACTATCGTTATTCCTTCATTGAAGATGGTTTGGAATCCCGAGTTGCGTGCCTTTGTCTCGGTAGGTAAGATCGGTATTGGTAGTCTTGGTGGGCATATCGTGAATCGTTATGTCGACGGCTATGTGATGTTCGATCGGCGTTTGGGTGTGATCACCTATTTCTTCAAGAACGACTTGTTCATGACCTATATCAACTACAATTGCGGTGACGGTCAGTTGCAGGTGCATGCCACATATGGCACCATCAACACCCGTCTCTCCGACATGAGTGAGAAAAACCGTTCCGTAAAGTCTGACAACGCCTATTTCGAGTACGTGGTGACGCCCTACGAGGCCCTTACAGGCTTCCTGAGCCGTTTGAAGCGCGCTGGAATCCCGTAGTCGTCCGAAATGTACTGTCCGCATCCCGTAGTCGTCCGAAATGTGCTGTCCGCCTTCCGTAGTCGTCCGAAATGTGCTGTCCGCATCCCGTAGTCGTCCGAAATGTACTGTCCGCATCCCGTAGGGATGCTAGGTCGGTAGAAAAGAGGCCCTCCAATCCTATCCCGCCGAGCGCAGCGAGGCGGGATAACATAATCTTTTTTAAGAAAAAAATGATTGAAAACCGATTTTTTTTGTATTTTTGTAGTTTCGAATATTAGGATAATAGCGAAAGATAATAATAACAAAATACAAAGAAAAGATGAAATTTATCGTATCAAGTTTAAAGCTTCTGAAGAGCCTTCAGGCCTTGAGCGGCGTTATCGGCTCGAACAACACTCTGCCCATCCTGGACGACTTCCTGTTCCAGCTGAGCGATTCGGGATTGAAAATCACGGTCTCCGACCTTGAGACCACGATGACGGTCAATGTGACGCCTGATGTCATGGAAGGTGTCGGCGAGGTGACCATCCCTGCCCGTATCCTGCTCGACATCATGAAGAACTTCCCTGATGTTCCGGTTACCGTGAATGTCGCCGAGGATACCTTGGCCGTGGTGCTCAATGCCGGCGAGGGCCAGTACAAGCTATCGGGCCACAAGAGTGACGAGTTCCCGCAGATTCCCGTCATGGAGGATACCTCTGCTTGGGAGATTCCTGCTGACGTGTTGGCTCGTGGCTTCGAGAAGACCGTGTTTGCCACCGGTAACGACGAGATCCGTCCGATCATGTCGGGTGTGCTGATGGAGATGAAGGATAACCACATGACCTTTGTGGCCACCGATGCCCACAAGTTGGTGCGTTATCGCCGCACCGACCTCCGTTCCGACGTGCAGGCCACGTTCATCATGCCCAAGAAGCCCATCAACCAGCTGAAGAACATCCTGGGTTCGCTGGGCGATGAGCCGGTGAAGATCGAGTTTAACCGCACCAATGCCTCCTACGTGTTTGGCGATTACAAGCTGGTGTGCCGTCTCATCGAGGGCCACTATCCGAACTATGAGGCGGTGATTCCTGCCAACAATCCCAACCAGTTGGTCATCGACCGTCAGCTGTTCTTGTCGGCCATCCGTCGTGTCGCCGTGTTTTCCAGCAAGGCCACCCATCAGGTGCGCTTCAAGATCGCCGGGCAGGAGATCCTGCTCACCGCTGAGGACATCGATTTCTACAACGAGGCCAAGGAGCGTCTCGCTTGCAGTTACACAGGCGACGACATCGAGATTGGCTTCAACTCGCGTTTCTTCCAGGAGATGCTGAACAACCTTGATACCGAGGAGGTGAAGCTTGAGATGTCGGCACCGAACCGTGCTGGCATCCTCACGCCGGTCAACAACGAGACGGCAGGGGAGGACATCCTCATGCTGCTGATGCCGGTGATGCTGAATTCCTAAAAAACTTAGAGACGTGGCGCGCCACGTCTCTAAAGGTTTTAAAAACAAAACCCCGCCAAACGGCGGGGTTTTTTAATGGCTTACAGCCGCGGGCCAGCGGCCACAAGAGCCTTGCCTGCGTCGTTGGTGGTGAACTTCTCGAAGTTTTTGATGAAGCGTGAGGAGAGGTCTTTGGCCTTCTCTTCCCAGACGCTCTTGTCGGCGTAGGTGTCGCGCGGATCGAGGATGTTCGGGTCGACGCCCGGTAATGCGGTGGGCACTTCGAAGTTGAAGTACGGGATCATCTTGGTCGGGGCCTTCTCAATGCTGCCATCGAGAATGGCGTCGATGATGCCACGGGTGTCTCTGATGGAGATGCGTTTTCCGGTGCCGTTCCAGCCGGTGTTCACCAAGTAAGCCTTGGCGCCGCTCTTCTCCATGCGTTTCACCAGCTCCTCGGCGTATTTGGTCGGGTGCAGTTCAAGGAAGGCTTGGCCGAAGCAGGCGCTGAAGGTAGGTGTGGGTTCGGTGATGCCGCGCTCGGTACCGGCCAACTTGGCGGTGAAGCCGCTCAAGAAGTAGTACTTGCACTGCTCGGGTGTCAGGATGCTGACGGGAGGCAACACGCCAAAGGCATCAGCGCTGAGGAAGATGACGTTCTTGGCGGCAGGACCTGAACTGATGGGACGCACGTTCTTCACAATCTTCTCGATGTGTTCGATGGGGTAGGAGACGCGGGTGTTTTCGGTCACGCTCTTGTCCTTGAAGTCGATCTTGCCGTTGGCATCGACGGTGACGTTCTCTAACAGGGCGTTGCGGCGGATGGCGTTGTAGATGTCGGGCTCGCTGTCCTTGTCGAGGTTGATGACCTTGGCATAGCAGCCGCCTTCGAAGTTGAACACGCCTTCATCGTCCCAGCCGTGCTCGTCGTCGCCGATGAGCAGACGTTTCGGGTCGGTGGAGAGGGTGGTCTTGCCGGTGCCGGAGAGGCCGAAGAAGATGGCGGTGTTTTCGCCTTGCATGTCGGTGTTGGCAGAGCAGTGCATGGCAGCGATGCCTTGCAGCGGCAGGTAGTAGTTCATCATCGAGAACATGCCTTTCTTCATCTCACCGCCGTACCAGGTGTTGAGGATGACTTGCTCGCGGCTGCTCACGTTGAAGGCCACGCAGGTGTCGCTGTTCAGGCCGAGCTCCTTGTAGTTGTCAACCTTGGCCTTGGAGGCGGTGTAAACGGTGAAGTTGGGCTTGAAGTCGGCGAGTTCCTCAGCGGTAGGTTTGATGAACATGTTGAGCACGAAGTGGGCCTGCCAGGCTACTTCCATGATGAAGCGGACGGCCATGCGGGTGTCCTTGTTGGCGCCGCAGAAAGCGTCGACGACGTAGAGACTCTTGCCGCTAAGCTGTTTCTTGGCGAGGTCTTTCACTTGGCCCCATACCTCTTCGCTCAT